>CALBZE010000068.1 GCA_937889645.1 uncultured bacterium
CGCACCCGCCGCACCCGCCGCACCCGCCGCACCCACCACTCCCGCCACCCGCGCCGCCATCTCCGCCGCGACCGGCACCATCGCGACCCCGGCCCACACCGCCCCCGCCCCGAGCCCCTTCAGACGATCGACCAAGTCCCCCGCGACCCGCGCCGCCGGCAATCCTCGCCCATCCGCCCACACCACCCCGCGCCCCTCCACCACTACCCGCGGCACCACCTCGAGCAGCGACGCCGTCACCTCATCGCCCGCCCCCCCGCCGGTCGACCAGCCCGGGCTCCAGAGACAAACGCAGCTCATGATACACCACCGGCAACCGGAACTCCGCACGCGCACTCAGCCCCATCCCCCATACCCGCACCTCCACCGTCACCGACTCCACCTCCGCCGGCTCGCCCAACGCCCCGAGCCGCCAGCGATACCCCTCCGGCGCGATCCGCGACTCCAGGCGCAGCGCCGCGATCGATGCGCCCGCGCCCAGCGCCACGAACGCGCCTCCCCCCTCCCGCACTGCCCGCGACAGACGCACCGCCTCCACCCCCACCACCTCGGCCCCCGACAGCACCACCAGCGCGAAGCCCCCGGAGCGCAGCAACTCTTCCGCGCACGCCAGCGCCGCCCGCCCATCCCTGGGACGCAGCACCAGAGGCGGCGTCCCTACCGCCACCTCCCCCCGGTCCCCGCCGGGCAGGCACATCAACGACCCCGCTCCATCCACCCACGCCGCACGCTCCCCTCGCTCCCCGACCACCGCACACGCCCCCTGCAGCACCGCCGTCGCTCCGCCCCCGGGGACCCACACCGACAACCTCCCCCGCGGCAACCCGCCCCCGGGAAGCACCCGGTCCAGCGCCGCCACCCCCGTCGCCACCGCCCCCGCCGTCCCATAGGTGACCGGCACCGCGCCGGGGAACCGTCGCGCGAGGACTTCCTTCAACTCCGCAACGTTGGTGGCCACGCTCCCCCTCCGCGCTCGCTCCGCTCACCCCATCCACGGGGCACCCAAATTATACCGAACAAAACCCGAAGGCAATGGATGCCCCGCCCCGCCCGACCCCGCCAGGGCTCAGGGCCTAGGGCTCAGGGGTCAGGAAGTTGCCGCCCCCCCCCCGAGCCCCAAGCCCCGAACCCCAAGCCCTGAGCCCTGAGCCCTGAGCCCTGCCACCATGACAGCCCACACCCCTTCCCGTGCCGTAATGACCTAAAAAACCACCCCCTCCCCTGGCATACCCGTTGCACGCGCGCGCCGCGGCGGTCGCAACGACGTCCCGAAAAATTCAGGAGCAACAATGGCGAAAAAGGTCATCGGTATCGACTTGGGGACGACCAACTCCGTCGTCGCCGTCATGGAGGGCGGCGACCCGGTGGTCATCCCGAATGCCGAGGGTGGGCGCACCACGCCGTCCGTGGTCGCGTTCACGAAGGATGGTGAGCGCCTGGTCGGCCAGGTCGCGCGCCGGCAGGCGATCACGAACCCGAAGAACACGATCTTCTCGATCAAGCGCTTCATGGGGCGCAAGGCCGGGGAGGTCAAGGAAGAGGAGAAGCGGGTCCCCTACGAGGTGACCTCCGACTCCGAGGGCCGCGTCCAGGTCCGGCTCCCGAACGCGGACAAGGCGTTCAGCCCGCCCGAGATCTCCGCGATGATCCTGCAGAAGATGAAGCAGACCGCGGAGGACTACCTGGGCCACGAAGTCACGCAGGCGGTCATCACGGTCCCGGCCTACTTCAACGACGCGCAGCGCCAGGCCACGAAGGACGCGGGCCGCATCGCCGGGCTCGAGGTCCTGCGCATCATCAACGAGCCGACCGCGGCCGCGCTCGCCTACGGCCTGGACAAGAAGAAGGACGAGATCATCGCCGTCTACGACCTCGGCGGCGGCACGTTCGACATCTCGATCCTCGAGCTGGGCGACGGCGTGTTCGAGGTCAAGGCGACGAACGGTGATACGCACCTCGGCGGCGACGACTTCGACCAGCGCATCATCGATTGGCTGGTCGAGGAGTTCAAGCGCGACCAGGGGATCGACCTCTCCAAGGACCCCATGGCGCTGCAGCGCCTGAAGGAGGCCGCGGAGAAGGCGAAGATGGAGCTCTCCAGCACCACGCAGACGGACATCAACCTGCCGTTCATCACGGCGACGCAGGAAGGCCCGAAGCACCTGAACGTGACGCTGACCCGGGCGAAGTTCGAGCAGCTCGTCGACGACCTGATCCAGCGGACGATCCCGCCGATGGAGCAAGCGCTGAAGGACGCGGGCCTCAAGCCGTCGGACGTGAGCGAGGTCATCCTGGTCGGCGGCTCGACGCGGATTCCGAAGGTCCAGCAGATCGTCAAGGACTTCTTCGGCAAGGAGCCGCACAAGGGCGTGAACCCGGACGAGGTCGTCGCGGTCGGCGCGGCGATCCAGGGCGGCGTGCTCGCCGGCGACGTCAAGGACGTCCTGCTCCTGGACGTGACCCCGCTCTCGCTCGGGATCGAGACGCTCGGCGGCGTCATGACGACGCTGATCCCGCGCAACACCACGATCCCGACGCGGAAGTCGGAGGTCTTCTCGACGGCGGAGGACAACCAGACGACGGTCGAGATCCACGTGCTCCAGGGCGAGCGCCCGATGGCGATCGACAACAAGACGATCGGCAAGTTCCAGCTCACGGGGATCCCGCCGGCGCCGCGGGGGATGCCGCAGATCGAGGTCACCTTCGACATCGACGCGAACGGCATCCTGCACGTGAGCGCCAAGGACCGGGCGACGGGCAAGGAGCAGAAGATCCGGATCGAGGCGTCCAGCGGTCTCAGCGAGCAGGAGATCGAGAAGATGGTCAAGGACGCCGAGGCCCACGCCGAGGAGGACCGCAAGCGCAAGGAGAAGATCGACGCCCGCAACCAGCTCGACTCGCTGATCTACCAGGTCGAGAAGGACATGAAGGAGTGGGGCGACAAGGTCTCCGGCGATGCGAAGTCCCGGGTCGAGTCCGCGCTCGAGGGCGCGAAGAAGGCGCTCAAGCAGGACGACCTCGGCGAGCTGAACCGGGCCCGCGACGAGCTGATGCAGGCGTTCAGCGCCGCCGGTCAGCAGTTCTACCAGGCCCAGGCCGCGGAGCAAGCCTCGACCGCGCAGGCGGGCGCGCAGGAGGAGCCGGCCACGGCACAGTCGTCCTCCGGCGGGGACGACGTGGTCGAGGCCGACTACGAGATCGTCGAAGAGAAATAAGCTCCCTTGCCATGGTCCCGAGAGGCGCCGCGACAGCGGCGCCTCTTTTGCATCGCGCCAGTCCGGTGGTACATTGAACGCGGACGCCACCCCAAACCCACCGGCAGAACCATGGACGACCGCACCCTCCGGAGAAGCAAGTTTCTCCTCCTCGTTCCCGTGGCGTTCATCCTCGGCCTCGGTGTGGCGAGCGGACTCGATTGGCCCGCGGGCGGCCACGCGGCGCCGGTTCTTCAGACGACGCTCGCCGGTCGATCGCAGGTCCGCGAGGTCGTCGAGCTGAGTGAAGCCTTCACGGCGATCGCCGAAGCCGTCACCCCGTCCGTCGTGCGGATCGAGGTGGAGCGGAGCGGCCGTCGCCTGCCGGCCGCCGTCCCGCCCGGGCTCCGCGACTTCTTCCGCATGCCCGACGGGATGCCCCAGATCGCCGGAGGGACCGGTTTCATCGTCTCCGCGGACGGGTACATCCTCACCAACAATCACGTCATCGAGTCATCGGACCGGATCACGGTGACGCTGGTCGACAACCGGAAGTTCGAGGCCCGGGTCGTCGGCCGCGACCCGACCACGGACGTGGCGGTCATCAAGATCGACGCACGCGGCCTCCCCGCCGCTCGCCTCGGCGACTCCGACCGCGCCCGCGTCGGCGAATGGGTCCTCGCCATCGGAAACCCCGGTTTCGGCGACGCGAGCACGCTCGACTTCACCGTCACCAGCGGGATCATCAGCGCCAAGGGCCGGCCGCTCCAGATCATCGGTTCGGAGCTGAACGCCCACGGCGACCCCGCGGCGAGCTACGCCATCGAGGACTTCATCCAGACGGACGCGGTGATCAACCCCGGCAACTCGGGCGGACCGCTCGTGAACCTCCGGGGCGAGATCATCGGGATCAACACGGCCATCGCGAGCGGAACCGGGTTCTATCAGGGGTACGGCTTCGCGATCCCGTCGAATCTGGCGCGCAAGGTCATGACGGACCTCATCGCCCACGGCCACGTCCGCCGCGCGCTGCTGGGGATCAACATCGTCAACGTCACGGCGGAGGACGCCGAGGTGTTCGACCTGCCGGAGATCGCCGGCGTCCTGGTCGAGGACTTCGCGAGCGATGACTCGCCCGCCCGCCTGGCGGGGATCCAGCGTGGCGACGTGATCGTCGAGGTCAACGGCCAGAAGGTCCAGCGGGTGGGGCAGCTCCAGCGGCTCATCGCCCAGCACCAGCCCGGCGAGACCGTCGACGTCCGAGTCATCCGCTACGGCGATCCGCACCGTTTCCACGTCCGTCTCATGCAGGCGGAGATCCCGCGCGAGCGCCCGCGCGTCGCGAACCGCGAGCGCACCGAGCCGCCGGAGCAGCTCGGCCTCGAGATCTCCGAGTTGACGCCGGCACTGGCCCGCGAGTTCGGTTACTCCCGGCCCGGCGGCGCGGTCATCACCGGCGTTCTCCCGACCAGCCCGGCGGCCGTCATGGACATCGGCGGCCACCGCATCATCGAGATCAACCGCCGCGCGGTCGACTCGGCGCGGGACGCGCAGTCCATGCTCCGGGGGCTGCGCTCGGGCGAAGTCGTCTCGCTCCTCCTGCTCCGCCCGGACGGGCGCACCCGCTTCGCCAACATCCGGGTTCCCTGACCGGGTATGACGCCGGCGCGCGGCGCCTCGGTGCCGCGCGCCGATCCGTTCGCGCCCGGCCCATCCGGCCCATCCGGCCCATCCGGGCCATCCTGCCCATCCTGGCCACCCGGCCCTCCCGGCGCCAAGCCTCTTCCTCCGAGCCTCCGTGCAGCAATCGGCTCGACCCGCATTTCACCCGCGCCACGGCACCCGGTCCATCGCACCCCGCCCCGGCGCTGTGCCCCCGCGATCGGTTGATCTAAGGGTGGCGCTCCGTTAGATTTTTCGTTCATGAGCCGCGAAAGTGGCGGAACTGGTAGACGCGCCAGACTTAGGATCTGGTGGGCCTGTCCCGTGGGGGTTCGAGTCCCCCCTTTCGCATCACTATGGACCCGATGTCGACCGGAATGGCTGCCGATACATCTGAGCTCAAGGTTACCGTCGCCGAGCCGCGGAGCTGGGCGCGACGGCTGACGATCACCGTTCCCGGCGAGCGTGTGCAGCGTGAGCGCCAGGCCGTGGCGCGCCAGCTCGCCCAGCGCGTTCGTATCCCCGGCTTCCGCCAGGGGAAGGTTCCGACCAACGTGATCGAGCGCCAGTTCGGCGCCGCGATCGATCAGGAGGCCGTCGAGCGCGTCGTCCGAGACGCGTACCGTGAGGCGCTCGAGCGCGAACAATTCCAGCCGATCACGCAGGGCGAGGTCGAGAACCTCGAGTACTCTCCGGGTTCGGATCTGACGTTCGACGTCGAGTTCGAGATCCGGCCCGTCATCGAGCTGAGCCGGCTCGGCGGCTTCGAGATCCGGCGTGAGCGCCAGGAAGTCGCCGAGGAAGAGGTCGATCGCGTGATCGAGCGGGTGCGCGAGCAGCAGGCGGTCTGGCATCCGGTCGAGGGCGAGTCGCCGGTCGACGGGGACGCGGTCGCCGTCGAGATCACGCCGCTCGGCCCGGATGCGAACGGCGCCGAGCCGCGGCATTACCACATCGTCCTCGGCGCGGGCGAAGCGGTCCCGGCGGTCGAGGAGGCGATTCGCGCCCTCCAGCCGGGCGAGGAGCGGGAGTTCACGCTCGAGCTGCCGGACCCGGAGGCCGATGAAGGCGCGACGCGCGAAGATCGGGCGCGCATCAAGCTCCTCGAGGTCCGCCGTCCGGAGTTGCCCGAGCTCGACGACGAGTTCGCGCGCAGCGTCGGCGACTTCGAGGACTTCGCCACGCTACGGGCGCGGGTGCGCGAGGATCTCGAGAAGGAGGCGGACGCCGAGGCCGAGCGCGGCGTGCGGCAGCGCCTCCTCGACGCGATCATCGAGGCCAACCCGTTCGACGTACCGGACTCGCTGGTGAACCAGTATTTGCAGAGGCTGATCAACCCGCGGCAGGGCGCGGATCCCGAGCGCGTCGCCGAGGCGATGGAGCTGGCGCGCCCGGCCGCGGAGCAGGCGCTGCGTCGGATCATGGTCATCGAGCGCGTCGCCGAATTGGAGGGGCTGCACGCCACCTCTGCCGAGGTCGACGCCCGCGTCGAGGAAATCGCCGAACGGCAGGGTCGTCCGGTCGGTGAGGTCTGGGCGCAGCTACAGAAGAGCGGTCAGCTGACGAGACTCGAAGAAGAAATCACGGAGAACAAGGTCTTCGAGTACCTGAAGTCTCAGTCTACGATCGCATGACGCCTCGCCGGCCGACAGGCCGGCGGCGCATTGGACGAGGAACGGGAACGAGGGATCACAATGCCCATATATCCGCCTTATGTGATCGAACGGACCAGCCGGGGGGAGCGGAGCTACGACATTTTCAGCCGCCTCCTCATGGACCGTATCGTGTTCCTGGGCACGCCGATCGACGACAACGTGGCGAACATCATCATCGCCCAGCTCCTGTTCCTCCAGGCGGAGGATCCGGAGAAGGACATCTACATGTACATCAACTCTCCGGGCGGTTCGGTGTACGCAGGGTTGGCGATCTACGACACCATGCAGTACCTGAGCGCTCCGGTGAACACGATGTGCATGGGGCTGGCCGCGTCGATGGGGGCGCTGCTCCTCGCGGCCGGTGCGCCGGGGAAGCGCAGCGCGCTACCCAACTCGCGGATCATGATCCACCAGCCGTCGGGCGGCAGTCAGGGCACGGCGGCGGACATCGAGATCCAGGCGCGGGAGATCCTGTACGCGCGCGAGCGTCTGAACGAGATCCTCGCGAAGCACACGGGTCAGCCGGTCGAGCGGATCGCGGACGACGTCGACCGTGACCGCTTCATGAGCCCGCTCGAGGCAAAGGAGTACGGCATTATCGATCAGGTCGTCACTGCGCGTGGTGAAGTGGTCGATGTGAGTCACAAAGAGAAGTAAAGTAGCGACACGGCCTTCCGGGCGCTGGTGTACGGAAGGCCGGGAGCTCCCTGGGAGAGCGTAAGCCATGGCAAGCGACAAGCACTTGCGTTGTTCGTTCTGCGGAAAGTCCAAGGAGTCGGTGAAGAAGTTCATCTCCGGCCCCTCGGTCTATATCTGCAACGAGTGCGTCTCGCTGTGCAACGAGATCCTCGCGGAAGAGGAAGAACGGGAATCGGCATACTCGGTCCCGAGCGTTCCGACGCCGCGGGAGATCAAGGAAGTCCTGGACCAGTACGTCATCGGCCAGGACGAGGCGAAGAAGTCGCTTGCGGTGGCGGTGTACAACCACTACAAGCGGGTCAACCATCAGGGGATGCTCGACGGCGTCGAGCTGGAGAAGTCGAACATTCTGCTGATCGGCCCGACGGGCGTGGGCAAGACGCTCCTTGCCCAGACGCTGGCCCGCATTCTCCAGGTCCCGTTCACGATCGCCGACGCGACGACATTGACCGAGGCGGGGTACGTGGGCGAGGACGTCGAGAACATCCTGGTGCGGCTGCTGCAGGCGGCGGATTACAACATCGCCGAGTGCGAGCGAGGCATCGTCTACATCGACGAGATCGACAAGATCGCGCGCAAGTCGGAGAACCCGAGCATCACGCGCGACGTCTCGGGCGAGGGTGTGCAGCAGGCGCTGCTCAAGATCCTGGAGGGGACGGTCGCGTCGATCCCGCCCCAGGGCGGCCGGAAGCATCCCCAGCAGGAATACATCCAGATCAACACGCAGAACATCCTGTTCATCTGCGGTGGGGCCTTCGATGGTCTCGACAAGATCATCGAAGCCCGTCTGGGTCAGCGGCGGATCGGTTTCAACGGCACGTCGCGCGCGGCGTCGAACGAGAAGCCGCGTAGCCCGTTCGAGGGGGTCGAGCCGGACGACCTGCTGCGGTTCGGGCTGATCCCCGAGCTCATCGGCCGTTTGCCGGCGATGGTGACGCTCGACCCGCTGGACGAAGATGCACTGGTCCAAATCCTGACCGAGCCGAAGAACGCTCTGCTCAAGCAGTACGAAAAGCTGTTCGAGCTCGAAGGGATCGGGCTGACGGTCGATCCGGAAGCGGTGCGGGCAATTGCGCGGAAGGCGATCGCCCGGGGCACCGGCGCCCGCGGCCTCAGGGCGGTGCTCGAGGAGCTCATGCGTGACGTCATGTTCGAGGCCCCGTCGCGAGACGACGTGCGCGAGGTCGTGATCACCGCCGAGTGCGTGACCGACGGGATCCCGCCGCTCCTGGTGCTCCACTCGGAAGCGAAAGTGAAGGAGGCGTGACGCGAAAACGCGTCACGCCCTTCCCTCATCCATCCCCGGGGTCGAGGTGGTCATCAAGTCGGTGAACTTCGCGGGCGCCATCGCGAAGCCGGGTGGCGCTCCGCCGGGACGCCTGCCTCAGATCGCGTTCTCCGGCCGGTCCAACGTCGGCAAATCCAGCCTGATCAATCGACTCCTCGGACGCACGCGCTCGCAGGTGGCGCGTGTTTCCGCCACGCCCGGCAAGACGCAGGAGATCAACTTCTACGAGGTCGTGGCCTCGACGAACGGCCGGGAGTTCCGATTCTATCTCGTGGACCTCCCGGGTTACGGCTACGCCAAGGTGTCGAAGGAGCAGCGCCGCCGCTGGAAGCCACTGATCGAGGGCTATCTGTCGGCCAGCAAGCAACTCGTCGGCGTCGTGCAGCTGGTGGACGCGCGTCACGGCCCGACCGCGGACGACCGGCAGATGATCGACTTCCTGGCCCAGACGGGAGTGCCCAGCCTGTTCGTTCTGACGAAGGCGGACAAGCTGAGCCGGCGGGATCGTGACCTCAAGGTCCCGGGAATGATCGATCAGATCGGCGTGGACGAGGAACAGGTCCTGCTCTTCTCTTCCAGGACGGGAGAAGGGCGTGAGGAGCTGCTCGAGTCGATCGCCGGGTTGTTGACCGAGGATGGGAGCGGGTCCGAATGAAGTGGCGCACGACGCGAAAAGCCGCGCTCCGGACCTATGCCCTCGGCGCCACGGTGCTCGGCGCCGCGCTCGCGTGCGCCCCGACCGCGGCGGCGCCGATGGTCCCCGGCGATCCCGCCGAGAGCGCATCCCGGCCGGCTGCCGGTCCCCTGCCCCCCGGATTCGGTACGCTGCACCAGGACGACTTCACCCTGTCGATCCGGGCGGAGCCGCTCCTGATCAAGGTCACCCCTCTCGCCGAGGAGGTGATCCTCTTGGCCGCGCCCGACACGTACGATCGCCTGCACGCCATTGCCGCGAGCCGGCGCGCCGAGGCCGCCGCAGCGGCGCGGGTGCCTGAGCCGGCGCTCTTCCTGGTCTCCCTCCTCAGCGGCCAGCCCGACGCGCGTTTCCAGCCGGACGACCTGCACCTGCTCAACCGGGGCCGGTTGCTCCGGCCCCGCGCGATCCTCCCCATCACCCCGGAATGGGGTCGCCTGACGGCCTCGCAGCACGAGCCGCAGAGCGCGATCTACGTATTCGATCCCGAGATCGACCTCGAGCTCCCGCTCGTCGTGCGGTACGGCGCGCGGGAATCGAACGACTGGATGCGGATCCTGGACCGGCTGCGGGACGAGCGCGCCAAGGTCCGGGCACGCTCGGGAGCCGGGCTCACACCGGTATCGCGTACTCCTTGAGCTTGCGGTACAGCGTACGCTCGCCGATGCCGAGCAGCTCGGCGGCCTTGCGGCGGTTCCCGCCGACCTCGCGGAGCGCCGCGGTGATCGCTTCCCGTTCCAGGTCGTTCATCGTCATCCCGGGGCGGTAAACGACGACGCCCTCTTCCTCGGCCTCGTCGCCATCGTCCTCGACCGCGCTGGGTTGCGACACGCTCGCGACCTCGATCCCGGTCGGCCCGGCGACGAGCCCCGAAGGCACGAACGGGTACGACGGGTAGGGATACGGGTAGGCCGTCGTTCCCGCAGGGAGCTCCGGGTGGCTGCGTCGGAACTCCTCGAACTCCTTGCGCAGGTCCTCGACGTCGATCCGCAGCTGCAGGAGGGTGCGGAAGATGAACTCCAGCTCCGGCGCCGGCCCCTCGCCATCGCGCCGGGTCTGGCGCGGGACCGGGACCGGGAGCGGAGCGCGCGGACCGGTCCCCATCCGCACCTCGGGCGGAATGTCCTCCGGCCGAATCGTTCGACCGGGGGCGAGGACGACCATCGACTCGACCAGGTTTCGCAGCTCGCGGATGTTGCCCGGCCAGTCGTACTCCATGAGGATCGCGAGCGCTTCGGGCGAGAGCCGCACCGGCTCCAGATCGTGCTCGCGCGTCGCCTGGCGGATGAACGCGTCGATGAGGAGCGGAATGTCCTCCCGCCGCTCGCGCAGGGGCGGGAGCTCGATGCGGAGCACGTTGAGGCGGTAGTAGAGGTCGCGGCGGAACTCGCCGAGCTCGACCAGGTGTCGCAGGTCCTGATTCGTCGCGGCGATGACACGGACGTCGACCTCGATCGGCTCCTCGCCGCCGACGCGCATGAACTCCCGCTCCTCGAGCACCCGCAGCAGCTTGGTCTGCGTCGAGAGCGGCATCTCCCCGATCTCGTCGAGGAAGAGCGTGCCCTTGTCCGCCAGCTCGAAGAGCCCCTTGCGCTGGGCGATCGCGCCCGTGAACGCGCCCTTCTCGTGGCCGAAGAGCTCGGACTCGAGCAGCGTCTCCGGCAGCGCGGCGACGTTCGCGGCGATGAACGGCCGATGGCGGCGCGGCGACAGCGCGTGAATGCCACGCGCGATCAGCTCCTTCCCCGTACCGCTCTCGCCGATGATGAGCACCGTCGAATGGACCGGCGCGATCTGGACGACCCGCTCGAGCGCCTCCTGGATCGCGGGCGACTCGCCGACGATCCCGGTGATGAGCCGCAGGCGACGACGCTCGATCAGCCGCCGGCCGATGAGCACGACCTCGGCCACGTCGATCGGCTTGACGAAGGCCTCGTGGAGCCCGCTGCGGCGCCGCGCGTCGAACGTGGCCTGCTGCGGCGAATCGGCGAGCCCGATGATCGGCAGGCGGTCGTACTCTTCGGCTTCCTGGATGAGCCGCCGGGCGCGCCGCTCCTCGAGGCCGCCCGTCAGGACCAGCAGCGCCGGCTCCGCCACGTCCGCGATCGACTCCGTCGATGTGAGCAGCTCGACGCGGTAGCCTTCCTTGTGGAATGCGTCCTTGAGGCGGACGGCCGGCTCCAGATCGTGTGTCGTGATGAGGACGGTCTCAGCCATCGTGCAACTCGTGACGCTCGGTGTCGATGCCGCGGAGTAGCTGGACCGCGTGGCCGAGGAGCTGCTCGAGCACGGCCAATCCATCGCGGACCCCGCTCGTGCTCCCCGGAAGATTGATGATGAGGGTGCGTCCGCGGATCCCTGCGACTCCGCGGGAGAGCCATGCGAACGGCGTCGCCGCCGCGCCGCGGGCGCGGATCGCCTCCGCGATCCCAGGCGCTTCGCGCTCGACGACCGCTCGCGTCGCTTCGGGCGTGACATCCCGCGCGGTGAACCCGGTGCCGCCCGTCGTGACGATGACGTCGGCGACGTCGCCATCGGCCCACGCGGCGAGTCTCGCGGAAATCTCCGCGGCGTCGTCGGCGATCACGGCGCGGGCGGCCGGCACGTATCCTCGTCCGACCGCCCACTCCGCAACGACGTCGCCGCTCCGGTCCTCGCGCGTGCCTCGCGCGACCCCGTCCGAGACGGTGAGAATGGCCAGGCGTATCGGGTCCACGCCCGGTTACTACCCCGTTAGCGGCGCAGGGAGCCGTCCGTGTAGAACGGTGGGCGCACGACCTCGGCCGGGACCGGGCGATTGCGGATCACGACCTCGATCGTCGTGCCCGGCTTCGACGCCTCGACCGGCACGTACGCCATGCCGATCCCCTGGTCGAGCGAGGGGCTGAGGATCCCGCTCGTCACCTCGCCCGCGGGTTCGCCCTGGAAACGGACCTCGTAGCCGTGGCGCGGGAACGCGCGCTCCTGGAGCCGGAACCCGACCAGCCGCTCGCGCACGCCCTCGTCCTTGCGCCGCTGCAGCGCTTCGCGGCCGAGGAAGTCGCCCTTGCCTAGCTTGACGACCCAGCCGAGCCCCGCCTCGAGCGGCGTGTGGTTTTCGTCCAGGTCGTTGCCGTAGAGGATGTAGCCCATCTCGAGGCGCAGCGAGTCGCGCGCGCCGAGCCCCGCGGGGATCACGCCGTCACCCTCGCCGACCTCGAGGAGCTTCCGCCACAGCGGGACCGCCGCCTCGTTCGACACGTACAGCTCGAAGCCGTCCTCGCCCGTGTAGCCGGTCCGGCTGATGATCGCGCGGTGGCCGTCGACCTCGCCCACGACGAAGCGGTAAAAGCCGATGGCAGACAGGTCGACATCCGTGATGCGGCCGAGGATCGCCTCGGCAGCGGGACCCTGGAGCGCGAGGAGAGCGGTCTCGTCCGACTGGTCGGTGAGCTCGACGCCGAAACGATCGGCGAACTTGCTGACCCACTGCCAGTCCTTGTCGCGGTTGGCCGCGTTGACGACGAGCATGTACCCGTCCTCCAGGCGGTAGACGAGGCAGTCGTCGAGCGCGCTGCCGTCCTCCTGGCAGATCACGGAGTACTGCGCCTGCCCGACCTCGAGGGTGGAAGCGTCGTTCGTCGTCACGTACTGGACGAAGCCGAGCGCATCGCCGCCCTTCACGACGAACTCGCCCATGTGCGAAACGTCGAACAGGCCGGCGGCCTTACGCACGGCCTGGTGCTCGCCCACGATCCCCGTCGCATACTGGACCGGCATCTCGTAGCCGGCGAAGGGGACCATCTTCGCGCCCAGCCGCTTGTGCTCCTCGTACAGCGGCGTCCTCTTCAGCTCATCAGCCATGTCTCGTGCTCCTCACGCTCAAGCGCCCATCAGGCGGATCATGATCGCCTTCTGGACGTGCAGCCGGTTCTCCGCCTCGTCGAACACACGCGAGCGCGGCCCTTCGATCACCTCGTCGGCTACTTCCTCTCCCCGGTGCGCAGGCAGGCAGTGCAGGAAGATCGCGTTGTCGGCGGCGCGCGACATCAGCTCCTCGTCCACGTGGTATCCCTTGAACGCGCGCCGCCGCTCCTCCGCCTCCGCCTCCTGCCCCATGGATGCCCAGACGTCCGTGTTGACGACCTCCGCGCCTTCGACCGCCTCCCTCGGATCGTTCGTCAGCATCACGTTCGCCGCCGTCCTGGCGCGGTCGAAGATCTCCTTGTCCGGCTCGTACCCCTTCGGACATGCCAGCCGGAGCTCGAAACCGAAGCGGTAGGCGGCGTTCAGCCAGGAGTTCGCCATGTTGTTGCCATCGCCGACCCATGCAACCTTGCGGCCGCTGAGGTCCGGGCCGAACGCCTCCTGGATCGTCATGACGTCCGCCATGACCTGGCAGGGGTGCAGCAGGTCGGTCAACCCGTTGATGACCGGAACGCTCGCGTAGTGGGCGAGCTCGCGCACGTCGCCGTGGTCGAAGGTGCGGATCATGATCCCGTCGACGTAACGCGACAGGACCCGTGCCGTGTCCTTGATCGGCTCTCCCCGACCGAGCTGGATGTCGCGCGAGGAGAGGAAGAGCGCATGCCCTCCGAGCTGAAAGGTGCCGACCTCGAACGAGACTCGCGTCCTCGTCGAGCTCTTCTCGAAGATCATCGCCAGCGTTTTGCCGGCCAGCGGCTGACCCTTGTACTCGCCGCGCTTCAGCCGATGCGCCAGTTCCAGGATATCGTACAGCTCGTCCGTCGAGAAGTCCGGAATCTCGAGGAAATCGCGCTTTTCAGGCATGCTGTCACCGCGTTCTGCCAGGGAAACGGTTCGAGGCGGTGGGAAAGTACCGGGGGGCGGGGGTTGGAGCAAGGTGCGATCGGGGGCGGAGCGAAGGCGGACCGGCCCGAACCCGGACCGGTCCGCCCGCGACGTCTTCGGAAGGTCTCGGACCGGAAGATCTCGGACTAAAGGATGTACCGCCTCAGGTCCTCGTCCTCGACGATCTTCCGCAACCGCTCCCGCACGGTCTCCGCGTCCATCACGATCCGGCCGCTCGCGTGGTCAGGCAGGTCGAAGAGGAGATCCTCCAGGAGCGTGGTCAACACCGTATGCAAGCGCCGGGCGCCGATGTTTTCCATACGCTCGTTGACCTCCGCGGCGATCCTCGCGATCTCGCGGATCCCGTCATCGGTGAACTCGAGCGTCGCGCCCTCGGTCGCGACGAGCTCCTGGTACTGCCGGAGCAGCGCGTTCTTCGGCTCGGTCAGGATCCGCACGAAGTCGGCTTCCGTCAGCGGGTTCAGCTCGACGCGGATCGGGAACCGGCCCTGCAGCTCGGGGATCAGGTCCGACGGCTTCGAGACGTGGAACGCGCCCGCGGCGATGAACAGGATGTGGTCCGTCCGGACGAGCCCGTACTTCGTCTGCACCGTGCTCCCTTCGACGATCGGGAGCAGGTCGCGCTGCACGCCCTCGCGGCTGACGTCCGGCCCCACGCCGCCTGTCTCGCCGGCGATCTTGTCGATCTCGTCGAGGAAGATGATCCCCATGTCCTCGGCGCGCTCGATGGCCTCGTTCACGACCTCGTCCATGTCGACGAGCTTGTCGAGCTCGTCCTGGAGGAGGATCCGCCGCGCCTCGGCGACGCTGACCGTGCGGCGCTTGGTCCGCTTCGGCAGCATGTCCTGGAGCATCTCGGCGAAGTTGTCCATCCCCTCCATCCCGCCCATCGGGATCATGAGGTTCTCGATCGGCGGGCCCTGCTGGACCTCGACCTCGACGGTTCGGTCCTCGAGCTTCCCGTCGCGCAGGAGGGTCCGGAGCTTCTCGCGGGTGCGCTCGCGGCGGTCGCGGACGCGCTGCTCCTCGTCCTCCTCGATCGGGCGCTCTTCCGCCTCGCCCCCGGGCCCGACGAAGAACGTGCGGACCGGGGCGGACGGCTCGGTATCGGGCCGCTTCTCGGCGTCCGATTCGGGGACCGGCGGCAGGAGCAGGTCCAGGATCCGCTCCTCGACGCGCTGCTGCGCGACCTCCTCGACCTCGGCCTCCCGCTCCTCCCGCACCATGTTCACCGCCATGTCGATCAAGTCGCGCACCATGGACTCGACGTCGCGGCCGACGTAACCGACCTCGGTGAACTTTGACGCCTCGACCTTGACGAACGGGGCGCCGGCGAGCCGGGCGAGGCGCCGCGCGATCTCGGTCTTCCCCACCCCGGTCGGGCCGATCATGATGATGTTGTTCGGCATGATCTCCTCACGGAGATCGTCGCCGACGCGCTGGCGCCGCCACCGGTTGCGCAACGCGATCGCCACCGCCTTCTTCGCCGCCTCCTGCCCGACGATGTACTTGTCGAGCTCGGCGACGATCTGCCGGGGCGTCAACTCGTCCAGCCAACGCGTGTCGCGGTCGGCCGCGTCGGCCGGCATTGCAGTTTCGTTCAGGACTTTTGCCATGATCGCTCCGCATGCGGATGCGCGTGGCCCGTATGGCGAAGGGTTCGGGCCGCCGCGCGCCGCACGTACCGTGCTACTCCAGTTCGAGTACCGTGATGTTCCGGTTCGTGTAGATGCAGATGTCCCCGGCGATCTCGAGCGAACGCCGCACGATCTCCGCGGCCGACAGCTGCGAGTGCGCCTTGAGCGCCCGCGCCGCGGCCAGCGCGAAGCTGCCGCCGCTCCCGATCGCCGCGATCTCGTCGTCCGGCTCGATGACGTTCCCGTCGCCGCTGATCACGAACAGATGGTCCTTGTCGGCGACGGTCAGCAGCGCCTCGAGGCGACGCAGGTAGCGGTCCGTTCGCCACTCCTTGGCCATCTCGACCGCGGCCCGGGGCAGATTGCCCGGGTGACGTTCGAGCTTGGATTCGAACTTCTCGAAGAGCGTGAACGCGTCGGCCACCGAGCCGGCGAACCCGGCCAGAACCCGACCGTCTTTGAGCTTACGTACCTTCTGGGCGTTGGCCTTGACGACGGTGTCGCCCAGCGTCACCTGGCCGTCGCCCCCAAGCGCCACGCGGCCGTCATGCCGGACCGCGATGATCGTCGTGGCGTGGAATTCTCTCATTCGATCCTCCTCCTTGCCCCTATACCCCCAACCGCACGGGGATTCTCCCGGCGCCAATCTGGGGGCTGCGCGGCGATTGTGCAAAGGGTCGACGGCGGGGTACGGCGCGCGGCTCACGCCCGGGGATGCGCCCGGTCGTAGACCCGCTTGAGGCGTTCCTTGGAGGTGTGCGTGTAAATCCGCGTAGTCGAGAGCGACGCGTGGCCGAGCAGCTCTTTCACGGCCATCAGGTCGGCGCCGGCATCCAGGAGGTGCGTCGCGAAGGTGTGCCGCAGGGAGTGTGTCGTGAGCCCCGCGTCCTCCGCGACCGCGTCGAGGAAGTTCCTCACGATGTTCTGGATCTGCCGCACGGAGAGGCGCCGGCCGCGCTCGGAGATGAAGACCGCGCGACGGTCGCCCCCGGCGCAACGGGCCAGGACCTCGGCACGGCGGAGCTCGTACCGGCGCAACGCCGTTACCGCGTGGCGGCCGAGCGGCACGATCCGCTCCTTGCGCCCCTTCCCGCGGACCCGGGCCTGGTCGCCGAGGAGGTCGAGGTCCTGCACGTCCAGGCTCTGCAGCTCGGAGAGGCGCATCCCCGTCGAGTAGAAGGTCTCGACGATCGCGAGGTCGCGCGCGCCGCGGAACCCGCCCTCGGCCGCGCGGTTCTCGGCGAGCTCGAGGACGCGCTCGACGTCCGCCCGGCTGAGCCAACCCGGGAGGTGCCGCTCCAGCTTCGGCGAGCGCACCGCACGCGCGGGGTTCGCCTCGATCACCTCCTCGCGATGGAGCCAGCGGAAAAAGGAACGGACGGCGGACAGCTTGCGGGCGATCGAGCGGCGGGCCAGCCCCTTGCGGGAGAGATCGGCGAGGAAGGCACGCAGGGCGTGGCGGTCGATCCCGCCCCAGCTCCACTCCTCCTCACCGTAGTATCGGGCGAGGAACGCTTCGAACTCCGCGAGGTCGCGGCGGTACGCCGCTACCGTGTGCGGGCTGAGCTGCCGCCCGTCGGCCAGGTGCCGTATGTACTGGGCGATCACGTCGCTCCCCTCGTCGCGTGAGCAATCAAGCCGCCGCCCTCGCCGCGATCTCGACCGGCTCGATGCCGTGCTCGCGCATCCAGGCGGCAAAGTCGCGGCGCGCGCGCTCGACGAGCCGCTCCCGCTTCGCTCGCTTGTCGCGGATCCGCTCCTGAAGCGGATCGAGCAGCCCGAAGTTGGAATTCATCGGAGCGAACGCCTTCGGGTCGCCCTCGCGAAGGTAGCGGTACAGTCCGCCGAGCATCGTCGTCGACGGCGGCAGCACCGGCTCGAGGCCGCGGACGATGCGGTCCAGGTTCACGCCCGCCAGGATTCCGGACGCCGCGGACTCGGTGTACCCTTCGACCCCGGTGAGCTGGCCGGCGAAGATCAGCTCCGGCCGCGAAGGGTGCGCGCCATAGGCGTTCAGGCGCGCCGGGAAGTTCAGGTACGTGTTCCTGTGGATCGAGCCGTAGCGCAGGAACTCGGCGTTCTCGAGTCCGGGGATCATGCGGAAGACTCGCCGCTGCTCGCCCGTGCGGAGCCGCGTCTGGAATCCGACCAGGTTCCACATCTGACCGGCCTTGTCCTCTCGCCGCAACTGCAGCACCGCGTACGGCTCGCGCCCGGTCCGCGGGTCGGGCAGGCCGACCGGCTTCATCGGACCGAACCGCAGCGTGTCGTCGCCGCGCGACGCCAGGACCTCGATCGGCAGGCACCCCTCGAAGTACGGCACGCCGTCAGGGCCGACTCGGCCCGCCGTGCCGTCGGGCGCGGCACCACGTCCGCCGTCCGCCCCGTCGTCCGCGCCCGGCGCGCTCGCGCCCGTCCCCGACGCCGCCTCACCCTCGTCGGCGATCCGAATGTTCTCCCACTCGTGTCCGGGATAGATGTCCGCTTCTCGCAGGGCGTGCAGGAACGCGAGGTACTGCTCGCGATCGAGCGGGCAGTTGAGGTAGTCGTCGCCATCGCCCTTGCCGTAGCGAGAGAGGAAGTAGGCGACGTTCATGTCGATCGAGTCGCCGCTCACGATCGGCGCGATGGCGTCGTAAAAGGCGAGGCCATCGTCGCCGAGGAGCGCGGCGATCTCGTCCGCGAGCGCGTCGGAGGTGAGTGGGCCCGTCGCGAGCACCGTCGGCCCCTCCGGGAGCGTCGTAACCTCGCGACGTTCGATCGTGATGCGCGGATGCGACGCGATCAGCTCCGTCATCCGTCCCGAGAAGATCTCGCGGTCGACGGCGAGAGCCGCGCCGGCGGGGATCCGCGCCTCTTCGGCCGCCGCCAGCAGCAGCGAGCCCAGCGCCACCATCTCGGTCTTGAGGAGGCCGTGCGCGTTCGTCGGGTCCGTGCTCTTGAACGAATTGGTGCAGACCAGCTCCGCCAGCCGATCGGTCTGGTGCGCGGGAGTGCGGCGCACCGGGCGCATCTCGATCAGCGTGACGTCGTGGCCTCGCTCCGCGAGCTGCCATGCCGCCTCGCACCCCGCGAGCCCGCCCCCGACGACGGTGACCTTCGCCAATCCGACCTCCTGTCCTGCGTTGCCGCCTACTGTTCGACGCCGGCGAGCTCGACCGTGCCCGGCTCGAACTCGCCCTTGCACTGCGGGCACTTGAGGAACTCGCCCCGCGCCTTCGTGCTCTTCTCCACCAGGTACGCGTGCCCGCAGTCCGGGCACGGTCCGGGCACCGGGCGGTCCCAGCTCGACCAGTCGCAATCCGGGTAGCGCGTGCACCCCCAGAACACCTTGCCGCGACGGCTCCGCTTCTCCGCCACGCCGCCCTCGCCGCACTTCGGGCACTTCAGCCCCGGGATCGTGAGCGGCTCGGTGTGCTTGCACTTCGGGTAATTGCTGCACGCGATGAACGCGCCCAGCCGCCCCTCCCGTTCGACCAACTCGCCGCCGCACTCCGGGCATGCGCGCCCGATCGGCTTCGGCGCCTTCCGCTCCTTCTTGTCCAGCGGCTTCGTGAAGGTGCACTCGGGGTAGCCCGTGCAGCCGAAGAACCGACCGTGCCGCGACCACTTGAGCTGCAAAGGCTTGCCACACTCCGGGCAATTCTCCGCGTCCGCGGCGACGACCTCGCGCAGCACCTCTTCCGACTTCTGCTCCCCCTCGGCGAGCTGGCGCTGGAACGGCTCGTAGAACTCGATCAGCAGCTTGCGCCAGTCCTGCTCGCCCTCCTCGATCCGGTCCAGCCCCGACTCCATCTCACTCGTGAAATGGACGTCGAAGAGGTCCGGGAAGAGCTTCACCAGCATTTTCGCCACGGTCTCGCCGAGCGATGTGGGGTGGAAGCGCTTCTGCTTGACCTCCACGTACTTGCGATCCCGCAGCGTCGAGATGATCTGCGCGTACGTCGACGGCCGGCCGATCCCCAGCTTCTCCAGCTCCTTCACCAGGCTCGCCTCGCTGTAGCGCGGCGGCGGCTGCGTGAAGTGCTGCGCCGGCACCAGTTCGTGCAGCCGGCAACGGTCGCCGGGCGCGAGATCCGGGAGCGGCGCCAGATCGTCGAGCGTCTGCTTGTCCCCGTCCTCGCGCGCTTCCTGGTATAGCCGCGTGAAGCCCTCGAACTTCACGATCGAGCCCGTCGCGCGGAACGTGTAGCGACGCCCCGCGTGGCGCTGTCCTTCGAGCTCGAAGTCGACGGTCGTCGTGTCGTAGACCGCCGGCGCCATCTGCCCGGCCACGAAGCGCAGCCAGACCAGCTCGTAGAGCCGGTACTGATCGCTGTCGAGATACCGCTTGACCGCTTCGGGGCGGCGACGCGCGTCGGTAGGGCGGATCGCCTCGTGCGCTTCCTGCGCGCCCCGCTGTTGGCGGCCGGTCCACAGGCGCGGGCCGCCGGGCGCGGCGAAACGCTCACCGAAGCTCTTGGCCACGAGGGCATGCGCGACTCCCGCCGCCTCGGCCGAGACGCGCGTCGAGTCGGTACGCATGTAGGTGATGAGCCCCGTCGCGCCTTCCGCGCCGAGGTCGACGCCTTCGTAGAGCTGCTGCGCGACCCGCATCGTCTTCTGCGCGGAGAAACCGAGACGCTTGGCGGCCTCCTGCTGCAGCGTGCTCGTCGTGAACGGCGCTGGCGGGTTCTTGTGCTTCTCCCGGCGCTTGACTTCGGCGACGTCGAACGGACGACCCTCGATGTCGGCCAGGACGTCCGCGGCCGCGGCCTCGTTCTCGAGTCGGAAGCTCTTCCCATCGATCTGGTGGAGCTTCGCCTCGAAGCGGCGTCCGTCTTTCTCGAGGTGTGCGGTGATCGACCAGTACTCCTCGGGGACGAACGCACGGATCTCGTCCTCGCGTTCGGCGATGAGGCGGAGCGCGACCGTCTGCACGCGCCCGGCCGAGAGCCCGGGACGGATCGGCTTCCAGAGGAGCGGGCTGACCTGGTAGCCGACGAGGCGGTCGAGGATGCGCCGCGCCTGCTGCGCCTCGACCTTGCGCAGGTCGATCGTGCCCGGATGCTCGAGCGCTCGCCGGACCGCATCGGCCGTGATCTCGTGGAAGAGGACGCGGTGGAACCGACGCTCGCCCGCACCCTTCGACTTGCCCTTCCCGGCCGCCTCCGAGGAGAAGCCGAGCTGCTCGGCGACGTGGTAGGCGATCGCCTCCCCTTCGCGGTCCGGGTCCGTGGCGAGGATGATCTCGTCGGCGTTCTCGGCTTCGCGGCGCAGCTCCTGGATGACCTTCCCTTTGCCGCGAATCGTGACGTACTTGGGCGCGAAGCCGTGCTCGATGTCGACGCCGAGCTCGCGCTCCGGCAGGTCGCGAATGTGCCCCACCGAGGCCTTGACCCGGTACCCCGGACCCAGGTACTTCCCGATCGTTCTCGCCTTCGCCGGCGACTCCACGATCACCAGCCGCGTCCCCTTCTTCTTCTCCGCCATTCTCCTCGCCTATTCCAACATCCCCACGATTTCGTCGGCGATCTCGTCCGCGTCGCGGCCGTCGACGTCCACGGCCACATCGGCCATTCGGTACAGCGGCTCGCGCTCCCGGAGCAACATCCGCGCGCGGGCCACCGGGTCCGGCGCGGCCAGGAGCGGACGCTTCGACAGATCGACGCGCGCACGGCGCACCGCCTCCTCGGGCGAGATGCACAGCCAGACCACGAGCGTCTCGTCGCCGAAGTAGTCGAGCAGCTCGGGGTTGGTGATCCAGCCGCCGCCCGGCGCGAGGACAACGTGCTCCAGCCCGGCGACCTCCCGCGTCAGCTCCGCCTCGTACGCCCGGAACTCCGGCTCGCCGAAACGCCGAATGATCTCCGGTACGGGCGTGCCCGTGCGCTGTTCGATCTCGGCGTCGAAATCGACGAAGCCCCAGCCGAGCCGGTCGGCGACGAGTCGACCGATCGTCGTCTTCCCCGAGGCCATGAAGCCGACCAGGAGGATGCGCGTCACACCCTCCCGGTCCCGCACGCCGCGTTACGCTCCATTTTGCCCCTGCGCTCGCCGCGCGAGGCGGTCGAGGTAATTCTCGAAGTTGCGACGCATCTCGCCGAGCGAGTCGCCGCCGAATTTCTCGAGCATCGCATCCGCCAGCACGATCGCGACCATGGCCTCGGCCACGACGCCCGCGGCCGGTAACGCGACGACGTCGCTGCGCTCCCGGACCGCGCTCGCCGGCTCGCCGGTCCGCACGTCCACGCTGCGGAGCGGACGCATGAGCGTCGAGAGCGGCTTCATCGCGATGCGCACGACGATCGGCTCGCCCGTCGTGATCCCGCCCTCGAGCCCGCCGGCGTTGTTGGACAGCCGGTGATACCCCCCCGTCCTGGACAGGTTGCCGCCGGGCTCGGTGCCGCGCCAGCCGGCGACGCGCTCGATCTCGTCGTGTACCACGGAGCCGCGCCGCCTGGCGTTGTCGAAGGCCGGCCCGATCTCGACGCCCTTGATCGCCTGGATCGACATGAGCGCCTGGGCCAGCCGGCCGTCCAGGCGGCGATCCCAGGCGACGTGGCTCCCGAGCCCGACCGGCACCCCGCGAGCGACCACCTCTACGATCCCGCCCAGCGTGTCCCCGTCGCGGCGCGCCGCGTCGATCGCCTCGATCATGCGCTGCTCGGCCTCGCGGTCCAGGGTCCGGACCGGCGACTCGTCGGCGGCGGCATTCAGGTCCACGGGAAGCTCGTCGGGCACTCGTGCGACGACGTCGCCCAGGGCAATCACGTGGCTTCCGACCGTAATGCCGAACTCGGCCAGGAGCCGCTTGGCGATCGCGCCGGCGGCCACACGCGCCGTCGTCTCGCGCGCAGACGCGCGTTCCAGAATGTCCCGGGCGTCGGTGCGGTCGTACTTGAGGAGGCCAGCCAGGTCCGCATGCCCCGGACGCGGGAGGTGCACGCGGCGCAGCGCCTCGTCGCTCACGCCGGGAGCCGGCGCCTCGTACGCCATCGGGACGCGCCAGTTCTGCCAATCGCGGTTCCAGATGACCAACGCGATCGGCGAGCCCAACGTCTCACCGAGCCGGATTCCGGCGACCAGTTCGGCACGGTCGTGCTCGATCTTCATGCGCGCGCCACGGCCGTAGCCGCCCTGGCGGCGCCGGAGCTCGGGGTCGACGTCCCGCTCCACGGAGATAGACAGCCCCGCCGGCACGCCCTCGACCACCGCCACCAAGCCACGCCCGTGGGATTCGCCCGCCGTGCCGAACCTGAAATGCATCTCTGCCCTCCAGCGATTCTACGGAAAGAGCCCGGTCGAAACCGGGCTCTTCGTTGCGGTCCGCCCACCTTATATAGACGAAGGCGGGTGGGTTGTAAAGACGCCGGGAGCGATCAGTTCGTCTTGATGTCCTTCTCCCGCACGTTCAGCACGACCACGCCTCCCGCGTCGGTGATCCCGTACAGCTTGACCACCACGCACTCCGGCGAGCCCGGGCACGTGAGCCCCTGGTTGTCTCCAGGCAATGGCGGCGTCGACTTGAGCGGCCCGACGATGTTGTCCCGGATCTCGATCTCGCCACGCTGCTTGAAGTGGAATGTGTCGACGATCCTGACGGTGCGCTCGCGCGTCCCGATGAACGAGAGCGTCGTCGCATCGGAACCGAGAGCCTTCGAATGATTCGGGTGCATGGCCGCGCCCGCGCCTCCGCCATCGTCGAACACGCCTTGCAGGCGCAGGTCCGGCGTGAAGAAGTAGGCGGCCTCCTGCCCGCGCGCCACGCCCAACGTCCCGTTCTGATTCAGGCCGAGGCCGAGCACGCGCTCGGAGGCGTTGTTGATCAGGTCCTGCACGGCGATATCGCCGGAGATCGACTGGTTCGCGGCGTTCCACATGATGATCCGGCCCGTCGGCGCCGTCGCGCCTTCGCCGAACGCGACCCAGCCGCGGTCACCCGAGGCGGCCAGGAACGTCGTGTCCGACATGCTCAGCCCCGACAGGTTCCACGTGCCGCGACGGAAGAAGGCGTCCGAACCTTGCGCCCACAGATTGGCGACCGCGGTCGCGATCGTCGCCGGCCCGCTGTAGATCACCGAATCCGGAACGTGGGCGAACCCCGGCACGTGGTCCCAGATCTCCACGAAGTCGTCCCCGTTGTCGTTCTTGTACACCTTGATGCTGTCGACGTGGGCGAGGACGACCATGTTGTCCGCGGCGTTCACCGCCTTGGCCTCCGTGAAGAGCAGCACGACCTCGGGCCGGTCCTCGTTCGAGCCGGGGACCGGGTCGATGTTGGCGTACCGGATCGTGCCCGGCCGTGCAGCGTCCGTCGGAACTGTCGAGTACAGCAGCGTGCCCGCGGAGTCGACAGCGATGAACTGCGGCCGGTCGCTGAAGTCGTAGTACGTCCAACCCGCGTACTTCTCGTACCCCGTCGCCGCTTCGATCGAGATCGGGATCTCGAAGAGGACGACGTTGGGCGTCACCAGGCGCCGAGACGCGTCCTCCTTCATGTTGTCCAGAGAGACGAAGGAGATGTTCGTCCCACCCGAGTTGGCAACCAGGAGCGTATCCTCATTGGCATTGAGGAACAGCCCCCACGGCTGCGACCCGACGGCGAACTCGGCGGCGGTATTGAAGGAGAACGTATTCAGATCCAGGACGTCGATCTTGTTGAACGAGTAGTTCGACAGGTACAGGCGCTGCCTGGCCGTATCCGCGACCGCATCCGCGATGATGCCGCCGTCGGGGAGCAGCACGGTCCTCCCCGCGACCACGACGGTGCTGACCTTCGTCCCCGGCTCCGCCGCCCTCACGACGTTACCCGAGACCACGCAGTCCAGCTGTTGCTCCGTATTGGCGACGGCCACGGAGCAGTTGCCCGCGCTGTCCACCGCGAAGGCGTACAGGATGAACGTGACCGAGTCCGGCAGCGAGAGCGAATCGACGTTGAACGGCTCGAAGGCCTTCAGGAACTCGGGCGCACCGGTCACGGCCGTCGTGAACGTCGTGTCGCGGACCAGAACCGCGGTGTCCGGCCTGGCCGAATTGATCGCCAGCACCGTGTAGCCCATCCGCAAGATGCCGCTGCCGGCGTCGTTGTCGCGCGCGGAGACCAGGACCTCGACCCGATCGGTGAGTTCCATGCGATCCGGCGCCGTAACGTCCAGCCGCACGTGCGGCTTCGCCGTATCGGCGACCGCACCCGACACGACGTCGATGGTGACGATCGGACTCCGCCGGACCAACCCGCCGGTTGCGCTCACGGCCTCGGCCTGTAGCTGGAGCTCGCCTTCCCGGTTCGCCGGGAGCTGCACCTCCACGATCGCCATGACGCTGTCGCGAGGTGCCGAGCAGCAGACGGTCAACGTGGAGTCGATGACACCGGAGAGCATGAGACGCACGGTGGCGATTCCCCCTTCATCGACCGCCACGATGCGAGTGTGCAGCGGCTTCCCCCGGACGGCAGCCCCACCGTTCTGGGGACTCATGATCATCACGCGCGGCCCGCCCACGAAGACCAGGACGGTGTCCGTCCCCTCGTTCCCCGCCGCATCGCGCGCCTTGGCGATCAGCTTCACCGGCGCGCTCTGCTCATCGCTGCTCGCCAGCAGATAGCGGAGCACCGTCGTGTCGGCGACTCCCTCGCCGAACTGCACGGTCTTCGGCTGGAACTTCGGGATGATCTGGTCCGTGCCGAGGGACGGATCCCCCGCGAAGTAGTATCCGGCGATCTCCAGCTGGGTCACGCCGATGTCGTCGGAGACCTGTACGGACACGAACACGCTGTCGCCGATCGCGACCCCCACGCTGTCGACGGGCTGCAGGAACGCGACCGTCGGCGGCTCCATGTCCGGGGTCGGCGGCTCGTCGGAGAACAGGTTGTCTCCGTCGCACGCGACCTGGAAGGCCAGGAAGCATGCGATCAGCGATCCTTCAATCAACCGATGGGTGCGGGATCGCCCCCCGCTGCCCAGCGGCGCTCCATTGTCCTTTCGCATGTATGAACTCCCCGTGTCCTTATGCCTCACCGTCATTCAGGATGTGAGGCGTGACCATGATCAACAGGTCCTGTCGCGTTTCCTGCTCCGAGGTGCTCCGGAAGAGTGCGCCGATCACGGGGAGGTCCATGAGGATCGGGATACCGACGCGAACTCGTTCCTTTTCGATGATGGTCATCCCGCTGATGACGCCGGTCTGGCCGTTCTTCAGCAGGATCTGGGTGTCCGTCGCCTGCGTCTGGAACGTGTAGCCGATGTCCGACGGCGCCAGCGCGACGCTGGAGCGTTCGGCATGGAGCTCGAGGAGCACCTGGTCGCCCGTCACGTGCGGCGTGACCTCGAGGATGATCCCGGTCTCCTGGAAGGAGACGGTCGCGACGGGTGCGCCGGCGGCGCCGCCGCCCTGACCACCGCCGACGACCGCCGACCCCGCGTCGATGACGCGGACCGGCGTACGCTCACCCACGTGGACCGATGCCGGCCTGTGATCCATCGTCGTGATGACCGGCCGCGCCTGGATGTCGCTGTACTCGAGCGACGATAGCGCGTCCACGAAGGTGAGGAGCGAGAACCGGTTGAGGACCAGCGTGGTCACGATCTCGAGCGACGTCGCCGACGGGCGGAAATTCGCGTTGGCAAGGGCGGCGATCGACGGACCGCCGAGCCGGACGACGTTCTGGTTCGTCCTCTCGCTTGCGTCGATGATGCCGTCGCCGTTGGTGTCGATACCGCCGGGCGCCAGCCGGTTGATCTGGTTCCCGCGGGAGTCCTTCAGGTCGTACGTGATCCCGAGGTTCTCGAGCGAGGTACGGTCGACGAAGATGATCTTCGCCTCGATCTCGACCTGCGGCGTCCGCACGTCGAGCTGCTCGATCATCGGGGCGATGCGGTCGCGAATGACGGAGGCCCGGTCCTTGACGACGATCGTGTTCGTGGCCGGGTTCACCGTCACGGTGGCCAGCGAGTCGCTGAGTAGCCCGCGGATCGTCTGGACGAGCGACGAGTCGGCGCGGGCGTACTTGATCTGGAACCGGCGCGTGTCCATCGGCTCGGCGGCCTCGAGCTCGCGCAGCTTGCTGATCTGGTCGACGCGGATGATGCCGCTCTCGAGCTCGCGCGCGGCCAGACCGTGGGCCGAGAGGATCACGTCCAGCGCGACGTCCCATGGCTGGTCACGAATGTCGGCCGTGACCGTGGCCTGCACGCCCGCGCCCGCGACGATGCTCCGTCCGGAGAACTCGGCGAAAGTCGTGAGCACGTCGCGGATGTCGACCGCATCGAAGTAGATCGTGATGCGAGGCTCCTCCCGGACCCGAGGCGCAACCTGCACGGGCGCCGAGACGGCCGCAGGCGTCGGCTTCACGCTCGATTCGACTTCGACCCGCGCGGGCGGCATCGGCCGGCTCGGTTCCCGCGCCGCATCCCCGAGCGGCGCCGCCTTGGTCGGCGCCTCGGTGGACGGTGCCTCCTTTACCGGTGCGGCCGACTCGGGTGCGGACCCGTCCGGTGACCATGGCGCGAACGAGGAGCCGGGGTTCGGGAACGAAACCCTGATGCGGCCATCCTCTTGCACGACCCGATAGTCGACGGGTGCGGCCAGCTCGATGACGACGCGCACCGTCTCGGGCCTGAACTGACCGAACCGCAGCGCCACGACGCCGCCGCGATTGATGCCATCGTACCGCGTTTGCGGCAGAGACCGCCGTGCCGGGGTCAGATCGACGACCAGCCGGTCGGGTTGGCCAAGGATGAAATGCTCGACCGATACCGAGCCGTCCACCTCGATCACGACCTCGGTCCTTCCGTCCACGGGCACCACGCTGACCCCCTTGACCGACGTCAGGGTCGAGAGCGCCGTGGCCAAGAGCGTGACGAGCGTCATCATTCGTCGACTCCTTCCTTCTTCCTCTTGCGCTCGAGCGTCTCCTGCCGCACCACGCCGAACGTTTCGACGGCGAACAGGACGCGGTCGGGGGCGATGTCCAGGACGCGAGCATTCCCGATGACGTCGCCGCGACGAACCCGGAACCGGCGGCCATTCGTGGCCACCACGAGCGCGACGCTCCCACCGGCCGGGTTGTAGATGACGCCAGTGAGCGTCAGTTCTTCGAAGCGCGGGCCGAGGTCGTCCCGATCGGCCAGCGACTCGAACGGATCGCGCCGCGAGCCGGTCGGGTACAGGAACACCTCCCGGACGAGCCGGAGCGGCTCGTCGGCCGGCGCCGATTTCGTTGCCGCCTGCTGCTGGGCGTGCGCCGGCGCGGCGGCGATCGCGCACACCACCCCGGCGAGGAACACCGCCCGCTCAACCACGCGCATTCGCTCCCCCTTGCACAGTCGCACGATCCACATCATCGGGGATCACATACGTCTTGATTCGAAACGTCGCCTGGACCTCGGTCGTCCCGTCGCGCCCCTGCCGCGGCGTCAGCACCACGTTGACCGGCGTGACGATCCGGGGAAGGGAGCCGACCGCCGCCAGGAATCGGCCGACGTTGTGGTACTTGCCGAGGACCGCCACGTCATGGGTTTGGAGCAGATAATAGCCGTCCGGCTGGGGGTTGTGCGGCGTCAGCCTGGCTACTTCGACCCCGTTCTGCTGGGCCTGGACGGAGATCGCGTGCAGGAGCTCGGGAATCTCCTCCGACTCGGGGACCAGTTCTTCCAGCTTCGCGATGTACAGCTCGTACTCCGCGAGCCGCTTCTCCAGCTCCGGGCCGCCCTGCTGCACCCGCGACCGAGCCGCGGCGTTCTTCGACTCGAGGGATTCGAGGCGTGATTCCAGCGCCGCGATCTTCTCCTTCCGCCCACTGTGGTAGAAGTACCAGTAGCCGAACAGGCCAAGAAGCGGCACGAGCCCGATCAGCAGCTTCCGCTGCTGCTGCGGATCCGACGGGAGCAGTGCCATCTCAATCCTCCTCCAACTCGACCAACGGCACCAGATCGAGCAACTCGGGCGGCGGCTCCTCGTACGAGGCCACGAGGATGAACTCGTAGAGTTCGCGTCCCTGGGAATCCTGTATCTGCTGCGTCGTGGTCAGCCGCACCGATCGGATGAACGGCGACGCTTCCAGGTCCGTCATGAACCGCGTCAGCGCGAACGTGCTGCCGGTCCGCCCATTGATCTGGATCTCGGGCGCGAGGTCCTCGCCCGTGAGGTGCCTGAGCCCGTAGAGCCACGTGTAGTCCGGGAGCGCGCGCGAAACCTCGTCCATGATATGTGCCCAGACGTAGCGGCCCTTGTCGATCTCCTGGATGATCTCGAGCCGCTGCCGGATGCTGTCGCGCCGCGCGATGAGCCGCTGCTGCGTCGAGATGATCGACGCGTAGCGCGCGGAATCCTGAACCGCGCTCTCGACCTGGGCGTTGAGTTCGTCGATGCGGCTGCTCGCCCCCAGGAAGAGCCAGACGATCACGCCCGGACCGACGATCCAGCTGCCCGCGATGAACGCGGCCCAGCGATCCAGCCCTTCCACCTTGCCCAGCCGGGACAGTAACCCCGGGCCGCGCTTCGACCTGCGAGCCGAACGCCTCGATGCTCCGGGGTGCAGATTGACTTCGATCACGGCCTACCTCTCGTCCGCTCTCACGCGTGCCGCAGTGCCAGGCCCACGGGAAGCATCAACATGGGCGAGATCTCGTCGATGTCGACGGACTGCATGACCTCGGGACGAATCGCCACGCGTTGGAGCGGGTTGGCCAGTTCCGTCCTCGTCGCCAGGCGAGCCCCGAGCGCATCGACGAGGCCCGGGATGCTCGCCCCGCCACCGGACACGAACACGCGTCCGATGTCCACTCCACCTGCATGCGCGGTCACGAACGCCACCGCGCGCTCGATCCCGAGCGCCAGTTCTTCCACGCGCTCGGTGACGAACGCCCGCAGGTCCACGGTGTCCTTGCGACCCTGGACCACGGCATCCGCCTCCTCGAGCGTGAGGCCTCGCTCCCGCTGTAGCGCCTCGCGCAGCCGCCTTGCGCCGAACGGGATGTCCCGGACGAGCACCGGAACGCCGTCGTCGAGGAGGTTCACGTTCGTCGTCTCGTGCCCGACGTTCACGAGCACGACCAGCCCGGAGAGCGACGCGGGATAGTTGTGCTCGAACGCGTTGTGGAGCGCGAACGCGTCCACGTCGATGATCGAGGGCGAGATCCCCGCGTCCGCCAGGATGTTGAGCTTGAGATCGATGACCTCGCGCTTCGCCGCCACGAGCAGCACCGACATCTGGGGGCTGTCGCCATCGGGGTCCAGGATCTGGAAATCCAGCTGGACGCCCTCCATGTCGAACGGAACGTGCTGCTCGGCCTCCCAGCGGATGAGCGCGCGCGTGTCCGCCTCGCTCGCGCGATCCATCTCGATCTTCTTGATGATCACGTCGTGCCCGCCGACCGAAGCGACGACGCGCTCCTTCTTCAGGCCGACGCTCTGCGCCACGGCCCGCACGGTCTCGGAGACCAGCACGGGATCCATGATCTCGCCGTCGACGATCGCATCCGAGACGAGCGGACTCGTCGCAACCTTCGTGATCTCCGGCTCCGGCTTGGAGTGGTCGATCACGACGAGTTTGACGTAACCGCTCCCGATGTCGAGACCGGCCGACACTTTGCTACGGCCCAGGAAAGCCATGGCCAGGATTCTGGATGTAATCTGGGAATATGAAAGGGCGGATCGTCAGCATACGACCACCGCCCTCGTATGTCAAGCTTTTTTTCTCGTCAGTCCACGCCGACCCCGGACGCCGTCAGGTCGACCCAGCTCCGCTCCGCGATCGGGACGACGCGAGAGAGCGCGGGGTTGTTGTGGACCGCCCGCTCGATCGCACAGGTCGACAGGTGGATGATCGGATTGCCCGTGACCTTGCTGGAACAACCGTCTTCGAGGTCGCAGTCCTTGATCTTGCTCTTCTCCGACGTGTTCTGGCCCAGAACGATGACCGAGCCGTAGACCCTGGAGTTGCCGCCCCCCGTCTCGATCTTGCCCCGGACGATGATGATGCCGCTGAATTCGAACCCGCCGCGGATGCCGAGGTTACCGTCGACGATGAGGATCCCCTGCCCCTTTCCCTGGCTCGTGAGGTCGAGATCGCCCCGCGCGTGAATGATCGGGAAATACAAGTGGCAGGGGTGGTCCGGGTCGTCGGGCGCGCCCCAGTTGAGGTTGTCGTTCACGTTGCAGCTGCCGTCCGAGTTCGTCGAAGCGGCGACGTGGGGGTTGTTCGTCCCCGGCGGCAGGACCTTGTCCGCGTTGGCGATGAGGTCGTGGTAACCCCATTCCCCGAACGTGAGCAGGCTCTCCCACGTGATCGAAGAGTCCTGGTCCTTCGGCGGATCGCCCACGATCTCGCCATCGCCGGATACCGACACCAGCGACGAATCCCTGGCTACGATCCCGGTCTTGGTGCCCTGAGGCTCGGGGCACCGGTCCTCGTCCCACGCCGGGTTCACCACGTCCTCACCGGACACCATCGAGCTGCCGCTCACCTCGATCGGCGAGAACGTGCTGACGGCGCGGTCGGTCTGGACCTCCATCTGGAGGGTGCGGACCAGCATGCCGAGCTTCCGCTCGGCGTTGCCGCGCGCAACGCGGCCGGTCGAGGTGACGAAGAACAGGCGGTCGGCCAGTCGACGCGCCTCGACGGTGGCGGTACCGACGGTGCGCCCGCCGACCGTGAGGCCGATCGACTTCGGACCGTCCTTTTCCACGTTCGAGAGTCCCCCGACGGTCCACGTGCCGACCACGGTGTTGATCCCGTGCTCGGCCACGCGGAGCGCGAGGTCCGCATCCGCCGAGCTGGTGGAAACCCTTCCCTCCTGGGAAGCGGCGAAGAACCCGCCAGTCACGAGCAGGCCGATCACGACGAGTGCGACGATCGTCGTCGATAGCGCGAAGCCCTCCCGCCTTTCCTCGAACATGCTCATCGGTTCCTCCATCACCTCGATCGCTGCGGCTACGGCGCCGGGTTGGGCGCGTTGCCGCGAAGTGCGACCTGGGTCACGAGCGAGTCGATCACGGTGTTAGCCGCATTGGGCTCGCGGGGAGCCCGGACGGCGATCTCGATCCTTCGGATGCTACTGCGTTTGGCAGCGTCCAGCGGCGGCGCGATCTCGTTGCCGTCGGTGCCGAAGTAGCGGAATGCCAGGCCGCCGACCTCCGCGACCGGCCCGAGGAGCGGCACGACGGGCTCGGCCCCCTCCTTTCGCCCGATCACCCACTCGCCGCCGATCTGGTAGAGGCCGTACGTCACCGGGACGAACCCCCGCACGAGGGCGCCGGGTGCGACCTGAGCCGAGGACAATGTCGAGAACATCTGAAGCACGGTGAGCGGGTAGCTTCCCCAGGTCTCCCCGCACGTCGTCCCGGATGCATCCCGCTGCTGCACCGAGATCGGGAGCCACGCGTCGTCCCCCGACGTCGTAGGATCGCCTTCCGAGAAAACGAGGGCGCTGTCCCCGCTCTCGAACCGGTCGCCGAGCTCCCAAACCTCGATCCGGTTGTTGGACGGGCGGGCACAGACGACGCCGACCTTCCGGAACGCCCTGAAGGTGATCGCGCCCTCCTCCGCCGCGTAGATGTCGCCGCCATTCGCGCTGATCTCGCGAAGCTCGGTCCCGATCAATTCCAGCGCCGTGCGCGCCGTCTGGCGGGCGCTGAGGACGCCCATCTGCTCGCGATACGCGCGCTGCTGCACCACAATGGCCTGCGTCACGGCCGCCAGGATCGCAGCCGTGACGACGACGGTGACAAGGAGTTCGACCAGAGTGAAACCGGGCGACCGTCGATCCATCCGCTTACCTGAACAGACTGACCGTGAACGTGTCCTGCACGGCTTCCCCCACCTTCACACCCCGCACCCCGCGGCCTTCGCTCACGACGAGGACCTCCATGTAGTTGGGCCTCCTGGTCTCCGACACGATCGACCACCAGAAGCGATAGTCGCCGACGACCAAGGGATCGGCCGCATCTCGCGGCGTCACCTCGTCGAACGGCGTGGAGCGCAGGCGTTCCGACACCTCTTGCATGGCCACCGCTCGCTCCGTCTCGAGGCCTGCCGCACGAACGCGTGCGAGCACGACGCCCGTCGTGGCCGCCATGGCAAGAAATCCAACGGCGAGGATCACCGTGGCGACGAGGACTTCGACGAGAGAGAAGCCGTCCCGCGCAGAGGAAGCCCTGACCATCACTTCACTCCCTCCACCTGTCCGAGCGGAGCCACTCGGGCCCGCGCGGTGTCCTTCCCGATCACGAAACTGACGATCGTCGGCGCACTGATCGTCGTGTGCGCCGCGATCGCGAATCCGCGAGGCGAATAGCAAACGGCGATCGGATCCGTCGCCGCCTCGACCTTCGCGTGGAGTTCGTCCTCCAGGTGCAATCTCTCCAATTCCAACCCGCCGGCCGAACACCCCTCATTGACCGTGATCCGGCCCTGGGTCACGCTCAGGTGCAGGCTCACGTTGCGCCCCCGCTCGATTGCCGCGGCACGGGCACGCATTGCGAGATAGACGAACGCATCGCGCGCGTTCGAGACCCGTTTGCGGGAGACGTAACCGCTCGCCCCGTTCACGACCACGCCGACGAGGATCGCGCCGATCACGATGACCATGACCAGCTCGACGAGCGTGTACCCCGGCCGCACAAGTCGCATCATGCGATCGAACCCGTTCGAGTCGGCATGAGAAACGTCGCCACCTACATACGAATATCGTGCCCAGGCCGAGGATCTTTAACGACAACGTGTTACATGCACGACACGGCGGCCGTGGAAGCACTTTTCTTCGCACCGTGCTACTTTTTTCGCGGCTCGCGACGGTGTCCGTCGCCGCGATCGCGGCTGGCTCGCGGCTCATTCCGTCCCTGCTCACCACGCCGGCACCCATAGGCGGCCGGCCGGAGCGAAAGCCTGGTCCAGGGCCGACGCCCCGGTGAACGCGCGCCATAGGGAGCAGGCGCGGTAATCGACGCGTGCCTCGTCCTGGAGGCGAGCCGGCATCTCACCCAGCATCTTCACGGCACCGAACACCGCGGCCCGATCGCGGATCACGAGCGCGCCGGTGACGACGACCGAGCCGAAGAACTGTGCATCGCCCGATAGGATCAGGTCGCCGTCGACGATGAGGATCCCCTGCCCCGCTCCACCGGTCACGTGGAGTCCGTCCGGGGCGAAAATGACGGGAAAGTAGTCGCCACACGGTCCGGTTGGGTCCAGGGGCGCTCCCCAGTTGGCGGCCGCCGCAGTGTCGCAGGCGCCTGCCGGAGCGCTCGGGGCCGGCCGGACATCGCCGGACACGACGAGGTCGGCGAGCGCGGCCATGTCGCGCAGTGCGAAGGGTCCGACGCGTGCGTGGGCGCCGTCGGCCGGGTCCCATGGGGCGGGAGTTGCGACGGGACGCCACTCGTCCGCGGTGTCCGCCGGAAGACCACCGGGGGCGCTCACCGCCGCCGGCGCGCGCCCGTCCAGCGCATCGACCATTGCGCGAACCGCCTCGTCCGGACACGACTCGGCCGCCCACGGCGGTGGTGCAAGCCCGACATCGGCCGCCGTAACGACTACGCCCGGTTCGATCTCCGGAGACTCGCGCGTCGAGAGCGCGGCATCGAAGCTCGACCAGACCTCCTCGGGGCGCACGACTCGAACGAGGGCGGCGGCCGCACCCCGTGCGCCTGCCGCGGAAGCCGTCGCCGTTACGAGGAACAGCTTCCCGTCGAGCCGCGCGATGGTGACGCGCACGCCCTGCTCGGCGACCGTGCTCACCACCTCGTCACCTGGCCCGAGAGTGAGCACTCGGCGGGTGCTCCAGTTCGCGAGCGTCGCCCGCACGGCCGACTCCGCGGCCCATCGCGCCCGCGTCGATTCCTCTCCGGCGCGCGCGATCAGCACTTCCTGGGTGCTGACGTAGAGCAGCCCGAGCGACGTCGTGCCGAGCGCCATGAGCACGAACACGGCCAGTACGAGCGCGGCGCCGGAGCGGTGAGGGGTCACGGCCGGGCCCCCGTGTCCCGGACGTTGAGCAACGCGAACCGGAACCGCGCGACCCGCGCCGGCACGCCCGACCCGGCCTCGACATCGGGCCGCAGAGAGAAGATCCCCTCGATGGCAATAGGAACCACGCCCCTGTCACCGAGCGCGGGAGCGAAGGTGCTGCCCCGGTCGTCGAGCAGTTCGGCCGTGAGCGGCTGACGGCCGCCGTCGCCGCGGCGGTAGCGCAGTGCGCGATCCGTGAGGTGATAGCTCCCGCTCTCGAAGAGTAGAAGGAGCGTGCCGGGCGGCGTCGGCAGGGGCAACGACCACCGGTAGACCGACGCGCCGGCCGCTCCTTCGCATGCATCGCCGGCCCGCTCGCTGTATCGGAGAGCGGCCGGCCGTACGTTGCCGATCGAGTCGACGACGAGTACGGAATCCTTGGCGGGCTCCGGCTCCCGGAGACCGCGGTACCGAACGAAGGTGGAGCCGCCCGGACCGACCCCGCACACCACGCCGGTCCCGCGGAACGCGCGGAGCGCTACGGAATCCGGTGTCACGACGCGCAGATCCGTCGCCGGGTCGAGGAAACGCAGCTCGTCGCCGAGGGTGAAGACACTGACCCGGAGCGCCTCGGAGCTCCGCACCGTCCAGGAGTGCCGTCGGGCCACGGCTTGCGCCGACGAGAACGCGCCTGCGAGGGCCGAGCCGATTATCGCGGTGAGCCCGAGCGCGATCAACGCTTCCGTGAGCGAATGCCCACGCGGCGCTTTCATCGTTCGCCTCCGATCGGCGGCAACGGCGGCCCGTGGAGCGCCTCGAAGTGAATGGCGCACGACGTCGGAGCGTCGAGGCACTCGACGTCGATCGAGATCCGCCGGACCCTCCCCTCGGATCGCACGGCCCAGAGGACTCGGTGCCGCCCGATTTCCCGCTCGTTCCCGGTCGGAGAACTCACCTGGAGCAGGGAGTCGAGCACGGCGGCGGCCAGGCGCACGGCCATCTCCCGGTCTGCCGCGGTGCGCAGGGTACGCACGGCCAACGTCGCCGTCGCGACGGCGCCCATTACGCCGACCGCGAGCACGACGATGGCCACGATCACTTCGGCCAGAGCGAACCCAGGAGCGCCGGGCGCTCGCACGCGGTTCACCATTGCCGTGGCCGACCGTAGGTGGAGAGGGTGAGCCCGGCGACCGCGTCGCCCCGCAGCACGCTGAACGTGCGATTGGCCACCCGGCCGAGCCCGCGCCCATCGAAGGCGAGGGCGATAGGGGAATCGGCAGCCCCGGAGACCTCGAGGCGCACGCCGTACTGTCGTGCGAGGTCGACCGGAAGCGCGAGAGTGTCGCCGTCCGCGGCCTCGATCCAGAACCTCGCCTTCGCGATGTCGACGACGAGCGACGCGCCGCCACGCGAGATGGCGGCCGCCCGGGCCCGGGCGACGCCGGCGGCGAGCGCGTCGCGCGCGCTGCGCACGGCGAGCTGGTCCATCCCGCGACGCATCGGCGGGTACGCGAGCCCGGCGAGGATCGCCAGCAGGCTCAACGTGACGAGCAGCTCGACGAGCGTGGTTCCGGCAGAACGTCGATGGTCGATCATGGCGCCACGCTACCCCCGCTTGCGGGGCGGCGCCATGGCCGGGCGGGACGCGTGGTCCGCCGTGAGGACTACTCGAGGTTATAGTCGCGGATCTTGTAGAGGAGCGCGCGCGAGCTCAGCTCCAGCAGCTCGGCCGCACGCGTCTTGTTGCCGCGCGTGCGTTCGAGCGCCTTGGCGATCAGCCGCTTCTCGAGCGCGGCGCCGTGCTTCTTGACCGACAGCTCGTCGGGCGAGAGCTCGGGGTCGTCGAAAACGGGCACCGGCGACGTGATGTGCGACGGCAGGTCGTCCGGCGTGATCTTCGGCCCCGTCGCCAGCACCATCGCCCGCTCGATCGTGTTCTCCAACTCCCGCACGTTACCGGGCCAGCGGTAGTCGACCAGGTACTTCATCGCCTTCGGGTCGACTCCCTCGATGTTGAGGCGGAGCCGTTCGTTGTGCAGCTCGATGAAGTGCTGGACGAGCGGCGGGATCTCCTCCTTGCGCTGGCGCAGCGGCACCAGGTGGATCGGCACGACGGCGATGCGATAGTAGAGGTCGCGCCGGAACCGGTTCTGCCGGATCTCTTCCTCGAAGTCCTTGTTCGTCGCGGCGATGATGCGCACGTCGACGGCGCGGGACTTGTTCTCGCCCAGCCGACGGACCTCGCCTTCCTGAAGCGCGCGGAGCAGCTTGACCTGCAAGGTGGGCGGCATCTCGCCGATCTCGTCGAGGAAGAGTGTGCCGCCCGCGGCCTCCTCGAAGAGACCTTGCCGCTCACGCTCCGCGCCGGTGAACGCGCCACGCGCGTAGCCGAAGAGCTCGGCCTCGAGGAGCGTCTCCGGGATCGCGCCGCAGTTCAGCGCGACGAAGGGTCCGGACGCCCGATCGCTCTCCACGTGAATCAGCCGCGCAATGACCTCCTTCCCCGTCCCACTCTCGCCCGTGATCAGCACCGACGACGGGTACTTGGCCACCTTGATGGCGAGCTGGAGCGCCTGCTGCATCGCCGGCGACTTGGCGATGATCTGCCCGAACCGCTTTTCGACGCGCACCTCCTCGCGCAGCCTACGCACCTCGCGCCTCAGCGCCTCCCGCTCCTCGGCCTTCTTCAACAGAAGGATGAGCTGATCGGCGCTGAATGGCTTCGAGATGTAGTCGTAAGCACCCTTCTTCATCGCCTCGATGGCGAGGTCCATGCTGCCGTAGGCGGTCATCACCACGACCAGCGCCTCGCCGTTCGCGGCGCGGTAGCGCTCGAGGAACTGGATCCCGTTGAGGCGCGGCATGCGGACGTCGCAGAGGATGATCTCCGGCCGCAGCTCGAGGGCGCGCGCCAACCCCTCCTCGCCGTCGCTCGCGACCTGGACGTCGTAACCTTCCTCGCCCAGGATCAACGAGACGGTCTGACGCAGTCCTGGCTCGTCGTCGATGATCAGTATGGTCATGATCCGTGCGGCTCCAGGGCGGCAGCCCGTGCGGCAGGCAGGAGGATCGTGAACCGGGCGCCACCGCCCTCGACGTTCTCGGCCCGGATCGTCCCACCCATCGCATCGATCAGTCGCGCCGAAACGGCGAGGCCGAGACCGGTTCCCTTCCCCGGCGGCTTCGTCGTCACGAACGGCTCGAAGATCTGGCCCAGCAACGCCGTGGGGATACCGGGTCCGTTGTCGGTCACGGTGATCTCGACCACCTCACCGCCGGCCGGGAACGGGTTCTCGCGCGGAATGCGCGGGCGCTGATGGAAACGGCGCCGATGCGAGTAGTCGACGTCCGGCGGATCGTCCTTCCGCCGCGTCGCCGACCGCTGCACCGGCGCCAGCACCCTGTGTCCCGTTCTAACCACGATCTTCGGCGACTCCACGCTCTCGAGCACGTCCGCCGCGTTGAGGAGCAGGTTGACCACCACCTGCTCGAGCTGGTACGGGTCCGCCTCGATCGGCGGCGCGCCCGGCGTGAATTCGCAGCGCACATCAATATGCTGAAACTTGCCCTGCATGGAAAGGAGATCGACCGCGCGGGCGGCGACCTCGTGGACCTCGATCGGCTGCACCCGCGCCTCGCGCGGGCGCGCGTAGTCGAGGAGGCCGCGGACGATGCGGTCGATCCGGTGCGCCTCGCGCGTCGCCGCGGCGAGCAGATCCCGCTCCTCCGGGCCGGCGCTCCGCTCGAGAATCCCGAGATAGCCCAGGACCGCGCTGAGCGGGTTGCCGACCTCGTGCGCGATCCCCGCCGCGAGCCGGCCGACCGATGCCATCTTCTCGACCTGGATCAACTCGTCCCGGGCTTCCGTGAGCTGAACGTTGGTCTCCTGCAGCGAGCGGATGTTCTCGGCAAGCTGCTCCCGGTGCGCGATCAGCCGCTCGGCCATGCGGTTGACCGCGTCGGCCAGCCGCGCCATCTCCGCGCTCCCGCCCGTCGGCAGGCGGTGGCCGTAATTCCCGCCGGCGATCGCCTCAGCGCCTGCGATCATCTCATCCAGCGGCCGGAGAATGCGCAGGTGCACCAAGAAACGCCCGAAGAGCGCGAAGACCAACACGTCCGCCACGAGCAGGAGCAGCACGTAGCCGACCGCCGCGCCCGGCGTCGAGAAGCGAGGCAACAACAATATTATGCCTGCCACCGCCACCAGCAGCGCCCCCGCGAAGATGATGGCGAACGCCACGACCAGCTCTCTGCGGAGCGAGGGAAGCGACGTCATCCTGGATCCCGTTCCGAGATACACCGTATGGATTTGCGGGGAGAGCGGGGTCGACGGCTGTGGAAGATAGGAGCGGGCGCCAGGGGGGACAAGGCGGAGAGGCGCGGTCGGGGCGTGCCGATCAGGGCATGAGGATCCGCTCTTTCAAGCAGTGTTCGTCCGGGACGACCCGATAGAAAGCCGGGATCGGCCTGTCGCCAACGCCACCCGCGTACACCAGGACACCGGGACAGCGCTCCATGATCGTGGCGATATCCCGAGCGATTGGTTGCGACAGGTTTCCCAATGTCACGATCGAAACGCCGTCTTCGAGAATCCGGCGGGCGAGGAATTCGCCGGGGGTGCGGAATGTGTACTGCGCGATGTCGTTCCCCCCGACCATCGAGCCGACGGCTCGTAACCCCGTGTGGAGGTAGATGCCCGCCGGGAATTCCGTGAGCACCCGGTCCGTTGGCCGGGCGTTGGCGACGAGCCAACGAGACACCGATTCGATGTACCGGCTGTTCGTCACGCCCGCGAACGTCGCACTGAACCCGGCGGGAGGCGCACCGGTCTCGGCGCCATGGAGCGCCTCGCGTCTGACCTCGACCTGTCGCAACGCCAACACGCCCGCGAGCGTCGCGAGGGCGAAGCCGGCAAGTGTGCGGGTACGGCGTGGAAGCCTTCGAGCGCCGGCATCCACGCCGGCAGCGGCCGCGAGTCCGAGCACCGGGAGGACGCCCAAGGCCAGGCGGTCCTGCGTGAACGGCCAACACGCGACGACCGCCGCCATTGGGAGGATCGTGGCGGCCAACGTCGGAGCGCGGCGCCGAGTCGTCCACACCCCCGCAGCCGTCGCCGCTACGAAGGCGAGAACGAGAATCGTGCCGAACGCTTCCGATCCGCTCGCGTAACGAGCGAATGCACCGGCGTAGTCGACAATGTTTCCGCCAACGCGTTCGATCGCGCCGAGAACCGAAAGCGAATCGTCCTGCGACCGGACCCAATCCAGATACGAAAGCTCGTCCGGATGGCTCGACACCGGTCCACGTGCCCGCAACGTCCGGTGGATCGCGCCCCACGCGATCAGCGGAACCACTCCCGCCGCGGCACATATGAGCCACGCTCGCACCCCTCTGCGCTCAATGGCAAGAAGGGCGAGAACCGCGGCGATGAGCACCACTCCCTGGACACGGAACAGGCTGGTGGCCGCGAGCAAGAGCCCGAGAACGAGAGCGGCACGCCACCGGTCCGGCGCCGTCTCTTGCCTGGCGAACCAGGAATAGGCGGCGAGAACGCCGAACCAGCCGAGCAGGACGTACGGTTCGCTCAGGATCAGGCTGTTGTAGTGGAGCGCGGTTTCGAGGAAGAACGGTCCGAGCCCGAGGACCGCGAGAGGCAACGCCGCCACGTTCAACACCGTGCGCCCGTACCACCAGGACAGCGCGGCGGCCCCCGCGACGGCGAGGAGATTGGCCGCTTGGGCGAGGACTACGACAACCGGGAGAGTCCCGCCGATCGACCACAACAACGCCAGAAGGCCCGGCAACCCCGGCGGATACTTCGTGTGGACGGGACTCCCCGGAAGGTGGATCGAACGATATCCCTCACCTTCGGCAATCGCCTTCCCCAGCGCGACGTATACGCCATCGTCGTTGAACGAACCCACGAGGAGGAGATCCGATGTGCCGAAGAGGAGCAATCCAATCGAGACCAGCAACGCCGCGCCCGCGGATTCGAGTAGAAGGCGGCGGCCGCGGAGGACCTCCGGCCGGTCGGCGGCACCTGTGTTGGGAGTGGCCCGGCCCTTGGTTCTCGAAAGCACGACCTCCCGTGGCAGGTCGGACTCGAGTTCCTTGACGCCACGGGAGGTGGATGCACCGCTCTTCGGAACGTGATCCACTCGACTACGGCGTCGCCTACGGGGTCATCTGGCACGCGACCGTACCAGCCTGCGTGGGTGCGCCGTGAGTGGTCGGAGCCGTAGCCTTCCCTAGATAAATGGCGCATCCCAGGGTCGAACCAAGGGCCTCATGCGTGGCGTAGGCGGACCACCCCATTTGCGATGCCTCGATCGTGGTCACCCACACGCCATCGCTCGAGACGAAGCCGAGGGCGGGATTCTCGTCGTCGGCGTACCTGTAGTGGTGGGCGTAATAAACCTCCTGCTGAGTAGCGAGGTTCTTCAGGTCCGACATCATCGCGGAGAAGTACGCCTTCTCCCTCGCGGAGTTGAACTTCGGGATCGCGATCGCGGCCAGGATGCCGATGATCACAACCACGATCAGCAGCTCGATGAGCGTGAAACCCTTCCGGCTCGCGAGCATACGGCGCTCCTTGCGAAAGTGGCAATGGGGAGGTCCGACGATTTGCTTGTCCGTCGTACTGAGAAAGGCAAGGCCCGTTCCAGAGCCACCCCCGGGGGCACCAGTGGCCGTACCCGACACGAGGACAATGAGTTACACGTTTAGGCCAGAATATATGTGGCCGTATGCCGATCACACCCGTGACGCATTCGGCAAGAGTTCGGGAATTCTACAACAGTCTCCTCAGGACGAAACGCAGCGTCCCAAGCGTGGGGGTGGCCCTGCCTACACGGCTGATCCGCTCCCAAGAGGTGGGACAAGAAAATCGGGAGCGGGACCGCACACGATCCCGCTCCCGCACAGTGGCTTCGAGGACGCCCCGAATCAGCTCTCCTTACAAGCCACGACACCAGGCTGCGTTGGACTACCATGCGACGTAGGCGCCGAGATCTGGCCGAAGTAGATCGCGCACCCGAGCGTGCCGTCGAGCGCCTCGTGAGTGGCCGTAGCCGACCAGCCCAGGTTGCTCGTATTCGGATCGATCGTCACGCGAACGCCCTCACTGTCGACGAAACCGAGGGCATTCTTGTCGGTCGTGTACGTGTAATGGCCACTGCTGTAGTACACTTCCTGCTGCGTCGCGAGGTTCTTCAGGTCGGACTTCATCGCCGAGAAGTACGCCTTCTCCCTCGCGGAGTTGAACTTCGGGATCGCGATCGCGGCCAGGATGCCGATGATCACAACCACGATCAGAAGCTCGATGAGCGTGAAACCCTTCCGGTTCCTGAGCATACGACGCTCCTGTGGATGAGTGTGGGTAAACCGAACGCCCTCGCATTGGGCAAGCCCCGTTCCCAGTCTGCCATGCGATGCGTGCACGCATCGTAAGTCGTGAAATCTTCGCGCCTTGATCTCCGTTCGGCCGCATTCCGAGCGAATCGGATCGCCCAGCGTGTGCATTGCATCTTGCAACCGTGTTGCAGATTGCTTCGTCGAACGATGCCTAGCGGAAGGTCGCCGGCAGGCGGTCGTCGGTCGTTGGGCCAGGGTTAGTTGGCAGTACTACGGATGGCGTCCAGCGTGAGGCGCGGCCACACTTGCGGCGGCGCGACATTGCGTGCGCTGTCCAGTGCAGCGGCCGCCTCTTCGAGGCGGTTCCGGTTCAGCTCGATCTCGGCGAGGTGGCGCCATTGGGTCCAGTGCACGTTGGGCCGGGCGAGCCGCAAGCTTTGGTTGCGTGCAACGTACGCGGCATCCCAATCCCCAATCGCCGCGAGCGCCTGAGCTTGTTGATGGTAGAGGCCGCCGATGTTTCCGACGAAATCCTTTCGCCCGAGAAAGTGTTCAATGGCGCGAGTCGACGTCTCGAGGGCGTCTTGCATCCGCCCCTGATTGTAAAGTGCCTGGCTCAGGTAAACGAAAGGCTCGACGTAATCCGGCATCAACACGGCGACTTGCCGAAGCACCTGTTCACCCTCCACAGCCCGCCCATGCACCACGAGCGCAGCGGCGTACTCCATGAGCAAGTTGTAGTGCGATGGGTTGAGTTCGGCGGCGACGGCATAGTGGGCGAACGCCTCGTCGACACGCCCCTCGCGCATCAGGTTGCCGGCCAGCACCCACTGCACACGGAATGACTCGGGATGCGACGCGGCAAGGTCGGCGATGACCGTTTCGGTGGATTTCCATACCGGATTGCGCGTCCACGTCCGGATGGAAAACGCTACGACGACAGCCGCAAATGCGACGATCCCTGCGGTCCTAAGCTGCCCAGGTCTGTGGGTGACCGCCTGGGCGAGTCCGGCCGCGAGCACGGCGATCGCGACGGAGGGAAGGTACAGGGTCCGCTCGGCGAGTAGGATCCCCACCGGGAAGATCAGATTCGACACGGGAAGGATCGTGATCGCGAACCAGAATATCGGTAGTGAGATCTGCCAGCGCCTCCAGGCGACCGCTCCGAGGAGCAGAATCGCGATGCCGACGACCAATCCGAGCACGACCAGCGACTCGAAGCCATCAACCGGCATGATCACGCCGGGCGAGTAGTCCGCCACGAGATGGCGCGGATAGAAGAGGAGACGAACGTATTCGGGCCAAATGCGGATCGCATTGGCGATGCGCGTAATGGCATCTGCATCCACCAGCATCGGCGCCACGTCCCCACCGTGGATGTCCCCGAGGACCGCTCGACGGATGCCCAGATAGACAATCACGGCGCCAGCACATGCGGCGAACACGGCGCGCTCGTTCCATACTCGACGGAGGAATCCATCCGAATCCGAGCTCCGGAGGCCCTCCAGGAGCAGCAAGATGATCGGCAATGTGATTCCGATCTCCTTCGAGCCGAGCGAGAGGAAGTAGCAGAGTGCGATCCCCGCCACGCGAACGGGCGCGTGCAGTTCGCGGCGTAGAAAGAGCAAGCAAGCGACGAGGAAAAAGGTCGTCGAGAGGACCTCGGCTCGGCCCACAACGTTGGCGACCGCTTCGGTGTGGACGGGATGGGCTGCGAAGACTACCGCGCCGACCACACCGGCCCTGGGTGAGAATCCAACGTGAAGGAGTAGCAGGAGCACGAGAACGGTGGCCGCGCCATGGAGAATCACGTTGACGGCGTGGAAGCCCCAGGGCGCCCCATCCCACAGTTCCCAATCCAACGCGTACGTCGCAACGGCCACCGGTCGGTACAGGGCCATACGCGCCGCGCTGGAGGGCCAGTAGGGCGAGGTGACCGCCTCGGTCAGGCGTTCGATCCCGTGTACGCGTTCGTTGCCTGCGATGATCCACTCGTCGTCGAGCGCGAAGCCGTTGCGGACGGAGTTGGCGTACACGCCGACGGCGAGCGCGAACACGACGAGACCCAGGAGCGCAACCGTGCGCGCGGAGGTCGATGCGTTCATTGGATAGCCCTCAACCACGCCGTCGCATGGTGCTCGTATATCCCGTCGACTTCCACGCGGTACTGGTCCGCTTCAGCGAAGTCGTCGGGGATGCGAATGATGAGGTGCTCGGCCGGAAGCGCATCCCGTGCGATCGGCGACGGATAGTACGACGACAGAACTATGTACCTGCAATCGATGGCGTTCGCATAGCGGACGACCTCCCGAAATCCGGCGAGCGGGAGCACACGCCAGTCGCGGCGCGCGTGGATCGCGAACCCGGGGTGCCAGCTCATGAGCGCCTCGCCTTCCGGCACGATCGCACGCAGCACGTCGCCAATTATTCGGTTCTCCGTGGCAACGATCTGGTGCGCGGAGTCGACCCGAGCTCCGATGTACGCCCGCCTCGCGTCCGTCCCGAGGAGCAGCGCAATCGAGACGAAAACCAGCATCGCCGTGATGAATCCCCGACGCACGGGGAGTCGCCCACCGCGCCGATTGGCGAGGGTGCCCACGAGCCGTATTCCGCGCGCCGCGTAGTAGGCAAGCAACGGGGCGAGGTAGAGCTGGGTCCTGGGGTCAATGGCCACCACTACGGCGATCAACGGGCTGGTTGCCGCCAAGGGTACGCAGGTCAGGACCTCATCGGTGGACAGCGGACGCCTGCCTATCGCACCCACGACTACGAACGGCCACAAGTACCAGGGCGCGACGATGCCGAGTGCGCTCCCGTAGTACCTCAACGCGTTGACCCGACTCGGCGACGTACTCGACCACACCGGCGCATCCTTGGGTCCCTGGGTTTCCGTCACGGCCGTAGTGTCGCCGGTCGCCTCGACTGGATGGCGAACGTCCCGAGCCGGCTCGCGCGAGCGATCGGGGACACCCCAGTAGGCGTTGGCGAGACGTGTTCCGGACGCGTCGAGAGCGAAAAGTGATCGCACGTAATCGGCATGACGCCCCTCCCAGAGCATTCCGGATATGACACTCCCTTCACGCCGTGCGCTGGGCGAGCCCGTGTCGCTTTGAGGACTCGGAAGGGATACTTGGATGGCGCGTCCCGTGAGCGCCCAGCGACCGAGCGCTTCGTGCAGGTAGAGCCAGTACGGCGCCGAGACCACGACGAAAGCGAGACCGAATGCCGTGTACGCGGCAAGGCGGCGAGGCGATCGCTTCGCCAACGCCATAGCAACGAGGAGCAATCCGATGAACCCGAACGGCACGATAGCTTCCGGTCGCGCCAGGTAGGCGAGCGCGAACGTGCCTCCCGGGAGCAGCCAAGCCCTCCAGCTCCCTCGATGCAAAGCGCGAAGAACCAGCGCAATCCCAGAGTACAGGAAGAAATGAAAGATAGGCTCGGCCCCGACCCATAGGTCCCAGCCCACCCAGTACGGCGCAGCGAAGGGCGCGAGAGACGGCATGACTGCGACGAAGCCGCAGGTCAGCAGCCCCGTCCGGCGGCCGGCCAAGCGCGAAGCGATACTCCACACCGGTATAACGAGCAGACCCGACGTCACCGCGGCCACGGCCCGCCCGGCCCAGACCGGAGAATCGATGACCCGATCCAGCGCACCCGCGAGGATCGGGAAGAGCGGCGAGAGTGCGACGTGGCGTAGCCCCGACAGGCTGAAGCCTTCGCCCGCCCACAGATTGCGCCCGAGCAGAAGGTACCAACCCTCGTCAAACGCGATGTAATCGCCGCGGGCAACAAACATGGCGAAGCGGATCGCGATAGCGGCGATCGTGAGCGGCCACAGAGGATGTATTCTCATCGGGCTCTTCCGCGCCGAGCGACAGACGTCAGGATGTTCTCCACCCGATCCCACCATTCCTCGAGCGAAAGGCTGGCGACGCGCCGAAGTCCCCACTCTCGGATCGATTTCCGGAGTTCGGTATCATTACGGAGACGGTCGATCTGTTTGGCCAGGGCGTCGACATCGCCCAGAGGAAAAAAGAGCGCTGCTTCTCCCAAGACCTCCGGGTGTCCACCGTGGCGCGACGCAATCACCGGTCGCCCGACAGCCATCGATTCGAACGCGACCAAGGGACATGGTTCGTCGCGCGATGGGATGACAACGCAGTCCATCCTGGCATACCAGGCCACCACGTCGGACTGAAACCCCGCGAACTCGACACGGTCACCCACTCCGAGCTCGACGACGAGGTCTTCGACAACGTGTCGCTTCTTCCCGTCGCCGACTAGAAGCAGACGGACCCCGGGAACCTTGGCGATAGCGCGGACCAGGTCGTCGACTCGCTTGCGTGGTTCGAACTGGCCCACGTACCCGACTACGAATGTTCCGTCGGGATCTCTGGCCTCCAGAGGTGCAAAGCGACGGAACGGCGCGAACAACACCTCCATGCGCCCTCCCCCGCCGGGTACGCCCGCGAACGTCTGGGCGACAAACTCGGAGACAGCTACGGTGATGTCGGAGCCGAGCCGAACGAGCCACGCCGTCGGCACACCGGCCGGTCCTCGGAGATTGCGCTCATGCAGATGCCAGACGATCGGCAGACCGGCACAACGGGCCGCAAGCGCAGCGATCGGGTTGAAAAGCGAGTTCACCCAGACGACGTCGAACTCACCGCGTCGCATGCCTGACCATAGACGGATGGTTGCCGGCAGCGCGCCAAGCAGATATCGAACTCCTTCACCGACAGTGCGCGGAAGACGAGGGCGGCGGCTGTGCCAAACGGTCACGCCCTCGATTCGCATCGCTTCGTCCAGTGCCGGACCTTCGTGCGGAATCTCGACCACCACATCGTGTCCGCGGTCGCGCAGCCCTACGGCCAACGTCAAGAGCACGCGCTCCGCACCATATGGGCCGGCGCCATGAGAGCTTAGGAGGATCTTCATAAATCTCTCGCACTGTTGCGCACATGATCGGCTGCGACCACGTCAGACGCGTCACGTTGCGTCCCGCGCCCGCAATCGCGAATTGCCCTTCGATACGTATCAAGCGTCTGTCGGGCCGCGAGAGTCCAAGAAAATTCCCGCTCACGCGCTCTGCCGCGTTCAATCAACGCTTTCCTCAACCGTTCATCGGCCAGAAGCGACTCCAGTCCCTGCGCGATGGAATCGACCGAGGTGGGGTCGACCATTACCGCGGCGTCACCGACCACCTCCGGCATCGACGAAAGGTTCGACGTCAGAACTGGTACGCCGGCCGCCATCGCCTCGAGCAACGGCAGCCCGAAACCTTCGTACAACGAGGGGAACGCGAAGACCGTTGCGTGGGAGTAGAGGCGCCCCATCTCCTCCGGTAGAACCCGCCCGAGGACATCGATGCGAGACCGCACGGGAGAGCCCTCGATCGCTTCGCGAATCGGGTTCGAGTGCCACCCCCAGCCACCCACGAGCTTCAGGCGGAGCTCGGGATAGCGGTCAGCGATGCTCTCGAACGCTTGGATCAATCGAACGTGATTCTTTCGAGGCTCCAATGTACCCACCGAAAGTACATACGGCCCCCCGGGCGCCGGCGAACCTCCCGGCGAGGTCGGTGGCCTGGTCGTGTCGGATCGGCCATCGTTGGTATTCGCGCGACCACGGGCCTCGTACACGGTGTCGATCCGATTCGGTGGGATGTCGCTAACGCGAAGGAGGTCGTCGCGCGTGCTCTTCGAAACTACAATCACGCGGTCGGCAAACCGCTCGATCCACCGCAACCGTTTGTCGTGAAGCCAGCGGTTCAGCCGCGTGTGTACGTGGGGCATCGTTTGGGGCGTTACGTCATGCACCGTGGCCACATACGGCACGCGGCCGGCCGGCGGGAAGAACAGTTCGCCGACATGAAAGACATCGATGGACTCGAAGAGCGACTCGATGGGTGCTCTGACAGGCAACCACCACGCGGCATCCGGGGACCAGCGCCACGGGGCCGGGCCGATTACCAAAGTCGCCCCCAGCCCCCTAAGCCGTTCGAGCGCCTCACGGCCGGCGGGGTCAAGCCGTGCACCGCAATAGAGGACGAGACGGTGGGCGCCGTCTAAGCCCAACAGTGCCTCGACGAGGTGGTAGGCATAAACCGCCGTACCATTGGTCACGCCATGCCTCAGGACCGAGGCATCGAATCCGATGCGCATCTCTGCTCGTACCCTCCTCCGCCGGAACCCTCACGGCTCCACAGATGGGGTCAGTCGTCTCCCAACCAGCGCCACGGCTACAATGCGCACTTCACGCCTCATTCGCGCCGACACCGCGAATCCGATCGTAGATCGCAGCCATCTTTCTCGCACAGATGAGCGGGTCGAACCGATCCGCCGCCTCGCGCCGGGCAGCCTCACCAATCAAGAGCCGAAGCTTGGGAGCATCGATAAGGTTTTTGATTACGCCGGCAATCGCCGAGGCATCCCCGGGCGGCACCAGGAATCCCGTATGACCATCCGCGAGCAGCTCGGGCGCTGCGCCATCGGAACATGCGATGACGGGCAATCCTGCGAGCATGCCTTCGACAATGGTCCGGCCGAAGCCTTCGCCCTGAGCTGGCATCACGAGCGCATCCATCGCTGGGAGCCAATCCGAGACGTCTGAGCGAACGCCGATCCAACGGACCCGGTCTTCGACCCCGAGCGCACGGGCAAGTCGGCGAAGTCGTCTTTCGACCAGCGGGGAGCCCTGCCCGGCAACCACCAACACCGCCCGTACCCCATCCCCAGCGAGCGCTGCAACGGCGCGAATCGCGACGTCGACTCGCTTTTGATCGTCCAGGCGACCGACGACCGCGAGGGCGAAAGCGTCGTCGATTGCGAAAGCCCGGCGCCACCGGCCGGTCTCGATGCGATCCAGAACGCGGCAGAACACCCTCGGTTCGACCGGATTGGGCACGACGTACACATCGACGCCGACAGCCGCGAATCGCCGCGACAGGAACGCGCTAGGCGCGATCACTCCATCGGCGCGTTTCAGGCACGTTCGTATACGCGGATGGAACCAGTTCCTCACCTGATCGCGCACGTGCGCAACATACGGCACCCCGGCCTGCCTGGCGGCAGCGTAGGCGATCGGAATTGACAGGTCGCAGTTCGAATGAACGATGGCATAACCGCCTTCGGAAACAATGGACTTGAGCCAGGCGCTCTCCCGCGAGATCCGGCGAAGCGCGATTGCGAGCCACAGCGCGCGCTTCGCCGCGCTCTCGAGGCCCGGAATGTTGCGGGTCAATCCGCCTAACGGGCTACCCGGCTGGCGACCCTTCGCATCCAGTACGTGCACCGTGAAGCCTTGCTTGGCAAAGGCATCGATCAACGGCCCAGGCTGCCACGCCGCAAGCGTAGGTTCCCATCCGACGCGAGGAAGCGAGGTAGCCAGCTCCAGCAGGCTGCGCTCGGCCCCTCCGAAGTAGGAGACCGTGCTGACGAAGAGCACTCGACCTCCCATATCCGTTCCCGACGCACGGAACGATTCGGGGGTTACGCACGCATCACCAGCCATTGGCGTCGACCCATTCCAAGTGAAGAAAGCCACGGTCGGCCCACATTCCGAGACCTATCCGCCACTGACGCGCGAGCCCGCTCCGACCCGATCGATTAGAGCACGCACGATCGCGGTCCCATCACAGACCTGCGGCACCACGACGTCCCGCGCCGACAGGCGGGTCGACCGCGTGAAAGCGACAAGGAGCACGGCAGAGCCGAGAAGGTACGCTGCGGAGGTAGCAACCGCGGCGCCCGCAGTGCCGAATCGCGGGACGAGCCAGACGCTCAGCACCAGCATGGTGACCAACCCGGTCGCTGACCCCTTCAGATGGACGCTGGGCCGGCCGTGGCCGCCGAAGTACGAGGCGAGGACGATCGATGGCACAAACGCGACGACCCCGGGGAGGAGCAGATAGAGGGGGAGCAAGCTGCCCTCGAACTCGGCGCCAAAGACCCAAGGAACGAGTGTCCCTGAGATGATGGCAGTCGCCAGGGCGGTAACGCAGGTGATAGCCACCACCATGCGGGAGACAGCAGCCACGTGGACCGCGCTGTTTTCACCCGCGCCCGACCGGGCTGCCACCACGGGCAGGAGCACCGTCGCCGCGGCCTGGGCCACCAGCCAGTGAAGCTGGGACAATGTCATCGCCAGCGTATAGTGACCAACCGCCGTTGTACCGAGGAAGTAGCCAACAAGAAAGACCGCGACGCGGTAATTCAGAAACTGCGCGATGTTGCCCGCGTGGCATGTGAGCGCATATCGCCACACCTTACCTATCGCCTTTTCGTCGCTGGGCGTTGTCCCGGCTTCCGCGTACGCCGCACGGAAGTAGAGAACGCACGTAATCGCGACCGACGCCACCGCTAGCCAAACGAAGTGGAAAACGCGCGGCTCGCGACCGAGGCGCCAGAGCGTTCCCCACGCCGCGGCAAAGAGGATGAGCTGAGACAAACGGCCGAATAGGTCGAGGCGGTTGGCGAGGACGATCTTCCTGCGGCCTACCACTACCGCCCGGAAGGTGCTTTGGAGGAGAGTGAGCCCCACAAGCACAATGGTGGCCCACATGACGAAATCGCCCAGCCCGGGCGGAATGAACGCGAAGGCGACAGGTGAGTTTCGGATCCCGACGAGTAACCCAACTGCCAGAATGGCCTGGACCACCACCAAGCCGCTCACCCTGCCGATGATGGGTCTCACGGCCGCGTCCCCCCGGGCGACGACATACGTCACGCCAGTCGGAAGCGATAGCCCCAGCAACGTTGCCAGGAGCGCGGCAGTCGCAAGGATGAGGTCGTATGAGCCCTTTTCCGACGGGCCGAGAGATCGCGCGATCACGATGCTGACGCCGCCGAGGGCGACGTTGGATGCGACCGTCGTAGCGAACGTGTGAAGCGTCAGTTTCGCCGTTCCCTGAATCGGACGCGTTGCACCCGGTTCGATACGCCCGCCGGGCGGGTGCGTCCAGCGCGTTTGGGTCGGGTTCACGGTCGGACGCCCTCGTCGATGGCCGTGTCATATGCCCCCGAAGACGCCGGTCGATCGGACTCCGGCCGCCATACCGACGCCTCGGTGCCCCGGGAGCTTTTCCTCCCCACCTGATAGCCTGCCCACCGGACGAACTCGTAGGGGAGCAGCTTCGGCAACCGGTGGACGTGGCCCTGCTGAACGAAGTAGCGAAGTTCGTCGGTCAGGAACCTCACCGATTCGCCGAACGATGCCCCGCGATCGATGCCGGCGGTCCCGAGCGCGCGTCCGATCGAATAGCTGCGCCGGAACAGCTCGCGGTACGAGTACCGGTGCGCGTGTAGCGCCTCCGCGGCCGGCTCGTAGACGATCGAATAGCCTGCGGCGAGAACTCTGTGGGCCCATAGCTGGTCTTCGCTGAAGACCGCCTCGACCGGGATGGGAATCTCCGCCACCACGTCGCGGCGAACCGCACTGAACGCGTTCGAGAAGAGGACCCGACCGGGAGTCGGGTGGTATCCGCCCGGCCGGGGGGCGAACCGGATCGCACGCGCTGGATAGTTCACGGAGACGAAGTACATCTCCATCGTCGTCGCGTCGCGCGGGACTTGACGGCCGTACACCCCCGCGACGCCCGGCTCGGCGAGCGCGGCAGCGAAGCGCTCGGGCCAATCCGGCGAGCAAGGGAGCACATCCTGGGTGAGGAAGCAGATGACGTCGCCGCTCGTCATGCGCACGCCCAGGTTGCGCGTGCGACCATGGCCGAACTCCGAGGGGTCGATGCGGTGGACGCGGAAACCGGAACGCTCGGCCAAGTCGGGCGTCGAGTCGTGTGAGCCGGAGTCGATGACCAGGACCTCGAGGTCGTAGCGGTCCCGAACGAGCTGCAGATGTCGGCAGAGGTGCCGGAATGCGGGTCCGGCGTTCAGCGTCGGTATGACGACGGAGATGCTGGACGCCGGCGGCTTCGTCGCAGACGCAGCCCGCACCATTCTCACACCCTCCCGAACGCGGTGCCGCGGAGCACGCTCAGGAAAATGGCGGCGAAGACGATCTCGGCGCCGAGGACCATGAGTGTGAGCGCGACCATGGCGGGTCGCACGGCGAAGAGGAGGCCGGCGCCCTGCGCGATCCAGTTGACCAGGATCCAGAGGTCGATCAGGAATCCGGCGGCGAAGAGGAGGCCGCCCAGGGCGATACCTCGCTCCAGTGTGTAATGCAGGTGGAACCGCGCGATCCACGGGTCGCTGGGCCCGGCCTCGTGCACGAGGGCGTAGGTCTTGGCGTAGACGCCGAGGAGGACGAGCTGCAGCCCGAGGATTGCGAGTGCGCCGCCGACGAACATGAAGTGGAAGTCGAAGTTCAAGTCGCCGACGCGCACCGGGCCGGGGAGCAGCGCGAGCTCCATCCCGAGGCCCACGATCAGGAATACGAGCCCCGGGGCGAGGAAGAGCCGGGTCGGGCTCAGCAGGAGCAGTTGACGGACGACGCGCCATCCGTCGGCCACGCTGCGGCGTGGATGTCCGGCGGGGCGAGGGTGGAATTGCACCGGGACCTCAACGGCTTCCAGACCCGCACGCGCGGCCTCGACGAGCATCTCGCTGGCGAACTCCATCCCGGTCGAGCCGAGGCGGAGTCGCTCGAGCGCGGAACGCTCGATGCTGCGCATCCCGCAGCGCACATCGGAGACGCTAAGCCGGTAGAATCGCCGGGACAGGTACGTCTGTAGCGGCTCGAGAAAGTGCCGGTGTGCCGAGCGCATCGCGCCTGGCAGGATCTGCCCATTGCGACGGGTGCCGAGCACCATGTCGTAGCCGGCGCGGAGCGGTTCGACGAAGCGGTGCAGGAGCCCGAGGTCGTAGGTCCCGTCGCCGTCGACGAGGACGAGGTACCGGCCGCGGGCGGCTTCGAGCCCGCGCAGGCAGGCCGCGCCGTATCCGCGGATCGGCTGGTGCACGACGATCGCGCCCGCGCGTTCCGCGTCTTCGACGGAGCCGTCCGTCGAGCCGTTGTCGCACACAATGACCTCGCCGTTGTAGCCACACCGCTCGAGCGCGGCCCAGGCGTCGCGAACGCACTGGCCGATCGTCTCCGCCTCGTTGAGGCAAGGGATCACGATCGATACGTCGACGGCCTCGTGGTCCACGGGCAAAGTCGATTCGATCGGAGTGCTCGACGCATCACGTCGCATGTACACGATCCTCCACCACGGTTTTCCCGACCGTGCCGGCGAGCGCGACGTACAGCGCCGCAGGAACGCACGCGGCGAGTACTCGCACGAGCGACGTGTCCACGAGCCAGCCGTGATCCACCGGAGTGAACAGATAGGGCGCTGCGATGGCGGCGAAATATCCCGCGAGTGCGATCCATGCCTCGTTCGACGACCGCCTCACGATCCCTAGCGCCAACAATCCGACGATCGGCAGCCAGGTGGGCTTAAGTGCGATGGTACCGACCGCGCCGAAGAAGATGACCGCGCGATCGTATAGCTCGGCGGGCGTGATCGCGATCGTGAAGAAGTCCCTCCCCACGCCCCTGATGGCGACAAACGCCTGCCACGGAGCGAGGACGATGAACGGCAACGCGTAGGCGAGGACGTGGGCCCTGCGTAGCGCGCGCCGTCGCAGAAGGGAAAACAGCGCAACGGCGCCGACGGCGCAGGCGACCGCGAGACCTTCCGCCTTCGCCATCGCACCGAGGGCCAGGAACACGCCCGAGCGCGTCGAGGAAGCGACGTCGTCGTTGGCCACGCCCGTCTCCATTTCGCTCAGCCCGGCGACAAGGGCGATGGCGACGACGACGTCGGCGGTCCCGCCCGACGCATAGAACGCGATCGGCCAGAAGAATGCGGTGCCCAGCGCGGCGAGGGCGGCGAGCCGCTCACCGGCGCGGCTTCGAAGAGCGCCGAAAACGGCGCCGACGAGGAGTGCGTGCCATAGCGTTCCGGCGATCGAGGCGATCGCGGGATCGGCCGCTCCCGCATGGCGGAACAGCCACCAGTCCAGCATGGGCACGGCGAGCGGATACCCGGGGTGGGAGAAGGCGAGGCGCCCGCGAGGCTCGAAATAGGCCGCCGGCAACGTGCCATCCACGAACAGCATGCGCGCCTTGAATGCCCATATCGCCCAGCCATCCCACCAAAGTCGGTCACCCAGGGAGGACAGGCCGAGGAGCAAGATCGGCAGGACAGCGGCGACGAGGAGCGGGCGAGCAACGACGTCGCGCGGAAGTTCGAGCGCCACGCCGACGCCGCGCCGTCGGACGGCCGCCACGACGGCGAACGCGGCGACCAGCGCGTAGACGGCGATGGGCGACAGCCTCATCCCCGTGATCACCGCGATCGAGCCGACAAGCGCGAGAACGACCACCCCAGCCGCGAAATCGGCAGCCAACCCGAGCAGGCCGCCCCGGCGCACGCCGACCTGGGCGAGCCCGAAGGCGCCGAGAAGCCACACGACGCCGACCGCCAGGGCTACCTTCGTCGCAATCATGGTCCGCTTCGCTCGAAACGTAACAGATCGCCGCGCCGCTCGACCACCCGCCACCCCAAGCTCGGGCCCAACCCACTCGGCGCGACAATACTGCCGTAATCGTCCAGCCGACCCAGCTCGTCCGCCGTCCCCACATCGACCCTCTGCGGATAGGCGATATGGGCAAGCTGGTAGCGTACGTAGGTCAACACGAACGGGTGCGTCTCTCCGGGGAGAATCACGAGCCACGGCCGCGAATCCCGCGCGTCCTCGAGGAGCGCGCGGACCGTCGTCACGAGCATCGCCCCGTTGAGGGGCATTCCGACGGCGCCCTCGGTGCCCGCAGGACGATGGACGATCAACCCCGCCGGTCCCTGCATCGCCCGACGGAATTCATCCATGGCGACAACGCACCACGCCACGAGCAGTACAACGAGCGCGGCGCGCCAACCTCTCGGCTCTTCGTCGCTCACCGGCCGCTTGCGGCCAAACATCGCCTCCCTACCTCCTCGCCATCCCCCAAAGGTTCATCCCGAGCTCGAAAGTCCCGAACCGCATGGCCGCGCGGTCGAAACCGGCTTCGGCGAGCAGGTCGGCGATCCGCGCGTGCGTGTAGGCGTCCTTGTGCTCCTCGATCTCCTCGGCGCTCACGAGGCCGAGGCGCGCGAGGAGGCGGAGCAGGCGGTCCGTCCAGGCGGCGGGTGTGGTAAGCACGTAGACGCCGCCGACGCGGAGGATGCGCCGGATCTCCGCCAGCGTGTGCCGCAGCACGTCGTGGTCGAGATGCTCGAAGACGGCGAGCATCGTCACTACGTCGATCGACGCGTCGTCGAACGGGAGCGCGGCGCGGTCGTCGAGGTCGTGGCGGATCAGGGTGATGCCGTCCGGAACCCAGGAAGGCGCCGAACCGCCCGTGTCGAGATCCGACACCCGATCGAGTCCGTAACGTTGCGCGAACCGAGTCGTGCTCAGGAAGTACGGGTAGCTGCCGCAGCCGATGTCGACGATCCGGCCGCTCCGGAGCTCGTCGGGGATCAGCCGGTTCGCCATCCGAGCGCGGTGGCGGGCGAGGAATCTCTCGAGGCGGCCCTTGCCGCGGGTCACGCGCGTTGCCGGCGACATATCTCCGCTCAAATCAACCCGCCTTCCGCGAGCGCGGTACGCAGTGCGTCGCGCCAGTCGGGGAGCGGCCCGACGACCGCCTCCGTCGACGCGCAGTCGAGGACCGAGTAGCGCGGCCGGCGCGCGGGCGTGGGAAACGCCTCGGTCGCGACGGGGACGATCTCCGCTTCGATCCCGGCGAGGCGGAGCGCTTCGCAGGCGAAGCCGTACCAGGTCGTCTCGCCGCGCCCCGTCGTGTGGTAGATCCCGGACGGAACGTCCGCCTCGAGCAACCCGGCGAGCGTGGCGGCCAGTGTGCCGGTCCAGGTCGGCGTGCCGCGCTGGTCGTCGACGACGCGAAGCGGCGCCCCTTCCCTGGCGCGAGCCAGAATCGTGGAGACGAAGTTACGGCCGCCGGCGCCGTAGAGCCAACTGGTGCGCACGACGAGCCAGTCGCCCGCCTCGCGCGCGGCCTCCTCGCCCGCGAGCTTGGTGCGCCCGTAGGCGTTCAGCGGCGCGGTCGGGTGGTCGGGGCGGTACGGCGCGCTCGCCCGGCCATCGAAGACGTAATCCGTGCTCGGGTAGACCAGCCGCGCGCCGACGGCCCGGCACGCGCGGGCGACGTTCCTCGTAGCCTCTGCGTTCACGGCGAACGCCGTCGCCTCGTCGTTCTCGGCGTCGTCGACGCGGGTGTAGGCGGCGCACTGGACGACGACGTCGGGCGCCGACTCGCGGACGACGCGCTCGACGGCGGCGGCGTCGGTCACGTCGAGCGCGTCGCGGCCGAAGGCGACGGCGTCGTGGCCCCGGCGCTCCAGCTCGCGGATCAGCGCCCGGGCGAGCATGCCGTTCGCGCCGGTGACGAAGACCCTCAAGCGTCGCCCTCCCGGCGCACGTACCGGGGCGCTTTCGGCGGGAGGAGATTGGCGCGGAGGATGTGCCAGAACGCGGCGATGCCGTCCTTCCAGCCGATCTTCTTCCCCTCGGCGTACGTGCGGCCGTGATAGCTGATCGGGACCTCGTAGATGCGGGCGCCGGCCTGCGCGAGCCGCGCGGTCAGCTCGGGCTCGATCCCGAATCGGTCGGAGCGCAGCGGCAGGCTCTTCATGAGATCGGCGCGCACCATCTTGTAGCACGTCTCCATGTCCGTGAGGTTCAGGTCCGTGAACATGTTGGAGACGAGGGTGAGCACGCCGTTGCCGACGCGGTGCCAGAAGTAGAGGACCCGCCGGGAGCCGCCGAGAAAGCGGCTGCCGAAGACGGCGTCCGCGCGGCCGTCGGCGATCGGTGCGAGGAGCCGGGGCAGCTCGTGCGGGTCGTACTCGAGGTCGGCGTCCTGGATGACGATGACGTCGCCGGTGGCGTGCTGGATCCCGGTGCGCACCGCGGCGCCTTTGCCGCGATTCTTCTCGTGGCGCGCGAGGACGTCGATCGCGCGCTCGGCGGCCAGACGCTCGAGGATGTCGCCGGTGCCGTCGGTCGAGGCGTCGTCGACACAGACGATCTCGATGTTGAGCGGCACGCTCCGCACCCGTGCGAGCGACTGTTCGACGGTGGCCGCCTCGTTGTAGACCGGCATCACGACGCTCAGCCGGATCCGGCGCAGTTCCTCCTCCGTGGGTCGCCCGTGCAGCGCGTGCGTCATGCGTCGTTCATTCCGTAACGGTTGAGTTTGCGATAGAGCGTCGACGGATCGATCCCGAGGACCTCGGCCGCGCGCGCCTTGTTGCCGCCCTCGGTCTTGAGGACCCAGAAGATGTAGGCGCGCTCGATGACCTCGAGCGTCGGGTTCGCAGGCGGCTTCTCGGAGACGAGCGGCTCCGGCTGGCGTTCGACGACGCGGGCCGGCAGCTCCGCGGGCGTGAGGACGTCGCCGTCGCAGAGGACGGCCGCGCGCTCGAGCGCGTTCTCGAGCTCGCGGACGTTGCCGGGCCAGTCGTAGCTCTGGAGCGATGCCATCGCCTCGGGCGAGACCTTGAGGGGCTGCTCCGAGCCGGTCCGCTCCGCGAGCACGCGCAAGAAGTGCTCGGTCAGGAGTGGGATGTCGTCGCGGCGGTCGCGCAGCGGCGGAAGGTGCAGCGTGATCACGTTCAGGCGGTAGTACAGGTCGCTCCGGAACGTGCCGCGGCGGATCTCCTGCTCGAGGTCGCGGTTGGTCGCCGCGACGATGCGGACGTCGATCGGCACGGGCTCTGTCGCGCCGACGGGGACGACTTCGCGCTCCTGCAGCGCTCTGAGCATCTTGACCTGGAGCGCGGGCGACATCTCGCCGACCTCGTCGAGGAAGAAGGTTCCGCCCCTCGCCGCGACGAGCAGGCCCTCCTTGTCGCGGACCGCGCCGGTGAAGCTGCCCTTGACGTGGCCGAAGAGCTCGGACTCGAGGAGAGTCTCGGGGAGCGCGCCGCAGTTGATCGAGACGAACGGCCCGCCCTCGCGCTCCGAGAGCGCGTGGATGTAGCGCGCCAGGATCTCCTTCCCGGTGCCGCTCTCACCGGTGATCAGGACCGTCGAATCCGTGGGCGCTACAGTTTCGGCGAGATTGAGCACTTCCATGAACGCGCGATTGCGCCCGACGGGCCGGCCGGCCGTAGAGCGGTCGCGGCGCCGGATCTCGCGGCGCAGCGCGCGGTTCTCGCGCTTCAGCTCGCGTGTTTCGGCGGCCCGGCGGCAGAGCGCGACGAGCTCGCCGTTCACGAACGGCTTCTGCAGGTAGTAGAACGCGCCCTGGTTCACGGCCTGGACCGCGGACTGGAGCGATGCCTGCGCCGTCATCAGGATGACCGGCGTCTCCGGGTCCCGCTCGCGGATCTGCGCCAGGAGATCGAGGCCGGTCACGCCGGGCATGCGGATGTCCGTCAGGACGACGTCCGGCGACGCCTCCTCGAAGCGCTCGAGCGCCTCGCGGCCGCTCTTCGCGACCGTGACGTCGAAACCTTCGCCCCGCAACAGGATCTGGAGCGTGTCGAGGATCGATACTTCGTCGTCGACGACCAGTACGCTGGGCATATGCTACTCGCTCACTTCGCCGTAAGCGGGCAGGTAGACGGTGAAGCTGGCGCCACGACCCTCTCCGCCATCCACCATGATCGCGCCACCGTGGGCCTCGACCGCACGGTGGACGACGGAGAGCCCCAGCCCTGTCCCGCCCTGCCGCGTCGTGAAGAACGGGTCGAATATTCGTGGGACGACGTCGGCCGCGATCCCGGGCCCGTCGTCGCTCACGACCAGCCGGATCCTCGGGAGCGACGCCAGCTCGGGCGGCACGTCCGCGGCGGCCGCACGCTCGAGGCGGACGCGGACGCCGCCGTCGGGTCCGGCGTGCTGCACCGCGTTCAGGATCAGGTTGAACACGGCCCGGTGCAGCAGGTCCTCGTCCCCTTCGACCGGGAGCGCGGCGCCGGGGCGCGTGAACTCGATGCGCGCGCCCTCCGCCCCGTCGGGGTGCTGCTTGACCAGGTTGATCGCCTCTTCCGTCACGCCGACCAGGTCGACCACCTCGCGCTGGCGCAACGTGACCCAACTGAACTCGATGAAGGCCGAGAGGAGCCGGCTGAGCCGGTCGGATTCGGCCAGGACAAGCCGCTCGAGGACGGTCCGGTCCACCTCGGCGACGCGTCCTCCGGCCAGCTGTTCGACCGCGCTGCGGATCGACGCCAGCGGGTTCTTGATCTCGTGCGCGAGCGACGCGGCGAGCTCCGCGACGGCCTGCAGCCGCGCGGCGCGGCGATTAAGCTCCTCGGCCCGCTTGCCGTCGGTCACGTCCTGGATCACCGCGGTCACCCACGGCGCCGCGTCGCCTTCCCGCTCCAGCACCGTCGTGCGTACGCCGACGACCCGCTCGGCCGCGGCACCCCCCGGGCCCTCGCCCCACCCGGCGACCCGCGTCTCGTACCACCGCACCGGAACCCGGGTCTCGGCCGTCCGGGCGATCAACTTCCCCAACCCGGGTGCCCGCTGCTCGAGCTCGTCGACCGCCGGCTGGCCCAACCGCCGCGCTCCGTCCAGGGCCAGGAGCGATTCCGCCGCGCGGTTCATGTATGCCAGCCGACCGTCGCCATCCACCATCACCACACCCGTGTCGATCGCATCGAGCACGTCGTCGGTGTCCAGCCGGAGCTGCCTCAGCTCCGACTCGATGGCGCCCAACGCGGTCCCGGCCTGCCGCAGACGGTCGCCCAGGTACCCCGTCACCAGCGCCATGACGCCGAAGAGGCCGGTCTGGATCAGGACCGTCCCCTGCGGGTCTACCGCGTGCCCCCACACGACGTCCGCGATGTAGAGGATGCTCGCCAGACCGCCCACCAGGACGCCGCCAGGAAGCGGCAGCAGCAGCGCGCCGGCGGCGATCACCACAATGTAGAGCGGCGCGAAGTCGCTCTGGCCGCCGCCGGTCAGGTGCACCACCGCCGTGACGACCAGCACGTCGAAGATCACCTGCCCGTAGAGGAAGTTCTTCCCGGGCTCCCGCCGGAGCAGGTGCGTGTACCAGACGCTGAAGAGATTGAAACCGATCGTGAGCAGCAGCACCAGCGTCGCCAGGAGCGTGACCTCCGGCTCCGCATGGCGCCACACCAGCAGTACACCCGCGAAAATGCCCGCCGTCAGGGTCAGTCGACCCAGATACAGCCAGCGCAGCAGCCGCGACGGATGCACCATGGCGCACGAACGTGGTTGATCGTTCCGGGAGAGCGCCGGCCGTTTCGGCCGGCCACGGCGGGACGCGCCCAAGGTAATGCGACAGATTGCACCTTGCAAGAGAGTCGCGTTGCAATTCACTAGGGGCGAGGAGTCGAGGGGCCGGGTGCGGCGCGAACGTTGCAACCGTTGGGCGCCGTCGTGGCATGGCGGGGCTGCGGAGCGAACGCGGAGACGTGGAGTGGACGTCGTACGAACGCGATCGGGGCGACCGGGGACGATCGACCTGGCCGTGGGGCAGAGGGAGGATGGGGGGGCGTTCTGCCGGTGGGTGAGGGAGGCGTGCGCGGTCCGCGGGCTGACGTGCGAGGTGCTGCACGAGGGGGTGGTGAAGGACGCGTGGTCGGCGGTGAGGGCGGGGGAGGTGCGAATCGGGACGCTGCTGGACCTGACGGCGCTGTGGTGGCACGACGAGGATCCGTACGTGCAGCTGTGCTATGCGGTGAAGGATGCGGGCGGGCGGGTGATCGACGACCCGGACGCGGCGATGATGGCCGACCACAAGGCCGTATCGCATCACCGTCTGGAGCGGGCAGGGATCCCGGTACCGCCGACGGTGGTGCTGCGGCGGTGGGAGCCGGACCGGGAGCTGACGGCGGCGGAGCGGAGCGTGGTCGGGGAGCGGGTGGTGATCAAGCCGGCGCGGGGGTGGGGGTGGAAGGGGGTGGTGCTGGGCTCGAGGGGGGACCTCGCGTCGGTCGCGCGGGCGCGGGATTTCGACCGGACCGACGACTTCCTGGTGCAGCGGCAGGTGGCGTGGGCGACGCTGCACGGCGACGACGGCGCCCCCCGCCCCGGGTGGTGGCGGGTCTATTACGTGTTCGGCGAGGTGATCCCGTGCTGGTGGCATCCGGAGAACGGCGAGTACCGGCAGGTCAGCCTGCGCGAGTTGTGGATGCACGACCTGCTGCCGCTGGCGCGGCTGGCGACGGAGATCGCGCGCCTCACGCACATGGACTTCTTCTCGACCGAGATCTGCATGGCGGACGAGCGTGCCGGGAACGAAACGCCGTACCAGGCGCGGGGCCGGCCGTTCTATGTGATCGACTACGTGAACGACCAGTGCGACCTGCGGTGCCGGAGCGAGTGCGACGCCGCGCCGCCGGACGCAGTGGTGTGGCACCTGGCGGAACGGTTCGCCGACGTGGCGTGGCGGCATAAGCACGGGTTGCCGGTGGGGGAGAGCCGGTCGATCTGGTTGCGGAAGGCGCCGGATTCCGATCCGACGGTGTGACGGGGGGCGCCCGGGGCGGTCGGGGGCGGCGGCTTTCGGAGGCGGGGGGCGGTGGTTCGCGGTGGTTCGCGGTGGTTCGCGGTGGTCCGCCGCGCGCGTGTGGCGGCGGTCGGTGTGTGTCGGTGTCGGTCGGCGGCGGTCGGCCGATCATGTGGCGGCGGACGGCCGTGCCGAAAGTAAACCACACCGTACAGTTTACTAATGAGTTTCGCGCCTCCGGTTACTAATGAGTTTCGCGCCTCCGGACGGCTGCGTCCCCGCGCTCGACGGCTGCGACCCCGCTCTCGGCGGCTGATTTTCCGCCTTCGTCGGTTGCTATCCCGCTCCCGACGGCTGCGTCCCCGCCTTCGTCGACTACTTCCTCGCTTTCGCCGGCTGCGGCCCCCGCTTTCGTCGGCTGCTTTTCGGCACGGGCGGCGCGCGTCGCGCCGTCGGCCCGGGTGTGTCGGGGCGGCAGGTTGTGTAGGTGGGGAGGTTAGGGTGGCAGGGTGGGGTGCGGGGGTGGCGGACGGGCGTGCCGCGGGGGCAGCGGTGGGTTGTACTTCTGGCAAAGTGGGTGGGCACGGGCGGTGCTACTGCACGCGAGGCGGGTTGCGTGGGCGACGATTCGCGAGACGCCCGCGCGGGTGGTCCGAAAGGGGTTCCCGAACCGCATACGCAGGAGGTGTGACGATGATGTCGCTGACGCCGATCAACCGTCTCCGTGCGCTGGATGTGTTCTCCGATTTGACGCGCCAGCTGGAGCGGCTCTTCGAGGAGGTGCACGGCAACTGGCCGGAGCCGTTCGCGTCCGTCGGTGAGGCGTGGATCCCGCCGATGGATGTCGTGGAGACGGACGACGAGATCCGCTGCACGATCGAGATGCCGGGAGTCTCGAAGGAGAACCTGGAAGTAGCCGTCCAGGACCGGACGCTGCGAATTTCCGGGACGAAGATGGCGGAGCACGAGGAGGGTGGAGGCACGGCGTTCCGCCGCATCGAGCGGCGCTTCGGGCGCTTCGCGCGTCATCTGCGGCTGCCGGACCGGGTCGACATCGACCGGATCACGGCGAACTACGAGAACGGCGTCCTGACGCTGATCCTGCCGAAGTCGGAATCGGCGCGGGCGCGGCAGATCCCGGTAACGACGTCGGACGAGACGAAGTGAACGGGACTACGACGTCGCCTAAAAGAATGATCTCCCCGCGTCGGCCCCGGCGTATTGCCGGGGCCGTTCGCGTTTCGTCTCAGAACCGGCGATCCCCCTGGAGGAGCCCGCCGAGGAGGTCTGCGCCGAACCCGGCGACGCCCGTCTTCTCGTCGCGGGCCTGGAAGCGGGCGGCCGCCATGATGCGGTCGGCCAGTCGCGAGAACGGGAGGCTCTGGAGGTAGACGGGACCGGGCCCGGTCAACGTCGCGAGGAACAGACCCTCGCCGCCGAAGAGCGCGTTCTTGAAGCCGCCGATGAACTGGATGTCATAGTCGACGCTCGGCGAGAAGCCGACAATGCAACCGGTATCGACGCGGATCTTCTCGCCGGCAGCGAGGTCCTTGCGAATGACGGTTCCGCCCGCGTGGATGAAGGCCATGCCATCGCCGGTGAGGCGCTGGAGGATGAAGCCCTCACCGCCGAAGAGGCCGGCGCCGAGCCGCCGCGTGAAGGCGACCTCGATGTCGATGCCCTTGGCGGCGCAGAGGAACGCGTCCTTCTGGCACAGGAACGAGCCGCCCATCTGGGCCAGGTCGATCGGAATGATCTTCCCGGGGTAAGGCGCGGCGAAGCCGACGTACCCCTTTCCCTTCCCCGTGTGGACGAAGGTGGTGATGAAGAAGCTCTCGCCGGTCAGCATGCGCTTGAAGCCCTGGAACACGCCGCCGCCGGTCGAGGTTTGGAGCTCGATCCCCGGCCCCATGTACGTCATGGCGCCGGCCTCGGCACGGACGCCCTCGCCCGGGTCCAGCTCGATCTCCACGAGCTGCATGTCATCGCCGTGGATGGTGTAGTCGATCACATCTGCCACTGTGGCCTCCCACTGGGGTATGGTCGAATGATCGGCGCTCGTGGTTTGCCCTTCGGCGGTCACCGGGGTAAGATCGACGGGCGCCACGTCCGAACGGGATGGGTACGTGCATGGTGACCGGCGCGTCAAGGTTCTTGGGCGGTATGAGTGGCAAGGGCGCGTGCCGACGTGAGCACCGGTGGCGCGGGCCGACGGCGCTGCGGCCGGGAGCCGGCAACCCCCTGGCCTTGCGTGGGCGTTGACGCCGGGCGAATCTCCACTGTTTTGCGACGTCCGTGGTCGCCGTGTCGGGCGAACCACGACGGGATAGGTGCTCGAGGTGTACGCGAACGTGCAGTCGAATCCGGAAGAACTGAGCCCGAAGCGCTTCGTGCGCTTGATCGGTCGGGCGCTGCTGTTGCGGTGCCCGCATTGCGGCCGCGGGACCCTGTTCTCGTCGTGGCTCCGCATGCGCCGGACCTGCCCGGTCTGTCGGCTGAAGCTCGACCGCGGCGAGGAGGACAATTTCATCGGCGGCTATCTGATCAACTTCATCGTCGCGGAGCTGATCGTGGTGTTCGGCGTGGTCGCCGCCGTGCTGGCGACGTGGCCGGACGTGCCGTGGGACGGGATCATGTACGGGTTCGTGGCGCTGATGGTGCCGGTGCCGTTCGTGACGTACCCGTACTCGAAGGCGCTCTGGCTGGCGATCGACCTGCACTTCCAGCCGGTCACGCCGTCGGATTTCCAGACGGACCCGGACGCGGAGTGAGAGGCGAGTGGAGCCGGGTCTGACGCTGGACGCGCTGCTGCGGAGGTTGCCGCCGCGGCCGGAGGCGGACGAGTTGGTCGAGCGGTTCGTCCCGCCGCCGCGTTTCGCGGAGAAGGTGTTCGAGAGCTATCGGCCGGATCCGCGGTACCCGTCGCAGCGCGCGGCGCTGGAGCGGCTGCGCGAGGTCGCCGGCTCGATGCACGATGCCGGCGTCTCGCGTTTGGTGCGACGGCTCCGCGAGGCGGTCGGCCGGCCGAGCCGCGGCCGGGGGATCTACCTGGACGGCGGATTCGGCGTCGGAAAGACGCACCTCCTTGCCGCGCTGTGGAACGCGGCTCCCTACCCGAAGGCGTACCTGTCGTTCGACGAGCTGGTCTACACGATCGGTCTCCTGGGCGTGGGGCGGGCGCGGGAGGCGTTCCGAGGATTGCGCCTGGTCGCGATCGACGAGTGGGAGCTGGACGACCCCGGCAACCTGAAGCTGGCCGTCGCGTTCCTGCGCGGCGCGCTCGCGGACGGGATCCAGGTCGCGGCGACGTCGAACGCGGTGCCGTACGCGCTCGGCCGGGGCGGGTTCTCGCAGAAGGACTTCGCCGCCGAGGTCGACGAGTTGGCCGCGTCGTTCGAGGTGCTGCGGGTCGACGGCGAGGATTATCGGCACCGGCAATTCGCGACGAACCCCGGCCTGGAATTCTTCGTCACGAGAGATGGGCTCGCGGCCGCGGCCAGATACGCCGGGCCGCGCGGGCTGCGCGTCGCGTTCCCCGAACTCCTGGGCGGACTCGCCCGGGTCCACCCGATCCGCTACGCGGGGCTTGTCGACGGCCTGTCCGCCCTCCTGATCGACGACGTAGCGCCGATCGCGTCGCTGCCCGAGGCGCTGCGGTGGGTGCACTTCGTCGACAAGCTCTACGACGCGGCAGTCCCCCTGGCGGCGACGGGCTCGATCTCCCTCGGCGAGCTCTTCCCACGGTCGTTCCTGGACGGCCCCTACTCGAAGAAGTTCTACCGCTGCCTTTCTCGCCTCGAAGAGCTGCTCGGCCAGGGCGTCGCGCCCGCGGTCGCGCTGGAATCGGCGTAGAGCCGGCCGGCGAGTGTCCGTCGCGCGCGGTTCGCGGCATGTCGTTCGCGGCTTCGGGTGAGCGGCTCCCGGCCGCGACGGCGGGCGCACCGCACCTCACACACGCACGGCTCGCGGGATGGACGTCTGGGTCTGGGTAGGGTTCAACGCATTCGTGCTGGCGTTGCTGGCACTGGACCTGGGTGTCTTCCACAGGGAGGCCCACGAGGTGTCGGTGCGGGAGGCGGCCGTCTGGAGCGCGGTGTGGGTGTCGATCTCCCTGGGGTTCGACTACCTGGTCTACCGGTACATGGGTCCGCAGGCCGGGCTCGAGTTCCTGACGGGCTACCTGATCGAGAAGGCGCTCAGCGTCGACAACATCTTCGTCTTCGTCCTGATCTTCGGCTACTTCGGCGTCCCGCAGAAGTACCAGCATCGGGTGCTCTTCTGGGGGATCCTCGGCGCGCTCCTCATGCGCGGCACGATGATCGGCGCGGGCGCGCTCCTCATCCAGCGCTTCGATTGGATCCTCTACATCTTCGGCGCCTTCCTCGTTTTCACGGGGATCCGGATGGCACGGCAGGACCAGGCTAGGATCGAACCCGACACGAACCCGGTGCTGCGGCTCGTGCGGCGCTACTTGCCGGTCACGACCGCCTACCACGGCCAGCACTTCTTCGTGAGAGAACCGGCGGGCAAGGAAGGGCGCCTCCGCCTCGTCGCCACACCGCTCTTCGTCGTGCTCGTCCTCGTCGAGACGACGGACCTCATCTTCGCGGTCG
>CALBZE010000069.1 GCA_937889645.1 uncultured bacterium
GGTCCGCCTACCGGCGCAGGTCGCCGGCGCGGCGCCGCCGTCGCGGCAGCCCGAACTGAACCCGGATCGTCTGGCTGCGATAGCGGGTGCGATTGGCCGGAATAATCCCACCGAATCGCACCCGTGTTCTGGGCGCCCAGATCTGCGGGTTCAGTTGGGTGGATCTATGCGACCCAAGCGCACCAAGACCGCGACGCCGGGCGTCGTGGGTTCAGTTGAGTAGAGCGCAGAGACGAGGGCTGAGCGGGCGAGCGCAGCCCCACGCACCGGAGAGCGCGCCACACCACCGGCACAGGCAAGCCGCACGGCGACCCCCGCGGCCTGCTGCGCCCGATCGCCAGCTACGCCTCGCCGCCGCTGCCAGAGGCGGCACCCCCGCGGCCCTCGGGCCGCCCCCCCCCCCCCGCCCCGGGCCGAAGGCCCCGGCGCCTCGGCGCGCGAAGCGCGCGACCGCCGCCCCCGCGCGCGACCGCCGCCCCCGCGCGCGCCCCCGGGTCGCCCGCCCCCCTCCATGCGCAGCGCCTCACCAGCACGCCCCCGCCCCCACCCCCGCCCTCCCGCCCCCGCGCGCCCCCGCGCGCTCGATGGCCGCCGCCGGAGTCGACGCGCGGCGTCCCTCTTGCACCGGAACAGCCGCGTGTGAGCCGCGGGCTCGACGTCGTCGGCCGGCGGAGCTCCTGCTGGTGGAGGCGCATGAGCGTGTTCGGACAGCGGGTGAGGCGGCGGTTGTCGGCGCTGCTCCCGGCGCGGCGCGGTGTGGGGCCTTTGCTCCAGCGCGACTACTGGGCCGTGATCGTCGACTGTCGACTGTCGCCGCCGGAGGTGATCGACCTGGTCGCGCGGCATTTCCCGGAGTTCGCGCCCGCCGAGCTCGCGGCGTTCAGGCGCCTGGGTCAGGGGCGCGGGCCGCTCGAGGTGGGCGACGAGCTCGAGGTCCGGATCCGGATGACGGGCACGTTTCGCGTGCGCGTCGTGCATCGGAACCGGAACAGCTTCACCCTCGCGACCGTCGTCGGCCACCCCGAGGCGGGGCGGATCACCTTCGGCGCGTATCGGAACGACGTCGGCGACGTCGTCTTCCACATCCGCAGCCGGGCGCGGTCGGGGTCGAGGCGCTTCTACGCGGGGTTCAGGGCGATGGGCGAGGCGATGCAAACGGAGACGTGGGCGGAGTTCGTGAACCGCGTCGCATTGACGGTGGGCTCGGGCGTGCTGGCGTACGTCCACGCGGACCTGCGGCGGCTTCCGCCGGACGCGGAGGGGCCGGAGGCGATGCGGTCGCCGACCTTCATCGCGAGGGGCGAGTGATCGTGGCCGAGTGGCGCTTCGCCCGGGGGTGGTCGGAGACCGAGCTCGAGGAGCAGGTCTCGAGAATCGCCCGTGCACCGCTGAGTTTCGACCCGGACGCGGTCGCTCCGGGCTACGGGTGGACGTTCTACTACTCCGAGGCGCCGATCGCGCGGGAGGCGCCCGGTCCGCCGGTCGCGGGCGGCGCGTTCGAACGGGCAAAACAGGCGATCGTCCGGTACGAATTCTCCGACCCGCGCATCGTGACCGCGCATCTGGATCCCACCACTCCGCTCCTCGGGCGGAGGATGCTCCTCGAGATCAAGGTCCTGGGTCTGCGCTACCTGTGCGGCGTCGTGGTTGGCGCGGTCCGCGAGGTCGAGCCGGAGGGGCGCACCGTCTTCGGCTTCCGCTACGAGACGCTCGAGGGACACATCGAGTCCGGGTTCGAGTGGTTCCTCCTGACGAAGGACCACGAGACGGGCGAGGTCTGGTTCAGGATCCAGGCGACGTGGCGCGAGGGGCAGCTCCCGAACTGGTGGAGTCGCCTCGGGTTCCGGCTTCTGGTGCGGCGCTACCAGCGCGCGTGGCACCGGCTCGCGTACGTGCGGCTGCGCGAGATCGTCGGCGCCGGCGCGGGGCTCGCCCCTGTGCCGCGGGGCCATCGCCTGCTGCACGAGGGCCCCGAGCTGGCGCACCCGGGCGTCTGGACGATGTCCGCGGAGGAGGTCCCCGCCCCCGCCATCCGGCCGACGCGCGAGCTGGAGGGCGCGGAGCGGCGCCGGGGCGCGCGGGAGAGGCCGGGTGGGCGGGAGACCGGCGGCGGTCCGCACACCCGAGGCTTCCGGGACCGGCGGGACGGCGAGAGCGGGCGAGCGACGGCGTGAGCGCGCAGCCGGGCGATGTCGCAGCCGAGCGACGGCGTGAGCGCGCAGCCGGGCGACGTCGTGAGCGCGCCGCTGGGCGATGTCGTCGCCGGGCGACGTCACGAGTGCGCCGCCGGGCGACTTCGTCGCCGCCGCGCCCGCGCTCCCCGTCGCCGTCACGTCCTGATACCGCCGCCGCCGCCACGCCCCGGTACCGCCGTCGCCGCCACGCCCCCAGCCGCACTGCCGCCGCCTCACCCCCGCCCCTTCCGCGCGATCCCGACGAGCCCGGTGAGCACCGCGACCCCGGCGACGCCGGCGGCACCCGCCAGCGCGATCCGCGCGGCCCGGGGGAGCGGCTCCGCGCGGAGCGTGAGCGGTGCGAGGAGCGGGCGCAGCCGGTGGCCGAGCCAGGTCAGGATCGCGCTGCCGGGCGCGGCCAGCTCGAGGTCGACGACGCTCTGCGGCAGCCCCTTGCGCAGTGCGTTCCAGCCGTCGGTCAGCGCCGCCAGCAGGTGGGGGACGTGGTCGACGCCAGCATCGACGACGCCGCGGCCGTCCTTGGCGACGAGCGCGGTCATCTTCCGATGCAGCGTCGGGGCATGCGTCCACAGCTCGTAGTACGCGACACGGCCGTCCGCGCCGACCAGGTAGCTCGGGTCGGCGAGCCCGCCGTACGCCCGGTGCACCGTCCCCTCGAGGTCGTCGACGACGACCGTCCACGGGATCCCTTCCTCGCGGACGTATCGCCGGGCGTCCTCGAATTTCTCGTCGAAGCTGTGGTACGCCGGCGCGCCCGGGCCGGGGTGCGCCTGGCGGATGAAGACCTCGACGAAATCGAAGACGTCGCCCCAGTGGGCGAACAGTTTCTTCAGCGGCTCGACCGAGCCGGCGGTGATCGGTCAGGTCCGGGAGCCAAAGCGGAGGTAGACCGGCCCCCCGCGCAGATCGCTCAGGCGCAGCGTCCCGCCGTCCACGCGCGGCAGCTCGAAGTCGGGCGCGACGTCGCCCGGCCGGACGCCACGGGCCGCGAGCGTCGCCTTCGCATCCGAGAAGAGGTGCAGGGCGCGGAAGTGGTCGAAGTTGTAGTGGTCCATGGGGGCTCCTGCGTCGCGCTGGTCCGGTGGGCATGGAGTGCAATGGGTGTACCGGGGGCGGCCACGCGCCGGTGGGGGCGGCCACGCGTCGGTGGGGGCGGCCACGCGTCGGCGGGGCGGCCGGCCGCTCGCGCGTGTGCGCGGCAGGCCTCGCCGCAACCGATGGCGATCGGCGCGGGAGACGATCACCGCAACAGGCGATCGATCCGGAACGGTGTCAGGTCGAAGCGGGTTCGGCCATCCAGCGCCAGGTCCGCCACCACTTCGCCGATGGCGGGGGCGAACTTGAAGCCGTGGCCGGAGCAGGGGGAGACCACGAGGACGGAGGAGTGGTCCGGGTGGCGGTCGAGGAGGAAGTGGTGGTCGGGGGCGTTGGTGTAGAGGCAGACGGCGGCTTCGCGGAGGGGGCGGTCGGCGGCGGGGAGATGGGCGCGGACGAGCGCGCGGATGCGGGCGACGTCGCGCTCCGTCGCCTCCCGGAGGTCCGTCTCCGGGTCCGTCGCCTCGCCGCTGTGGTGGATCCCGGCCTTCACGCCATCGCCGACGTCGGGGAAGCCGTACCACGCGACCCCGGGGCGGAACTCATGGATGAAGACGGGGAAGCGCTCGGGGGAGAAGAGGTCTGCGACGTCGTCCGCCGCGGGTGTCGGCTGCGCCCCGCGAGCCGGCGACCCCGCGCGGCCCCGGGCGCGTTCCGGCGACCCCGCGCGACCTTGCACGCGGTCTGGCGACCCCGTCCGCACGCGCAATAAGTCCGGCGACCCCGCGCGAGCGCCGGCCCGCTCCGACGTCGTGTCGAACCAGGCCACCACGTTCCGCTCCACCACGAGCGGGAGGCCGAGCGGGGCGAGGACGCGTGGGGTCCAGGCGCCCACGGCGAGGACGAGGCGGGCGGCGCGGTACGTCCCACGCGACGTCGCGACCTCGACGCCGTCGCCGTCCGCACGCCACGAGACGATCGCCTCGCCGAAGCGCAGGTCGGCGCCGTGGCGTCGGGCCAACTCGAGGTGCGCCTCGATCGCGGCCTCGGGGTCGAGCATCCCCGCGCGCGGCTCGAAGATCCCGACGACGTCGTCGGGAAGCCGCCACGCGGGAAAGCGACGTCGTATCTCCTCCGACGTCAGCTCCTCGAACGGCAGCCCGTGCTCCAGCGCGCTTCGTCGCGCGCCGGCCACGACCGTCCCGTCCTCGGGTCCCAGCATCAGCCCGCCGGTACGCAGGTATATGCGACGTCCGCTCGACGACTCCAACTCCTCCCACCCCGCATATGCCCGCCGAACGAGTGGCACGTACAGCGGATGCTCGAAGTACGCCTCCCGGATGATCCGCGACCGCCCGTGCGACGAACCCATCGCGTGCGGCGGCGCGAACCGGTCCACGCCGATCACGCGCACGCCTCGACGGGCGAGGTGGTAGGCCGCGGCGCTGCCGGCCGCGCCGAGCCCTGCCACGACGACGTCGACGGTGTGGGGGTGTGTCATGGGACGCCAGCGGATTGGGGGTGCGTTATGAGGCGTTCGCGGTTTGGATGCGCGTCACGAGACGCCAGCGGACAAGTGGTGCGACACGAGACGCCAGCGGACAAGTGGTGCGTCACGATCGGTTGTCTCTACACCGTCGGTTCGATCGTGGTTCGAGGTCCGGCCCGTCCCGCCATGGCGGCGCCCCACCGGCGCCCGAATGATCGGCGGGCGCGAGGGCGGGAGAGGGTGCCCGGCGGTCGGCCGGTCGCGGGGCGGCCGTCGGGTCGTATGCGGCCGCCGAAGCGTGTGCGGCTGCCGGCGCGTATGCGGCTGCTGGCGCGTATGCGGCTGCTGGCGCGTGTGCGGCTGCTGGCGCGTGTGCGGCTGCTGGCGCGTGTGCGGCCGCCGGCGCGTGTGCGGCCGCCGACGCGTGTGCGGCTGGCGGTGCGTATGCGGCCGCCGGCGCGTAGAAACTGCACAACCGTCGCGGAAACAAATGGCGGTCGTGACGTTTTCCCCCGCTAATGCGGCAAATTAACACCTTGGCCTCGAGGCGACGACCAATGTGTGCAGTTGACCACCATATGTGTAGAAACGTAGGGATCCTCGCGATAACTCGTGACGCTTGCTACGTTTCTACACGTTCGCCTATGCGCCGCGCCGGGCGCCGGGCGCGTCGACGGGCGCGGCCGCGAGGCACCGCACCCGCCGGCCATGGCACCGCACCCGCCGGCCATGGCACCGCACCCGCCGGCCATGGCACCGCGTCCGCCGGCCACGGCACCGCGCCCGCCGGCCACGGCACCGCACCCGTTGGCCATGGCGCCATGCCCACCGGCCTCGCCGGCCACCTCATCGGCCATCCCGCTGCCGCGCGGCAGTTCCACGCTGCTCGGTCGCCGCACGCCCCCGCGGCGCAAGCGGCCGCCGCCCCGCCCACCCGACCCTGACATGCGGACCAACGCGCAATCTCCCGACAAACGCACCGCCCCGGCGACCGGCCGCGTCCAACTCGAGCGCGCCATCGCGGAATTGGGGCGTCGGCAGTACGGCGTCGTCACGCGGTGCCAACTGCTGGGCGCGGGCGTGCCGGCGCGGACGGTGGAGCACGCGGTGGCGACGGGGCGGTTGCGGCCGATCCATCGCGGGGTGTACGGAACCGGTCCGGTGCTCCCGCCGCGCGCGGTCGAGATGGCCGCGGTGCTCGCGTGCGGCGACGGCGCGGTCGTGAGCCATCGGAGTGCGGCGGGCCTGTGGGAGATTCTTCCATCGCCGACGCCGCCGACGCCGGTGGAGGTGACGGTGATGAAACCGTCCCGCCGCAAGATGGGGATCCGGGCCTACCGCGTCCTCTCACTGCCGCCCGACGAGGCGACGCACATCGAGGGTGTCCCGGTGACGTCGCCTGGGCGCACGCTGCTCGATCTGGCGGGGGTCGCCAACGTGCGCGATCTGGAGCACGCGGTTGCGCGGGCGGAGCGGAGCGGCCTGGTGACGCCGCGGCGGATTGCCGAGCTGTTCGAGCGTCACCCGCGCCGGCCGGGCTCGGCCGCACTCCGTGCCCTCATCGATGGGAACGCGTCGCCGGCGCTCACGCGATCGGAGGCCGAGGAACGCTTCCTCGAGATCGTCCGGCGCGGGCAGCTCAGGACGCCCGAGACCAACGTCGTGGTGGCGGGGTTCGAGGTGGATTTCCTGTGGCGTTCGGAACGTCTCGTCGTGGAGGTCGATGGGTTCGCCTATCACCCAGTCCGGAGCGCTTTCGAGCGCGATCGTCGCAGGGACGCCGTGCTCGGCACACACGGGTACCGCGTGCTGCGGGTGACGTGGTCGCAACTGGAGTCGGAGCCCGAGGCGGTCCTGGTGAGGGTGGCGCAGATGTTGGCGCGCTCCGCCGCCGGTTGAAAACGACGTCGCCTACTCGCTAGGCGGGAGCGCAACGTCGTCGACCCGCCGCGGCGGCGCCTTTCGGAACATCGGACACATCGCGCCCGTGCATCGCACGCCGTAGTCGAGGCACACCACGGCTTCCGTCACGTCTCGGACCGAGGGGGCGCGGTCGGACCAGTCGGGCGCCTCGACGAGGACGGGGACGTTGCGGTCGCAGGCGGAGCAGAACGCGACGCGTGTCTCGAACGCGCCGCCGTCGTCCGTCTCGACGCGGTTCTCCACCGCGCCGCGCCGCTCCGACGCGCCACGCTTTTCGCGGGCGGCACGCGCCTTCATCACGACGCGTCTCTCCATCGCGGTACCTCCGGGGAACTAGGGAACGACGGCACGTTAGTAAGACTGGTCGCTGCGCGAGAATCGACGGGTCATGGGCATTCGCGGCGTCATTCGCAGGAGCTGCCGGCGCCCGCGACGTCGCTGGCGGACTGCGGCGGGCGGGGCACGGGCGCTCCCGCCGCTGGCGCCCGGATGACGGCGGCGGCCGATGCCGAGGCCGCTCCGGCGGCTCGCTCGGAGGCCGCCGCGGCAGGCGCTGCATGCTTCCCTCGGCGCTTGTGCCGGCATAACTTACGCCAACCCCCGGAGCCTTCAGGAGCCACTTGCCATGCAGCCGGTACGACTGGCCCTCCTCTTTCTCGCGCTGCAGGCCGTGACGCCTCAGGCGGGGCCGCTGCGCGTGCTTCGTGTGACGCCGACGTCGCCGGCGGAGCCACGCGACGTCGTGACCGTGACGTTCGACCGCCCGGTGGCGGGCGGGTTGGACGCGACGGTGGACCCGCAGTCGATCTTTTCGATCCAGCCGGCGGTCGCGGGTCGCGTGGAATGGCGCGACCCGGTGACGCTGCGCTTCACGCCGTCCGAGCCGCTGGAGCCCGGCGCCTCTTACACGATCACCATCACGCCCAGCTTCACCGCGATGGACGGGAGCCGGTTGGACGGGCCGTATACGCACACGTTCCGCGTGAGTCCGCCGAGGGTGCTGGGCGGTCATCCCGTGGGCAGGGTCGACTACGCCCGGTGGGTGACGCAGGAGCCGACGTTCTCGGTGGTGCTGAGTTCATCGGTCGACCCCGCGCAGCTGGCGCGCTACTCGTTCGTGCGGCTCTCCCCGGAGTGCGGCGCCGGCGACGTGGTGCGCGTGCGACCCGCTGGCACGCGCCGGATCACGAGAGACGATCCGTTCGCGTTGCGCTATGCCGGGTTCCGCGGCGGGTACGAGCCGGGGGCGCCCGAGGACCCGCGCGTCGTCGTCGACCTCGTCCCCGCCACCCCGCTCCCCATGGGGTGCTACGCGCAACTGGTCACGCCCAGGGAGGTGGACGGGACGTCGGCGTCGCACAACGAATGGCCTTTCTCGACGCACGGCCCGCTGGCGCTGTCGGAAGTGAAGTGCCAGGGCGGCGCGTGGTGCCCGACCGGGCCGATCATGGTGACGTTCACCAACCCGGTCCGGGGCGCGGACGTGCTGCGACATGTGCGGATCGCGCCGAACGAGCCGTTCACGATCGCGGACACGACGGCCGTGCAGGCGGTCTGGACGCTCCACGCGGACCTCCGGCCGCGCGAGCATTACGCCGTCGTCGTCGACACGGCGCTCACCGACATCTTCGGCCAGCGCATGGAAAGCCTCGGCGTGCGCGCGATCGTGACGACGGGGTATCCGCCGCGCGTCGGCTACGAGTTCGGCCGGCTCCTGGTCGAGCGCAACGGGCTCCGGACGCTGGCGGTGCAGCACGTGAACGTGGATTCGCTCGAGGTCACGGTCATCCCGGTGCCGGACACGATGGAGGCCGCGTTCCTCGGGCAGAGCTGGAGGTGGTGGGGCCCGTGGCAGGCGCTCGAGGAGCAGGCGGTGCGGTGGGCCATCCCGGTCGCGGGCGGCGACGACGTTCGCCGGTTCACGGGCGTGCCAGTGCCGGGGCTGGCGGCATTGCGGTCCTCCGCCTCGCCGGCCGCGCCGCAGGTCGACCGCGCGGCGGTCGGCGAAACGGCCCCTGCCGCCGGCCGCCCCACGCTCTACGCCGTCCGCGTCAGCAGCGCCCAGCTCGACAGCGTCGTACAGCGTTACCAGCCGATCGCGGTCGTGCAGGTCACGGATCTGGCCGTGCACGTGCGGCTCGGCGCGGACCAGGCGGTCGTCTGGGTGACCGGCGTGAGCGACGGGCTGCCGCGGCCGGGCGCGCGGGTCACGCTCTACGACCCGAACGGCCGGGTCCGCGCGACCGGCACGACCGGCGCCGACGGGACGGCCCGGCTGGACGGGCTTTCGCCCGTCGACGAAGGGTGCGGCCGCTGGGGGTGCGGCTTCGAGGGGTACGTCGCCGCGGAGCTCGGGGGCGACCGCGCCGTCGTCGGCGTGAGCAGCTACGACCCCGACCTCTCGCCGTGGCGCTTCGACGTGCGGGGCGCGTGGGGGAACGAGCGCGATGCCGGCGCGGCGGCGGTCTTCACCGAGCGCGGGATCTACCGCCCGGGCGAGACGGTCTACGCGAAGGCGATCGTCCGCGACGGGCCGCTCGGCTCGCTGCGCGCGCCGGCGCCGGGCGATTCGATCCGCTGGATCTTCCGGGACCGCGAGGGCGGCGAGCTGCACCGCGAGGTCGCGCCGTTAGGCGCGTTCGGCACGTCGGACCGCGCCATCACGCTCGACCGCGACCTCCCGCTCGGGCACTACTGGCTCGAGATCCAGCGCCGTCGTCGGGCCCCGAGTGCGGCCGGCGCCGTGGGCGCGGCCGGCACCGCGGGCAGCGCCGGCACCGCGGGCAACGGCGGCCCGGGCGCGGGCGAAGCGAGCGGCGCGGGCAGCGGCGCCGGCAACGAGGGCGAGTGGAAGACCGTCGCCACTGCATCCTACCAGGTCGCCGAGTACCGGCCACCCGAGTTCCTGGTCGACGTCGTGGCGGACGCCACGCCACGATTCTCAGGCGACAGCACCGATCTCCACGTGGCCGCGCGCTATCTCTTCGGCGCACCGATGGCGGGTGCGCCGGTGCGGTGGGTCGTCCGCTCGCGCGCGATGCGGCCGTGGGAGTTCGAGATCCCGGGGCTCGAGGAGTACGCGGTCGGCGCGGGGTACGCGTGGTGGGAGGGCGAGACCGGCGGCGACGTGCGCGTGACGGCGCAGGGCGTCGACACGCTCGGCGCCGACGGCACGGTCGACATGCGACTCCCGCTCCCCGCGCCGGACGACGGGCGCCCGGCGCGCGTCGACCTCCTGGCGACGGTGACCGACGCGAACCGCCAGACCGTCTCCTCCGGCGCGACGCTCACCGTCCACCCGGCCGACTTCTACATCGCCGCTCGCACCCGCGGTCAACGCTACTTCTGGACGGCCGGCGAGCCGGTCACGCTCGAGGTCCTCACGGCTCGCCCGGACGGCGAGCGGGTCGAGGGCGTCGACGTGCGCGGCGTCGTCGTCCGGCGCGAGTGGCACGTCGTGCGCCGGCTCCGCGGCGGCGTCGTCGACGAGGTCGGCGGCTGGGTCCAGGACACCGTCGCCACGTGCGACGTCCGCACGCGCCGCGAGCCGGCGACGTGCACCTTCACGCCGCCCGCCGGCGGCAGCTATTACGTCGATCTCACGGCGACGGACCCCAAGGGCCGCACCGCGCTCACTCGCCTCCACCGCTGGGCCGAGGGGAGCGACTGGGTGCCTTGGAACGACGACACGAAGTTCAAGATGGACGTGATCGCCGACCGCGAGCGTTACTCCGTCGGCGACACGGCCACCATCTTCTTCGCCTCGCCGATCACCGACGCGGAGGCGTGGATCACGGTCGAGCGCGAGCGGGTCATCGAGCAGCGTCGCATCCGCCTCACCTCGGGCGCGACGACGCTGAAGTTCCCGATCACCGAGGCGTACGTGCCGAACGCGTTCGTCTCGATCGTCGTGGTCCGCGGGCGGAGCGCGGAGCCGGGCCCGATCGACGACCCCGGGCGCCCCACGCTCCGCGTCGGCTACACCGAGCTGCGCGTCACGCCCGAGGTCAAGCGCCTGGCCGTCGAGGTACGTCCCGAACGGCCCGAGTACCGCCCGGGCGACACGGCCCGCGTCCACCTGAGGGTCCGCGACGCGGCCGGGCGCGGCCAGCGTGCCGAGGTCACGCTCTGGGCCGTCGACGAGGGCGTCCTCGCGCTCACGGGCTACCGCACGCCCGACCCGATCGACTTGCTCTACCCGCCGCGCGGGGTGGGGATGCGACTCGCCAGCAATCTGGTCGCGGTGGCCGCCCAGATCCCCGAGGGCGAGAAGGGGCGGCGCGAGGCGGGTGGCGGCGGCGGCGACGACGCGGTCGGCGTCCTCCGCTCGCGGTTCCAGAGCACCGCGTTCTTCCTCGGCTCCGTCGTCACCGATGCCAATGGGAACGCGACGGCGGCGGCGAAGCTGCCGGACAACCTGACGACGTTCCGCGTCATGGCCGTCGCCGTGACGGCGGGCGACCGCTACGGCTCCGGCCAGTCCGAACTACTCGTCTCGCGCCCGCTCCTCGCGCGGCCCGCGTTGCCGCGCTTCCTGCGCGAGGGCGACCGCTTCCACGCCGGCGCGGTGATCAACTCCCGCATGCCGGGCGAGCAGCGGGCCACGGTCACGGCCCGGGTCGAGGGGATCCGACTCGACGGCGATTCGCGCAGGCGAGTCGGTGTCGCGCCAGGGCGCGGCGTCGAGGCGCGCTTCGATTTCCGCGCCGTCGCGGCCGATGGCGCGCGCTCGCCGTTCCTCGGTGCCGAGGGCGACAGCGCGCGCTTCCGGTTCGATGTCGAAGCCGGCGGCGCGGCGGACGCGGTCGCGGTCGCGGTCCCGATCCGGCCGAACCACTACCCGCTCGCGCAGACGATCGCCGGCGTGCTGCGCGACACCGCGACCGTCGTCTTCACGCTCGACCCCGAGGTCGACCCCGCGCGCTCGACGCTCCGGATCGACCTCGGCTCCTCGCCGCTCGCGTTCCTGCGCGGCGCGAGGCGACAACTGCGCGTCTACCCGTACTACTGCACCGAGCAGATCGTGAGCGCGGGACTCCCGCTGATCGCGCTCTACAAGGCGGATCTCGCGGCGGGCGAGGAGGATCCGGAGGCGCGGCGCGAGGTCGAGGAGCTGGTACGCACCATCGCGCGGCGCCAGCGGCCGGACGGCGGGATCGGGTACTGGGGCAACGCGGACTGGACGTCGCCGTGGCTTTCGGCGTACGCGGGGCGTTTCTTGCTCGAGGCCCGCGAGGCCGGCGTCGCGGTCGACCAGGGCGTCCTCGACCGCCTCGCCGATTACCTGGCCCGCAGTCTCAGGCAGCAGCAGCTCGAGCCGCGCTTCGTCGTCTCGCACTGGCAGTCGAATTTCACGGTCTTGCTCGCCGAGCGCATCGGGGCGGTCGACTACCTGAGCCGGCTCGGGCGTCCGGACGTCGCTGCGGAGAACACGCTCGTCGGGCAGGCGGCTCGCCTGAGCTGGGAGGACCGCGTGCTGCTGGCAGAGATCCTGGCACGCCGCGGCCGTTCGGCAGAGGCACGCTCACTCCTCGACCACGCGCTCGCCTCCGTCCGCGTCGATGGGCGAACCGCCGTGCTGCCGGACTCGTTCGGTACGCACTTCTACTTCCGCTCGACCACGCGCCCCGCGGCGCGGCTGCTGACCGCGCTCCTCGCGATCGATCCGGGGCACGAACTCGTCGGCCCGCTCGTCGAGACCCTCATCGACCAGGGGCGCATCGCCGCGCGCCGGTGGTGGAACACCCAGGACTACGGCTCGGCGACGCTCGCGCTCCTCGAGTACGAACGCGTGCGCCGCGAGGCCGGCCCGGCGCCCGTGCGGGTGCGGAGCGGGCGTCGCGCCCTCGTCGACGCGAGTGACGCCGCGATGGCCCCGGACACGACGATCCGGCTCGACCGCCTCCAGGTCGACCGCGGGCCCGATGGCCGCCCCGTCGTACGGCTTTCACTCGAGGGCGGACGCGACGGCGCGCCGGTCTACTACTTCCTGACGGTCACCGAGGCGGCGCGCGGGCCGCAGCTCGAGCCGGTCGACCGCGGAATGCAGGTCGAGCGGTGGTACGAGGACGTGCGTACCGGCCAGCCGATCGTCAGCGTCGCCGAGGGCGAGCTGGTCCGCGTCCGGCTGCGCGTGACCGTCCCGGCGGAGCGGCACTTCGTCGTCCTCGACGACCCGCTCCCGGCCGGCCTCGAGCCCGTCGACCTCTCGCTCCGCACGCTCAGCCCGTTCGGCGGCGAGGAGGCGTTGACGGGCGAGACGCTGGAGCAGCGCGGGAGCGGGTGGATTTACGGGTCCTGGGACTCGGGGATGTGGTCGCCGTTCGACCACAAGGAGATGCGCGACGACCGCGTCGTCTACTCCGCGACCGTGCTCTGGCCCGGCACCTACACCGCGACGTATCTCGCCCGGGCGACGACGGCGGGGACGTTCCTCTACCCGCCGGCGCACGCGGAGGAGATGTACAACCCCGGCGTGAACGGCCGCTCGGGCGGCGGCGAGTTCACGGTCGTGCGGCGGGACTGATGGCCGGGCGGGGATCGATGGCGGCGGGATCCGAGGCGACGGCATGAAGGAGCAGCACCCACCGGCGTCGCGGCGTCGCCGGCTGCGTCGCGCAGTTGCCGTGGCGAGCGCGCGTGCAACGACGGTCGGCAAAGCACTGTCGCGCCGCCATCTCCGCCTGGTCGCCCTCACGGTCGGCGGGGTCGGCGCGGCTGGCATCGCCACCGTCTTCTCCGCCGCGATCTGGATCTCGCGCCCGCTCCCGCCGGAGATGGCGCGACCGGGCGTGGTGCCGAGCCTCGTCATCCAGGACCGGCACGGGCTCACGCTCCGGACGACGCGCGCGGAGGACGGGAGCCGCGGCGGGTGGGTCCCGTTCGCCGAGGTCGACCCGGAGCTGATCCAGGCGTTCATCGCCGCGGAGGACCGGCGCTTCTTCGAGCACCGCGGCGTGGACTTGCGCGCCGTCGCCCGCGCGTTCCGCGACAACCTCGCCGCCGGGCGAGTCGTCTCGGGCGCGTCGACGCTGTCGATGCAGACCGCGCGGCTTCTCCGCCCGACGCCGCGCTCGTGGCGAGGCAAGCTCGCGCAGGCGCTCTGGGCGCTCCGCCTCGAGGCGCACCTCGACAAGGCGACGATCCTCGAGCAGTACCTGAACCGCGTGCCACTCGGGCAAGGTGCCGTCGGCGTCGAGGCCGCGGCGCGGCTCTACTTCGGCCGGTCGGCCAGGGACCTGAGCCTCGGCCAGGCCGCGCTCCTCGCCGGGCTCGCCCGCGCGCCCTCGCGGGACAACCCCCTCGTCGACCCGGCCCGCGCCCGCGAGCGCCGCGACCGCGTGCTGGAGCGCATGGCGGCGCTCGGGTTCGCCCGCCCGGACGACGTCGCTCGCGCTCGCGAGGAGCCGGTCGGTGCGAACGCCGCGCCCGCGAACTTCCTCGCACCGCACTTCACCACGCAGCTCCTGCTCCGGGCCGAAGGCGACGTCGCGCCCACCGGCACCTGGCGCACGACGCTCGACCTGGCGCTCCAGCAGGAGTTGGAGGCGGAGGTCCGGCACACCGTCGGCGTCCTGGAGGAGCGCGGCGCGAGGCACGCGGCCGCGGTCGTCCTCGAGAACCGGACCGGCGCGATCCTGGCCTGGGTCGGCTCGCCCGACTTCTTCGCCGACGTCGACGGCCAGGTCGACATGGTCGTCTCGCGCCGGCAGCCGGGCTCGACGCTCAAGCCGTTCCTCTACGGCCTCGCCTTCGACCGCGGCTACACCGCCGCGACCGTGCTCCCTGACGTGCCGCGCACCTACGAGACGACGACGGGGCCGTACCGTCCGCGCAACTACGACCGCCGCTTCCGCGGTCCGGTCCGCGCCCGCATCGCCCTCGCCAGCTCGCTCAACGTTCCGGCGGTCGAGCTTGCCGAGCGCATCGGCGTCGGCGCGTTCCTCGCCACGCTCCACGCCGCAGGCTTCGAGTCGCTCGACCGGCCGGCGGACCACTACGGCCTCGGCCTCGCGCTCGGGAACGGGGACGTCACGCTCCTCGAGCTCGCGAACGCGTACCGCGGGCTGGCGAACGGCGGGGTGTGGCGGCCGGTGCGGTGGCTCGAGGCGGTGGACGATGCGACGATGCCCGGGGACCGCCCGGGGTGGAGCCTCGGCGCAGGACCCGGCGCGCCGCCCGACGCGTCGCCGCCCGCCGTCCGATTCGCGGCCGCCGCTCCGGCGCCGAGCCAGGCGGCGTTCGGCCCCGCGCCCGTCGCCCCCGGCGACGGCCGCCGCTTCATGTCAGCCGGTGCCGCGGCGCTCGTCCTCGACATCCTGAGCGACCCGGTCGCCCGGATCCCCGGCTTCGGCACCGAAACTCCTCTCGACTTCCCGTTCCCCGCGGCCGCCAAGACCGGGACGAGCCGCCACTTCACCGACAACTGGGCCGTCGCGGTGACGGGCGAGTTCACCGTGGCCGTCTGGGTCGGCGACTTCACGGGCCGGCCGATGCGCGGCGTGAGCGGGATCAGCGGCGCGGGACCGCTCCTCTACCGGTCCGTGCTGCGCGTCGCGCGGCGCTACCCGCCCGGGTTCCTCCCCACGCCCGAGAGCGTCGGAGCGACGGCGGTGCCCGTCTGCCTCCTCTCCGGGCTGCGCGCCGCGAACGGGTGCCCGTCGACCGTCGAGTGGTTCCTCCCCGGCACCGCGCCCACGCGCGACGACGACTGGCACCGCGACGGCCGCGTCGTCCTGCCGCCGGAGTACTCGGAGTGGCTGGCGATGGGAGACGCGGACGCCGGGGTGGGTGGCGCGGAAGGGTGGGCCGTCGCGGACGACTGGCCCGCGGCCGGCGCATCCGGCGCCCGGGACGACGTCGCATTCGACACCTACGCCGGCCGGGCGGGGGCAGACGGGGCCGCCGGAACCGCCGGAGCCGGACCGATCGCCGCCGAGAAAGCCGTCGCCTCCGAGCCCGGCGTCCCGACCACGGCCGCGCGTCGCATCCTCTCGCCGGCCGACGGCGACGTCTACGAACGCCCGGTCGGCGTCGACCCCCGCTACGCCACGATCCCGCTCCTCGTCGCCGGCGACGACGCCGACCCCGTGCGCTGGTTCGTCGATGGCGCGCCTCATGCCGGAGCGCGCTGGCGACTCGTCCCCGGCGTCCATATCATCCGTGCCGAATGGGCGTCCGGCGCGCGGGACTCGGTGCGGATCGTGGTGCGGTAGCTCGGGCGCCCGGGAGACAACGACATCGCATCACCGAAACGACGACGACCACGGAGGGACCATGCGAGCATTCGCCCTTATCGCCCTGGCGGGCCTCGTCTGCGCCCCCGCGCTCGCCGCGCAGGATCACGGGCACGCGACGCAGGGCCACGACCACGCGGCACACGCCGCGGCCGGACACCAGTCGCCCGCGGCCCCGGCAGTCGGCCCGGCGGGCGCCCAGGCGAGCCCGCTCACCGAGCCCGGCAACGGCGCGTTCGCGGCGATCCAGGAGGTCGTGCGCCTCCTCGAGAGCCGGCCGGACACCGACTGGTCGAAGGTCGACCTCGAGGCGCTGCGCAAGCACCTCGTCGACATGGAGAACATGACGCTGCGGGCGGAAGTCGTCTCGCAGGAGGCGATCCCCGGCGGCGCGCGGATCGCGGTCCGCGGCGTCGATGCTGAGGCGCACGCGTCGATCGGCCGCGCCCTCCGGGCCCACGCGGGGATGATCGCCGCCGAGCGGGGCTGGACCATGCGCGTCGAGACCGGCGACGTCGTGCACCGCTTCACCGTCACCTCGCCGCGCCCCGAGGACGCACCGAAGATCCGCGGGCTCGGCTACATCGGGATCCTCGCCCTCGGCGACCACCACACGCCGCACCACCTCATGATGGCGACCGGCGGCGAGCCGCACGCGCACTGACGGGCGACGCCGCGCGCGCCCGGGCGACGTGGCGTCACCCCACCCCGGCGCGGCGTCGGCGGACAGGGCGCGGCGTCGGCCGACAGGGCGCGGCGCCGGCGGACAGGGCGCGGCGCCGCCCGATTGCGCACGTCGGCGGTCCCTCGCTGGTCCCCGACTTGCGGTTTCCGGCGCTGGCGCCCGCGCGGTTGCGCGGGCGCTTCGTCGTGGACTCGCGAGAGAGCGGCCGACCGTGAACGCGGAGAGAGCGCCCGCCCCGCTCGAGGACGAGCCGCAGGAGGTGAGGTTCCGCGTCGACCCGCAGGACGAGCCGCCCCCCACCCGCATCGACATCCCCTGGTCCGTCTTCGCGAAGGGGATCGTCGCGCTGCTGGTCGTGCAAGGGCTCTTCCGCTTTTTCCAGCAGGTCACGGCGGTCATCGTCATCCTGGCGCTCGCGCTCTTCCTGACGGCGGCGCTCAGTCCGCTCGCGGCGTGGATCGAGCGCCGGGGCGCCAACCGCGGGCTCGCTTCGCTCCTCGCCGTCGGCGCCGCCGTCCTCGTGATCCTCGCGCTCGCCGGCCTCGTCGTTCCGCCGCTCGTCATCGAGGTGATCGAGTTCGTCGACGACCTGCCGCTCCACCTCGAGCGGCTCCAGCGTCTCTCCACGTCCAATCCCGAGCTGTTCCAGACGCTCGAGCGGATGGCCCAGCGCGTGCGCCAGGATCCGAGGGCGCTCCTCACCGGATTCCTGCGCGTCGGCGTCAATGCGGCCGGCCTCATCTTCAGCGGTGTGCTCATCCTCACGCTCGCCCTCTATTTCCTCCTGGACCAGGCACGGATCCGCAAGGCGCTCCTCGACCACCTGCCGCGCCGCCATCGCGACCGCGTCGACCTCACCATCACCGAGGTCGCCCGCGTGATCCGCGGCTACTTCGTCGGGCAGGCGATCGTGTCCTCGATCTTCGCCGTCCTGACCTTCCTGCTGCTCACGATCCTCGGCGTCCCCTACGCGACGGTGCTCGCAGGACTCGCCTTCGCCCTCGACGCGATCCCCAACATCGGCGCGACCGTCGCGGTCATCCTTCCCGCGCTCGTCGCCTTCGCCTCCGAGGGGATCGTCGATGCGGTCATCGTGGTCGGCGTCGTGATGGTCTACCAGCAGATCGAGAACAACTTCATTGCACCGCGGATCCTGGGCGAGAAGCTCGAGATCCCACCCGTGCTCACGCTCGTCGCGATCCTGGTCGGCGGCGCGGTCCTGGGGATTATCGGCGTCGTCATCGCGATCCCGCTCGCGGGGACGCTGCCGGTGCTGGATCGGATCTGGTGGCGAGGGGATGGGGCGGCGAACGGCGGGCAGCGGTCGGAAAACCAGGCGCGGGACTGACCTGGCAAGCATCCTCGGCGTCGTCGGTTGGCCGTTCCCGTGTCGCCGGCGGCTCCCCGAAACGAGCCGGCGCCGGTCGTGCCGCGGCACGACCGGCGCCGTTCAGGCCGGAGCCTCGCGGATCAGTCACCCGCCGGCTGCACGAAATAGCCGACCACCTTCCAGTGGCCGTCCTCGAAGGTCAGCGACAGGACCTCCCGGGCGGACTCGAGGTTCGCGAACTCACTCTTGTAGATCAGCGCGACGTACTCGCCCGGGGGCGCGTTCGGCACGTCCGTCGCGTACTCTGCCTGATCGAGCGTGCGGCCCTCGAACGTACCGAGCTGGGTCCGCAGCGCGGCGACCTGCTGCACCCAGGCGGCCTCCGGGACCGCCGCCTGGAAGTGCTTGCTCGTCTCGGCCCAGGTCTCCTTGCCCTTCCCTTCCATCAGCAACGCCAGCCATGCCTCGCCGGCGGCTTGCGCGCCCTGCACGGCGGCGGTCGTGTCCGCCGTCGGCTGCGTGGTCTGGGCGTGGACGGGCCGGGCCGCGACGGCCACGGCGGTCGCTGCGAAAATGACGGCGACGACGAGTCGGTGCATCGATGCCTCTCGGTCCGGAGTGTGATTGTATTGGGCGGCGCTTCCCGCGGCTCGGTCCGCGCCGGCCGCCCGGCCGGGTCGCGGGGCGCGGGGCGCGGGCGCGGGCGCGGGGCCCGGGCCAACCATAACGCCGTCGGCCCGGCGACACAACGTTCTCGACCATCGCGTCGTGTCGCGGGGGCGCGAACGTTCGACGCGCTGAGGTGTTTTTACCAAGGTCGACCGGCCGCCGGGCGCACCGTCGCAGCCGCCGGGAGCACCGCCGCAGCCGCCGGGCGGCACTCTCGGCCACCGCGTGCGACAACGAGGTCACCGGGGGCGAAATCGAGGTCACCGGGTGCGACGTCGTCGACGCCGCGCCTCGTCGATCACCACATTGTTGGAACGGGTCAGGGCAGGGCATGACGAACGGCGACGCACGGGCCCAGCGACGCATCCTGGGCCTCCTCTTCCTCGGCGTCCTCATGGGCGCGCTCGACATCGCGATCATCGGGCCGGCGCTGCCGGCTCTCCGTGAGGCGTTCGGCATCGACGAGCGCGCCGCGGCATGGACGCTGACCGTCTTCGTGCTCTGCAACCTGATCGGCACGCCGATCATGGCGAAGCTCTCGGACGCGCGCGGGCGCCGGTCGGTCTACGCGCTCGCCGTCTCGATCTTCGCCGCCGGCTCGCTCCTCGTCGCGCTGTCGCGCACCTTCCCGATGCTGATCGCCGGCCGCGTCGTCCAGGGGCTCGGCGCCGGCGGGATCTTCCCCGTCGCGACCGCTGTCATCGGCGACGTCTTCCCGGTCGAGAGGCGCGGGCGCGCGCTCGGGCTGATCGGCGCCGTGTTCGGCCTTGCGTTCCTCCTCGGCCCGATCGTCGGCGGCGTGCTCCTGATCTTCGGCTGGCCGTTCCTGTTCCTGATCAACCTGCCGGTCGCCGCGGTCGTGATCGTAGGCGCGCTGCGACTGCTCCCGGCGACGGCCACTCGCCCGGCAGCGGGTGCCCAGGTGGCGGCGGGCAGTGACGCGGCGGCAGGCAGGGACGCGGCGGCAGGCAGGGACGCGGCAGCGGCCACCCGCGCCGGCCGCTCCGTCGACGTGCCGGGGATGGTCCTCCTGTCCGCGCTCCTCCTCGCCCTCGCCTTCGGCCTGAACCGCATCGACGCGAACGGCGCGGGCGCGGGGTTCGCGGCGCCGGACGTATGGCCGTTCCTCCTGACCGCCGCGGTGCTCGCGCCGGTGTTCTGGCTCCACGAGAGCCGGGCGCGGGACCCGCTGATGCGGCCCGGCCTCTTCCGCTCCCGACAGGTCGCGATCGCGAGCGCGGTCGCGGTGGGGTCGGGGCTGGGCGAGGCGTCGGTGGCGTTCGTGCCCGCGCTGCTCGTCGCCGCGTTCGGCGTGACGACGTCGCAGGCGTCGTTCATGCTCGTCCCGATCGTGATCGCGATGGCGATCGGCGCGCCGGTCTCCGGCCGGCTGATCGACCGCGTAGGCTCGCGCGCCGTCGTCGTCGCCGGGACCGCCGCGATCGGCGCGGGGATGCTCCTCGTCGCGACTGCCCGGCCGGCGCTCGCCGTCTACTACGTCGCGGGGACGATGATCGGCCTCGGCATGGCCTCCCTCGCCGGCTCCGCGCTCCGCTACGTCATGCTCAACGAGGCGCCCGCCGAGGAGCGCGGCGCGGCACAGGGGATCCTGACGCTCTTCACCAGCACCGGCCGCCTGGTCGGCGCCGCGCTGGTCGGCGCGCTCGTCGCCTCCCGCGCCGGCGGAGTGGACGGTTACGCCCACGCGTTCCGCGTGATCGGCGTCGCGATGCTCGCGCTCGCCGCCCTCTCGCTCGGGCTCAAGCCGCGCCGCGAGGAGCTGGCGACGGTGGCGCGGAACGAGGGGGAGGGGCGTGAGGGCGCGGGCGTGGAGACGGCGGGCGCTGGGGTGTAGGCGGCAGGGACGGCGGACGCGGTGGGTAGACCGGGCGTGGGGGGAAGGTGCCTGCCACAATCCACACCCTCCCCAGATATGGCGGCCCCGGCGGGCGCCGGGGTGAAGGCGACAGGGGCAGCGGATGTGGGTGAACCGGAACGGCCGGCGGCTTCCCGGGAAGCGCCGGAGGCGCGGTAAGCCGATCCTGGGTGGGGGCGCGAGGGCGGAAAGATGCCGTGGTACGCCGGGAAGTGCCGGTACGCGGGGCCCGGCGATCCGCCGGGGTGCGGTTGCGTTGGCACGCCGCCGCCGATTGCTCGCCGGTCCGAACCTGCCCCGAACCCGATGTAGAAACCGCACGACCGTCGCGGAAACAGATGAAGGTCGTGCAGTTTTCCCCCGCTAATGTGGCAATGTTGCACCTCGGCCTCGCGGCGCCGGCCAGAGTGTGCAGTCGACCACGATATTCGTAGAAACGTAGCAAGCTTCCTGATTCGTCGCGACGCTTGCTACGTTTCTACATGCCTCCGCACAACAGGAACCGGATCGCGGGGCCCGCACCGACGCACGGATGCCGTCGTACCAGGCTGTCCGGGCATTGCCGGGACTGTCCGAGCCGTTGATACAGCAGCAGTTTGCGCAGTTTCTGCCGCGGCCGTCTCCGATCCTCGGCGCCAGCACGTAGCGATCGTCTGCTGGCCCGCCGACCTGCACAAACGGCTCGCCACGGGAGGTCCCGATGACCGCAAGACGCTCGCGTGGTCCCCGCGCCGCTGGCGAACACCAGGTAGTCACGCGCCGGTCCCTCCTCACCGTCCTCGCCCCGGCCGCTGCGGGTGCCGGCTGTGCATGGGTCGCCGCAAGGGCTGCCGCCCCGTGGACCGCCTCATGGATTGCTGCCCGGATCGCCGCGTGGACTTACGCATTGGCCACCACCGCCCCGGTCCTCGCCGCTGCCGCCACCGCCGCCCTCGCCCTCACCGCCTGCGGCGCCGCCGACCGCTCGGGCGACCGCGTGGTCGTTCGCGACAGCGCGGGCGTCCGGATCGTCGAGAACGTCGAGCCCGCCTGGTGCCCTGTCGATGCGTGGCGAATCCCCGACGCTCCCGTCGTCCCCATCGGCGCCGTCGAAGGCGAGGCGCATGAGCAGTTCTTCCGGATCACCGGCATCCTGCGCCTGGATGATGGCCGCATCGTCGTCGCCGACGACGGCGCGCGCGAGCTCCGATTCTACGACGCCGCGGGTCATTTCCTCTCCAGCGCGGGCCGCCAGGGCGCCGGGCCGGGCGAGTTCCGGTCGATCCGGCGCGTGGGGCTGCACGCCGACTCGAGTCGTCAACCACGGGACGTACCACCGCGGCCAGGTCGTCACGATGCTGCGTCAGCTCGGCGCGACGCCGCCGAGCACGGACCTGATTCGGTACTATCGGGAACGGGCGGGGGACGCGGTCCGCGCGGGTTGATGAGGAACGGCCTGCGCGAGCCGCACTTCGAACACGTTCGAGGTCACGGCGTCGGCAATGAACGGGGCGGGCGTGGGATCCCGCGCATCCCCGACGACGTACGCGAGCCGGAACCCTTCTTCCTCTGCACCGATTGGCGAGCTCGATTCGCTTACCGTCACTCCGGGACCCTCGATCGTCAGCGTATCGGTGCGACTCTCGCCCGGTCCGACCGCGATACCCGGTACGTCCACGGAGCACCCCCACACCACGGGCCCGTAGGCCGCCCCGTCGCCGTTGGCGTCGACCACCTCGTCATCGCCGCACGCGACAAGCAGCACACAGCAGAGGACCAGGCCTGCGTATCTCATTGCCACCTCCGGTCACCGGTTCGCCGAAGATCGCCATTGGATTCGACGTTCAACGTGGGCCGAACCAGCACCTGGAACTCTCCCGATGAAACGATCGGGGTCCACCCGAATTCGGGCACCGGGTTGGGGTTCTCGGCATCGCCGACGTAGTAGAACAGTCGGAACCGGCCCTCCATTTCACCGACCGGCCGGCCGGTGCCGCCGTCGACGACCCACGGACCGGCGATCGTCAGAGTGTCGGTCCGGCGTTCACCCGGCTGGACCGCGATGCCGGGCACGTCGGCCGGGCACGACCGCACCGGATCGTAGGCGACGGGTCTGCCCGTCGGGCTCCTCACACCGTGCGCCGGCACGGGGTCGTCGGCTCGACACCTGGCGAGATAGACGACGTCGCGCCGGCCGTTCGTGAACGTCGCGACGACGCGGAACTCATACAGTGTCGCGGCCGGCTGGACCGGAACCGCCGTGTAGCTCGACCGATCGACCTCGAGGACCAGACCGTCCGTCGGACCGAGCGCATCGTCGCCGCAAGCGAGGACCGCCGCGCAGCAGAGGGTCAATCCGCAACAGAGGGCCAATCCGCGGCAGAGGATCGATCCGCGGCAGAGGGCCGATCCGCGGCAGAGGACCGATCCCGCGAATCTCATCGTCGCCTCCGGTCATCGTCTCCCGTCATCGTCTCCCGTCATCGCCTCCCGTCATCGCCTCCCGTCATCGCCTTCCGTCACCGCCCCGTCGACGTTGTCATGCAATTCGTCGAACGTTGCCATCCCATCGGACGCACGGCAACGCACCGGTGTGACGATCTCCGTACCGCGCCGGAGGGGCGAGTGGCTCGGCCGCGTCGACGTGCCGGATCGGTTCACGATCCCGGCGATCGCGAAGGACCTCGTTCTCTGAGTGGATCGCGACGAGTTCGAAGGTGAGGCGGTGGCGCTATGCCTGAACGTGAGGCGCCCCGGCCGTCTGAAGTAAACTGAACCGTACAGTACAGGAATTACGGCCGGCTGGGGCAGAGGTGGATGCACTGGTCACCGGGATCTCGGTCGTTGCCGCGAACGCATCCCTCGCGGCGAACCCATCCCTCGCAGCGAACGCGGCCGTCGCGGAGAACCCAGCCCTCGCCGAGAAGACAGCCGCCACCGGGATGGCGGCTGGCCACCAGACTAGCGGCCGCAGGTCGCCCGGCCGCCGTCTCCGCCACAGGTCGCCCGGCCGCCGTCTCCGCCGCTGCTCGCGGCCCGGAGGATGCCGCAGCCGTTGAGGCACCTTGAGGATTCCCGGCGTATTGCGGAGATTTGGGCCGCGGATTCCTCGTGCAGCGAGAGAAGCGGAGACGAGATGACGAACCCCACGCCCGACGTACGGCCCGATGCCGCCGGCGCGCGCGCTCGACCCGCCGGACACACCGACGCCCGCCCGGCCGCGCCCAACGACGCCAGCGACGCCCGGAGCGACGCCCGCCCGGCCGCGGACGACGCCCGCACGGCCGCGGACGACGCCCGCACGGCGGCAGACGACCCCCGCGCGGCAGCCACCGAGGCGGGCAGCGGCGCCCTCGCCCCCGGCGAGCGACTGCTGATCGTCCGGCTGGCGGGCGAGTTCACGATCAAGTCGCGGCGGACGCAACAGACGCTGCGGCGGGCGCTCGTGCGCAACCTGCGCGACGCGCTGGACACGACGGGCGAGCCGTACGAGCTGGACGCGCAGTTCCGGCACATCGTCGTGCGGTCGCGGTCGGAGCGGGCGCCGGAGGTGCTGACGCGGGTCTTCGGCGTGAGCGGGATCTCGGTGGTCGAGGCGGTCGTCGCGCCGACGCTGGACGAGATCGTGCGCGTCGGACGGGAGCTGTTCCACGACCGTGTGGTCGGGCGGAAGTACGCCGTGCGGGCGCGCGTTCGGGGCGGCGGGCGCCTCTCCTCGCGGGACATCATGGTCGAGCTGGGCGCTGCGCTGAATCCGGGCGCGAAGGTCGACCTGGACGACCCGGACGTGACGGTCCACGTCGAGGTGCGGGAAGACGAGGCGTGGCTCTTCGCGGAGCAGCTCCAGGGCGCGGGCGGGCTCCCGCTCGGCGTCGAGGGGAACGCGATCGCGCTGCTGTCGGGCGGGTTCGACTCGCCCGTGGCGGCGTGGCTGATGCTCAAGCGCGGCGTCGCACTCGACTACGTCTTCTGCAACCTGGGCGGCGCCGCGTACGAGCGGGCGGTGCTGCAGGTCGCGAAGGTGCTGGCGGACGACTGGTCGTATGGCCGGCGGCCGCGGCTGCACATCGTCGACTTCGGCCCGGTCGTCGACCACATGCAGGGGCTCGTGAGGGAGCGGTACTGGCAGGTCGTGCTGAAGCGGCTGATGTACCGGACCGCATCGATGATCGGCCCGCAGCGCGACGCGCAGGCGATCGTGACGGGCGAGGCGATCGGGCAGGTGTCGTCGCAGACGCTGCACAACCTGCGGGCGATCGAGCCCGCGGCGTCGCTCCCGGTCTTCCGGCCGCTGCTGGGGTTCGACAAGGAGGAGATCATCGCGCGGGCGCGGACGATCGGCACGGCGTCGCTCTCGGAGAAGGTGAAGGAGTATTGCGCGATCACGCCGGGGAAGCCGGTCACGGCGGCGTCGCCGGAGGCGGTCGACGCGGAGGAGGCGAAGCTGGACCTCTCGATCCTCGAGCGCGCCGTCGCCGAGCGGAAGGTGCTCGACATCCGCGCGCTCACGCCGGCGGACCTGCACGAGCCCTACATCTTCACGGACGAGATCCCGCCGGACGCGGTCGTCATCGACTGCCGCCCCGAGCCGCAGTACGAGGCGTGGCACCTCCCGGGCGCGATCCATCGCGACGAGTACGACCTGCTCCGCGACGCGAAGCAGCTCGACCGCGACCAGACCTACGTCCTGGTCTGCGCCGCCGGGCTCCGCACCGCGCACGTGGCGGAGGTGCTCCAGCGCGAGGGGTACGACGCGTACTCGTTCCGCGGCGGCGTGCGCGGGCTGCGGCGGTGGGCGGAGGAGCACGGACTCGTCGCGGGGGCGGACGGCGACGCGGACAGCCGCTGAGCCGCGTCGCCCGGGTGGTGACCGTCGAGCCGCCGCGGTCCGGCCGGGTCGGCCAGGCCGCGGCGCGAAACCTGCCAGGGGCGACGACGGCGCGGACGGGTCCGCGCCACTTTCGCATCGTCGTCTCTCCTACTATATCACGAGCATGAACCGGCGTCCTCTCATCCTGCGTGCCCACGCCCTCCTCGCCCTCGCCGCCCTGGCGCTGGGCGGATGGGCACAGGCGTCCGGCCTGCATGGCTGCGCGAGCCACCTCGCGGGCGGGCCGGAGGCGAGCCACATCGCCGCGCTGGTCGGGCACATGGCGCCCGCGGCGCACGATGGGCACGCATCGCACGACGCACCCGCCGCCAATCCGGCGCACGCCGCCCCCGCGCACGTCGACTCCCCGACGCCCACGCACCACGCGCCCGCGAGCGAGCACGACGGTGCGTGCACCTGCCTCGGCAATTGTTTTGCCGGCGCGGGGATCTCGCTCCCGGCGTACGCAACGGCGACCGCGCCGGCCGCGCGGGAGTCGGCGGTCACCGCGTCGCTCGAAGGCGACGTCGTCGCGCCGTTGGGCCGGGCGGCCTATCTCCTCCCCTACGCCACCGCACCTCCTATCCGGGCCTGATCTCGACGGATGACAGGCAAGCAGCTCCCACGCGGGCACCCCGTGACGGGCGGTCCGCGGGGGGGGCGTTGACGAATTCCCGGGAATAGGAGGAATTCCGTGTACATATATCGTTGTATTCGCGGCGAGGCCCGGCGCGCGGCCGGCTTCGTCGCCGCACTGCTCCTGCTGCTCTCCGTGCGGCCGGCGGCGGGGCAGGGGACGCAGTCCGAGGCCGCTCGGGCCGGCGACGGGGTACGCGCCGGCGCCATCCGCGGCGTCGTCGTCTCGGCCGAGGCGGGCGCGCCGCTCCCGCAGGTCCGCGTCTACGTCGACCGTACGAACCTGGGCGCCACGACCGACGCGCGCGGCGCCTTCCACCTCGCGGGCGTCGAGCCGGGCGCGCACACGCTGGTCGCCGAGCTGATCGGCCGCCGGACGGAGCGCGTCGCCGTGCGCGTGGAGGCGGGCCGCGTCGCCGAGGTCGAGGTGCGGCTCGCCGAGGAGGCGCTCGCGCTGCCGGCCGTCGTCGTCAGCACGACGCGCGAGGCCGAGCGGCTCTCGAGCACGGCGGCGACGGTCGGCGTGGTCGAGGGCGTCGCGCTCCGCGAGCGTCGCGCGGCGCACCCGTCCGAGGTGCTGGGCGAGATCCCCGGCGTTTGGGTCAACGTGACGGGCGGCGAGGGGCACATGACGGCGATCCGCCAGCCGCTCACCACCGATCCCGTCTACCTCTACCTCGAGGACGGCGTCCCCACGCGCTCGACCGGGTTCTTCAACCACAACGCGCTCTACGAGATCAACGTCCCCCAGGCCGACAGGGTCGAGGTCGTGAAGGGGCCGGCGACGGCGCTGTACGGTAGCGACGCGATCGGCGGCGTCGTCAACGTCGAGACGCGGCCCGCGGTCGCGCAGCCGGGGATCGAGATGACGTTCGAGGGCGGTGGTTGGGTCGGCGACGACGCGCCCGGCTACGGCTGGTCGCGCTTCCTCGGCTCCGGCGCCTTCGTGTCGGGCGCGAACGGCGTGCGCATGGACGTGAACCTGACCCGCTCGGCCGGATGGCGCGAGGGGACCGACTACGACCGCCAGAGCGCGACGCTGCGCTGGGATCGCGACCTTTCGGGGATGTCGCGGCTCAAGACGGTGGTCGCGTGGTCGCGGATCGACCAGCAGACGGCCGGGGCGTCACGCCTCTCCGAGGCCGATTACCGCGACCGCCCGACGCGCAACCTGACGCCGATCTCGTTCCGCGAGGTGGACGCGCTGCGCGCCTCGGTCGCCTACGAGCGGCGGACGGACCGCTCGCTGCTCAGCGTCACTCCGTTCGCGCGGTACAACACGATGGACATCCTGCCGAACTGGTCGCTCTCGTACGACCCGGCGGTCTGGGAGACATCGAACCGCTCGCTCGGCGCGCTGATCAAATACCGCCACGACTTCGACCGGCTCGATGCGCGGCTCATCGCCGGCGTGGACGTGGACTGGAGCCCCGGCGAGCACGTGGAGCGCGCCGTCATGCCGACGCGCGTGGATGGGGTCTTCGTCGATTACGCCGAAGGCGACGTCATCTACGACTACGACGTCGCGTTCCTGGGCGTCTCGCCCTACCTCCACGCCGAGGCCTCACCGCTGCCGCGGCTGCGCGTGACCGCGGGGGTGCGCTTCGACCGCGTCGGCTACGACTACGAGAACCACCTGGGCCCGCTGGACACCGGCCGGCACCGCCGCCCGGCGAGCACGACGGTCCGGTACTCGGAGCTGAGCCCGAAGCTCGGCGCCGCGTACGAGCTGGGTGGCGGCGCGAGCGTGTACGCGACCTACGGCCAGGGCTTCCGCGCACCTTCCGAGGGGCAGCTCTTCCGGCAGGGCGTGGCCGAGAACACCGTCGGGCTCGAGCCCGTCCGCGCACGCAACCTCGAGGTCGGCCTGCGCGGCACGGTCGGCGAGCGGCTGCGCTGGGAACTGGCCGTCTATCGCATGTCCAAGCTGAACGACATCGTGACGTTCCAGCATTCGGACGACACGCGCGAGACGCAGAACGCGGGCGAGACGCTGCACCGCGGGGTCGAGGCCGGGCTCGCCGTCGCCATCGCCGACGGGCTCACCGCCGAGGCGACGTGGTCGTACGCGAAGCACACGTACGAGTCGTGGCGCCCGAACCCGACGACGGACTACGCGGGGCGCGAGATGGAGAGCGCGCCGCGCACGATCGGCGGTGCGTCGCTCCGCTACACGCCGCGCTTCTTCGAGGGCGCGAGCGCGACGCTCGAGTGGCGCCACCTCGGCGAGTACTGGCTCGACGCGGCCAACACCGAGAAGTACGACGGCCACGACCTCTTCAACTTGCGCGCGTCGTACGACGTCCGGCCGGGCGCGACGCTCTTCGTCCGCGTCCAGAACCTGACCGACGCACGCTACGCCGAGAACGCGGGGTACAGCGCCTTCCTCGGCCGTGAGTTCGCGCCCGGCAACCCGCGGACGCTGTACGCCGGGCTCCAGCTGTCGTTTGGGAGGAATTGATGGTGACGATGAAGCGAACGAAGGGCGGGGCGGCCGCGGCCGGCGGTTCGGTCTCCGTGCTGGGCGACGTGGCGGCCGCCCGCCGACGCGCGAGTCTCCGTCCGCAGCGGGGCGTGATCCCCTGCTGCCTCGCTGCGCTTCTGGTGGCCGGCTGCTCCATGCAGCCGGCCGCACCGGAGGTCACGCTCGCGACCGTCGCCGACGGGGGCGCCACGCACCCGACGGTGGCGATCGACCCGACGCGCGGCGCGGTCTACGTCGCCTGGGTCGGCACGCCCGACGCCGACGGCCGCGCCGACGTCTACCTCGCCCGCAGCGACGACGGCGGCGCGACCTACGGTGCGCCCGTCCGCGTAAACCACATCCCCGGCGACGCCGCGCCGCACGCCCAGGCACCGGCGCAGGTCGTCGTCGGTCCGGACGGGACGGTCTACGTGGTGTGGCAGAACAACACCAAGATCGAGGGCCGGCGCTTCCCCGCCAGCGACCTGCGCCTCGCCCGCTCGCGAGACGGCGGCCGCAGCTTCGAGCCCGCCGTCTACGTGAACGACGACGCCGGCGGCCTGCCGGCATCGCATACCTTTCACGACGTCGCCGTGCTCCCCGACGGCACCGTGCTGGTCTCGTGGATCGACGGGCGGGCGCGGGCGGCAGCCGAGGCCGCGGCGGCGAGTGCCAGCGGGAGCGGCGCGCGGGCGCAGGCAGCGGAGGCGGCGCACCACGGCGGGCACGGCGGACACGGCGCCGACGACGAACCCAGCTCGCAGATCCGCGTCGCGCGGTCGCTCGACGGCGGCCGCTCGTTCGGCCCGAGCGTCGTCGTCGCCGAGCAGGCGTGCCCATGCTGCCGGACGTCGCTCGCCGTCGGGCCATCGGGCGAGGTGTACCTGGCGTGGCGGGCGGTGTTCGGCGGCAGCATCCGCGACATCGTCGTCGCCCGCTCCGACGACGGCGGCCGCTCGTTCCGCCCCGCGCTCCCGGTCCACGACGATGGCTGGCGGATCGACGCCTGCCCCCACGCCGGCCCGTCCGTCGCCGTCGACGAGGAGGGGCGCCTCCACGCCGCGTGGTTCACCGGCGCCGAGGGGCGCGCGGGCGTATTCCACGCCGTCTCGACCGACGGCGGGCGAACGTTCCGCTCGCCGGCCGCGCTCGCCCGCGCCGAACTGGTCGCGCCGTCGCAGGCGAAGCTGGACGCCGCGAGCGGCGCCGTCTGGCTGGCGTGGGAGGACCGGACCGGCCCCGAGCGCCGGCTTCGCATCGGGCGCGCGAGCGACGGCGCCGCGCCCCGGGCCCTCGATATCGCCCTCGGCGCCGGAGCGGCGCCAGCGGTCGCCGCGACGGACGACGCGGCCGTCGTCGTGTGGCTCGAGGAGGAAGCGGTCAGGAGCGCGGTGGTGGGGAGGCTGCCCGAGGCGCTGGTGGCGACGCCGTAGCCGCCGGCGCCCGGCCCCGTCCCATGGGCTACCGTCCGCGTCCGCGCTCGCCCGGCCCGTTGCATGGACCACCCGCGCCACAGCGCGTCCGCACCGGTTCCCGCCCGATCCCCCGGCTCGCGTCTTGCACCATATGTCGTTGCAAGAGCGTCGGTTACACTACCTCAGCCGGAGGGATGCATGGCCGAGAGATCAACGGAACTGACCCGGTCGACCACGCCGGATAGCGGCCGGTCGACGAGGATGCGGACGGAGGTCCGACGCGGGCTCGGGGAGCGGCCGAACGGCCGGGCGCGGGTCTCTCCGCCGAAACGGACCGCGGCGCAGATCGCGTCGCTGGGGATGGGGATCGCGAGCCTGTCGCTCGGCGCGCTCGCCTTCGCGGCGCCTCTGGTGACCGGGAACCGCGACAAGGTGATCAATCTGCGCAAGGGCAAGCTGTTCGGCGTCTTCGCCATGAACCCGCCGCACGCGGCGGTGCACCTCGGGCTCGGCCTGGCCGGGATCCTGTGCTCGCGCTCGCAGAGTGCCTCGCGGGGCTACCTGGCGGCGTCGTCCGCAGGCCACGCGGCGCTGGCGACCACGGGGTTCCTAGCGGGGCGCAAGCGGTCCGGGATCTACGAGGTCATGGGGATGGCGGTGAACACCGCCGACAACATCCTGCACGCGGCGTGGTGCGGCGCGTCGGCGCTCTTCGCGGCGCGGCCGCTGCTGATGCAGAGGGCGTAGGCGTGGCGGAGGCGACGGGGGTCGGGGGAGCGCACAATGGCCGCCGGAGGAGCCACCCGGCCGGCGCCCGGCGTGTAGCCGCCGCGGACGTCCGGCCCCGCTAGATCAGCGACCTCCCCTGCCCCCCGTCCACCGCCAGGCACGCGCCGGTCACGAGGCTCGCGCGCGGCGAGGCGAGGTAGGCGACGAGGCTCGCGACCTCCTCGGGCCGCCCGAAGCGGCCGAGCGGCAGGTTCTCCTCGACGAAGCGCTCGATCGCCTCTGGATTCTCCTTCATGCGCCGGTCCCACCCGCCGCCGGGGAAGAGGATCGAGCCCGGCGCGACGCTGTTCACCCGGATCCCGCGAGGCGCGAGCTCGAGGGCGAGCACGTCGGCGGTGGCGATGACCGCGGCCTTGGCCGCGGTGTAGCTCGTCCGGCCGGCTCCGCCGGTCTCGCGGCCCCAGACCGAGGAGACGAAGATGATCGAGCCGCCGCCCCGCGCCTCGAGGTGCGGGATCGCGCGCCGCGCGATGCGAACGCCGGAGAGCAGGTTCAGCTCGAGGATGTAACGCCAGTCGTCGTCGGTCGACTCCTCGAACGGCTTGTGCCGGCTCCCGCCGACGTTGTTGACGACGACATCGAGCCCGCCCAGCTCGCGGGCGGCGTCGTCGACGAAGCGGTTCGCGGCGTCCGCGTCGGTGACGTCGACGGCGCGGGCGAAGACGCGGCCGCTCCCGAGTTCCTCGAACTCGGCGGCCGCCGCCTCGAGCGGCTCGGGAGAGCGCGCGCAGATCGCCAGGTGGCACCCCTCGGCGGCGAGAGCCGCGGCGATCGCCTTGCCAATCCCCCGGCTCGCGCCCGTGACCAGCGCGATGCGGTCCTTCAGCTCAAGATCCATGAGGGAAGCATGCGCGGTCCGCGGCGTCGGGGCAAGGCGGGGGCGCGGGCGACGGCCCGTGGCCGTCCGTCATCGGTAGCGCCGTCGCGCCCGGCCGCGAGGCCCGCGCCGGCGCCCACCGCTACTGGAGGATCGCGGGGCGCGGGGATAGTATTGTCGAGGCTGTGGCCTCATTCGGGCGGCCAGTCGCCGGCACCGGCCGCCGATCGCATAAGATTTGGAGTCTGACCGTCTACGATTACATGCACGCCCTCGAGTTCGAGCTCCCCGCCTGGATCGACGACGTCGTCGATTGGGACCGGCCGTACCCGACCATCGAGGATCGGGTCGGGCTGGCGATCCGGCTCTCGCGGGAGAACGTCGAGCGCGACGGCGCGGGGCCGTTCGGCGCGGCGGTCTTCGAGACGGATACGGGGCGCCTCGTCGCCGTCGGCGTCAATCGCGTCGTCCCGGAGCGGAACAGCATTCTGCACGCGGAGGTCGTGGCGCTGATGTTCGCGCACCGGCGCACGGGCTGGTACGCCCTCAACGGCGGGGGCTTGCCGTCGCACGACCTGGCGACGTCGTGCGACCCGTGCGCGATGTGCCTCGGCGCCACCCTCTGGAGCGGCGTGCGCCGCGTCCTCGCCGCGGCCGACCGGGAGGACGCGATGGCCGTCGGGTTCGACGAGGGGCCGGTGTTCCCCGAGTCGCTCGCGTACCTGGAAGATCGCGGGATCGAAATCGTGCGCGGAATTCGGCGCGCCGAGGCGCGCGCGGTGCTCGAGGCGTACGTCGGGCGCGGCGGGCGGATCTACAACGGGTGAGCCGGCGGCCGGCGGACGTCGCTCGCGCGGGGGATTCGCGCCGGCCATCCGCGCTCGAGGGCGCCGGCGTTTTCGCGCCAGCCGGCCGCCGCGCCCCGGCGCGTCAGCGTTTTCGCGGCGGCGCGCGTCTGCTAAGCGTAAGTCCCACTTCATTCAGGGTGACGTATGGCCAGCAGTGAGATCGGGGCGGCACCACCCCGGGCACGGCGCGGACGGGGGGCGGGGGCGCCGGACGCGTCGGCGGATTCGGCCGCCGCACCGACGTCTTCGCGGTCCCGGAGCGGCCTCGGCCGGGCGGCCGCCCGATTCATGTTCCACGCGCACCTCTGGCTTGGCGTGATCACGACCGGCGTCGTGATGGTGCTGTGCGTGACCGGGATCCTGCTCAACCACAAGCGCGCGCTCGGGCTCATGCCGGACGTGCCGCACGAGCCCAGCGGCGCCTTCGAGGACGCGCTCCCCCTCGCCGCGCTCGCCGACGCCGCCGCCCGCGCCGTAGGCCCGGAGATCGCCGCGGCCGGGATCGACCGCATGGACGTCCGCCCCGGCGATGGCCTCATCAAGGTCCGCTTCGACGACCGCGCCGTGACCGAGGTGACCGTCGACATCAACACGGGCGAGATCCTCGAGATCGGCGAGCGCAACGACGTCTTCCTCGAGAAGCTGCATTCCGGCGAGATCTTCGGCGACGGCTGGATCCTCCTCAGCGACATCGCCGCCGTCTCCATCGCGATCCTGATCATCAGCGGCTACTGGCTCTGGCTCTACCCGAGGGTGCGCAGATGAACGCTTCGGGCATCATCTTCCTGCTCGGCCTCTTCGCGGCGCCCGCCGTGCTCCTCTGGCTCGGCCATCGGCTGCGCGGGCGCGGCGCCGCGGCGTTCGGCGCCTTCTGGGGCGGCGTCGTCGGCCACACGCTCGCGCTCGTCGCGATGCTGATCACCGCGCACTGGCCGCCGGTCCTCTGGGTCGAGGGATCGGTCCGCGAGGGGATCATCTTCGTCTCGCTGCTGACCGCGAGCATCCTGGGCGCCGCGATCGGCGCGGCGGTGGCGGTCGCGCGGGCGAAGTAGGGCGCCGCAACTTGCCGTCTGCCAACGATTTCGCTACATATGATGCCTTACTCCATGAAAGGCATCCGATGCATCGTTCGATCGAGTCGCTGATCCGCGAGTCGGAAGAAACCGGCAAGTCCCTCCCCGAAGTCGTCCTCCAGGCGGAAGTCGAAGAGAGCGGTCGCAGCGCCGAAGAGATCCGCGAACGGATCCGGAAGACGCTGGCGATCATGCGCGCCGCGATCGAGGAGGGGCTGAAGGGCGAGGTGCGTTCGCCGTCGGGGCTGACGGGTGGGCGCGCGGCGCGGCTGTGGAGCGCCGGGCCGCGGCTGCTGGGCCCGCGCGTGACCGAGACGCTGGCGCGGGCGATCTCGACGCTCGAGGTCAACGCGGCGATGGGGCTGATCGTCGCGGCGCCGACGGCGGGCGCGGCCGGCGTGCTCCCCGCAATCCTGGTCGGCGTGTCCGAATACCTGGAGCTGGACGAGGAGCGGCAGATCGACGCGATGCTGGTGGCGGGCGGCGTGGGCGGCGTCGTCGCGCAGCGCGCGTCGCTGGCCGGCGCCGAGGGCGGCTGCCAGGCCGAGACCGGGACCGCCGCCGCGATGGGCGCAGCCGCCGTGACCTGGGCGGCCGGCGGCACGAACCAGCAGGTCGCGACCTCCGTCGCCCTCGCGCTCCAGGGGATGCTCGGGCTGATCTGCGACCCGATCGGTGGGCTCGTCGAGATCCCGTGCATCTACCGCAACGCGTCGGCGGCGATGCAGGCGATCGCCGCGGCGGAGATGGCGCTCGCGGGGCTCGATTTCCCCGTCCCCGCCGACGAGGTCATCGACGTCATGGGCGAGGTCGGACGGAGGATGCCCGTCGCCTACAGGGAGACCGCCCAGGGCGGCCTCGCCGCGGCGCCGAGCGCCCGTAAACTGGTGCAGATCCAGCCCTCGCGCCGCCCCACGGGGATCAGTGCGTAGGCGACGTCGCACGCGCCCCGCGCCGCGGGCACGCAGCGTCCGCGGCGCGGGGCATACCGCCGACTAACGAGCACGGAACGATGGTCTCTCTCTTCGACATCCTGGGCCCCGTCATGGTCGGCCCGTCTTCGTCGCACACCGCGGGCGCGTGCCGCCTCGGGCTCATGGCCCGCGCGATCCTGGGCGGCACGCCCGAGCGCGCGCGCATCCGCCTGCACGGCTCCTTCGCCGCGACCGGCGAGGGGCATGGGACGCACCGCGCGCTGCTCGGCGGCCTGATCGGCCTCCCGCCCGACGACCTCCGCCTCCGCAACGCCTACGACGAGGCCGAGGCCGCCGGGCTCGAGTGGACCTTCGAGAACGTCGACCTCGGCGACGACGCGCACCCGAACACCGCCGTCTTCGAGCTCGAGCGCGCGGGCGAGCGCACCGTCGTCCGCGGCGCGTCCGTCGGCGGCGGGCGCATCGAGATCACCGAGATCGACGGGTTTCCCGTCTCCCTCGGCGGCGACTACCACACCCTCATCGTCCTCGCCCGTGACGAGCCCGGCACCATCGCGACCATCGCCGGGATCTTCGCGAAGGAGGGCGTCAACCTCGCCACCATGCGCGTCGACCGCACCGGCCGCCACAAGGACGCGCTCATGACGATCGAGCTCGACGAGCCGATCTCCGACAAGGCGCTCGAGGAAATCCGCTCACATCGCTGGCTGCACTGGGCGCGGAGGATCGAAAAGATCGCTTGAGCGAGTGGGCCGGGGGCGCTGCGCGTCGCCCGGGTCCCGGGCAACTCACACGAAGCTCTTGCCCAACACGAGCGCGAGCGCCGCAACCGGGCCCTGTACGACGGCGGCTACGGCAACGGCGCTCACCGCCCACCTCACGCTGCGGATCCCCGATCTCGTCACCGTGGCGAGCCCCCAGTACGCGTAAGGAAGCACGAGCAGCACCGCGGTGAGCAGGCCAGGCACGTACGCGCCGAACAGTACGGCCTGTGCGACGTGCCCCAGCGCGTTGGTCCCCAGGATGGCAACGAGGAAAACGAAGAAGTCGACGGCTCGACCGCCCTCGAGCCTCGCTCGGTCCGCCAACCACGCAGCGGCCATGAAGACCAGCAGGAGCGCCGTCATGGCGACGCCGAATTCCGCCGTGCTGACAGGGAGCAGCAATCGAAACGCCTCGGGAAGGCGATCTCCGTGGAGACGGGTCCAATCCTCGATCGTGACCAACTCCTCGAGGTCATGAACCAGGAATACTACGGGTCCCGCCCAGATCACCCGCCTCAGGAGGCCACCGGTTCCCTGAACGCCCTCGGCGGCGTTGGCCACGGCGGCGGCCCGGCCGGCTCGCAGAATCTTCGCCTTCACGCATGCACCCGCGACGCTCGTCTCTCCAATTCCGCTACGATCTCCTCGGCCGACATCACCCTCGCGAACCCCTTGCGCAGCACCTTCAACTCGGGCTCTTGCATCATCGGGTCGTCCGTAGCGCACACGTCGCTTCCGACCACCACCTTGAACCCCCGCTCGTAGCCCTGCCGGGCCGTCATGCCGCAACAGTAGTTCGTGAGGGTGCCGCAGATGACGATCGTATCCCGCCCCAGGTTCTTCAATATGGTCTCGAGCGGCGTATCGTAGAACGCCCCGTACGAGGGCTTGTGGATCACCACGTCCTCGGGTCTGGGCTCCAATTCCTCCCAGATCCGGCCGTCTCGAAACCAGCTCGGGTCACTCTCCAGATCCGGATACCGATTCGGCATCAGCGGCCCGGTCGCGGGGCGATCCAGGTACCGGTGCGTAGCAGAAAACACGGTGAAAATCACGGGCACGTCGGCCATCCGACAAGCGGCGATCAAACGCCGGATCCGTGGCACTTGCCGTGTGGCCTCGGGCACCCAATACGGCGTCCAGCCGGGGCGCACGAACTCGTCCTGCATGTCGATGACGAGCAATGCGGTCCGGTCCGCCACGATGTCGAAGCGCGCCGCTCCTCGCTCGTACGCTTCCCGAGCCTGGGCCAGAACGAATGCTTCGCTGTATGATCCCCCCTCCATGCCTCTCACCTCCGAGTCAGACCATCCCTCAGCACCAACCAGGACGACTTTTGTCGCCGTGGCGTGACAGTGGCGATGATCTTCCCGCTCGCCCTCGACCACAGGCGGGGCAACGGGCCGCGGTTGGCGGTGTCAGTGAACTGCGGAGTCGCGGGTTGATTGTCTTCAGGAGTGCCGTGAAGTGCGCAACCCCGTGGGCCTCTCGGTCCGAGACCCGACGGAGGGCATCCAATGCGCGATCGCGGATCGATTTGGAGCCTCGCAGTTCCCGCATGCTCGTGCGTTGCGGCCGCAACGGCTGCGTGCGCTACCTTCCCGGACCCGCCGCCGAAAGTCAGGTATCGGTGCAATGGGTTCGCCCAGCTCGTCGTCTACAACCCGACCGACAGGCCCGTCGACATTATTGCCGGGAGCGACAGGATCTACATAGGGACTGCCAGCCCAGGGAGAAATCAAGAGACTCGCGCTTGCCACGATCGCGGCGTCGCTCCTCTGCGCGTGCGGCGCCGAGCAGACGTCGCCCGAGGGTGAGGTTTCTCCCGCGATCGCCCACCTGACCGAACTCGTCGACACCCTTCAGGCGAACGCGCTCAACCGAAGAAAGATCGATTGGGCCTCGTTCCGCTCGGCGGTCTTCGCGAAGGCTGCGGGTGCGTACGAGGTCGAAGAAGCCTACCCTGCCATCGAGGAAGCCCTGCGGCGGCTAGGGGATCGCGGCCACAGCTCGTATCGATCGGCGGACGGCAACGTCGTGCTCAAGGCATCGAGCGGTTCTTGCATGCCGGGCAACACGACGCGGCCGGAGTTTCCCGCCTCGATCGGCTACGTGCGAGTGCGGCCGTTTCTCGGAACGGGAGCGCCTGCACTGGAATACGCCAACGGCATCCAGCAGGCGATCCGGGAGGCGGACCGCCCCGATCTCGTCGGGTGGATCGTGGATCTGCGCGGCAACCACGGGGGGAACATGTGGCCGATGCTGGCCGGCATCGGTCCCGTCCTGGGCGAAGGCGTCGTCGGGTGGTTCGTCGACCCGGACGAGACCTACACGCCCTGGTCGTACGAGGACGGGCGCGCGCGGGCGGGGACGACGGTGATCCAGCAGGTGTCGTCGCCTTACCGGCTCGAGCGCCCGAACCCCCGCGTCGCGGTACTGTACGACGGCCGGGTAGCGAGCTCGGGCGAGGCGATCGCGATCGCGTTCCGGGGGCGGCCGAACACGCGCTCGTTCGGCACGCCGACGTGCGGCTACTCGACGGGCAATCGTGGGTTCCGGTTGACCAACGGGGCCATGCTCACCCTAACCACGGTCACGATGGCCGACAGGCACCTGACCGTGTACGGCGACACCGTGTGGCCGGACGAGGTGATCCCGGATGCGGCCGCCGCGATCGAGGCCGCGGTCGAGTGGTTGTTGGCCGGCGCGTTGGAGAAGTGACAGGCGGCGCGCGACCGTGACGAACCGAGTGGTTCGGTTCACGACGCGCCGCATGACTGAAAGGAGATCCGGCAATGTGGAGTCGCACGTCGAAGGGGGGTTGACGGTTTGGCGATGCGTTCTCGCGGCGGCCGTGCTCTCGGCGTGCGCGTCCGCCCAGAAGGCGCCGGTCAACCAGAGACCGTGCTACGGTCCCGCACGCCTCATCGTTCGCAATCAGACCGGCGTCCCTGTGGACGTCTACGCCGTGGGGAGGCGATTCATCGGGACCGCCTACCCCGGAACGGCGGTCTTCCCGCTCGGGCCCGACGAGAAAGCCGGGTTCAGCTTCTACGCCAATCCCGAAGCTGGTGAGCGCTATGGAATCCGCCGAGGGGTCACCGGTAGCGGCATCACGTACGAAGTCGTGTGCTCGAATTCGAAGTGAGGTCGGTTGTATACCACCGAGACGCTGGCCCCGACTTGCGGATGCCGGCCGGACCCGCAGATTACGCCCCCGGCATTGGACGGCGTCTCCGTCTCATCTCCTCACCCTGAAAACAGTGGGGCTCGATTGCGCACAGCGGGGCTCGTCGGCGGGCTGGGGCCGGAATCCACGGTCGATTACTACCGGATGATCCTGCACCTCTGGAAGCAGCGTCATCCGTCCAGTTTGCCGCACCTGGTCATCGACAGCCTGGACGTCAACCTCGGCATCCGCCTCGTCCAGGGCGACCGTCCCGGGCTGGTCCGGTACCTCCTGGACTCCATCCGACGTCTCGAGCGCGCCGGGTGCGATTTCGCGGCGATGGCCGCCAACACGCCTCACATCGTCTTCGACGAGCTGGCCGCGGAGTCGCCGATCCCGCTCCTGAGCATCGTCGAATGCTGCGCGGACGCCGTCGAGTTCCGGGGGCTCCGCCGGGTGGGGTTGCTGGGAACGGGGTTCACGATGGGGGCGGGCTTCTATCCGACGGTCCTCGGGCGCCGCGGGATCGATGTGGTGCTGCCCGACGAGCAGCGTCGTGCCTGGCTGCACGATCGGTACCTGACCGAGCTGCTCGACGGCGACTTCACGGACGAGACGCGCGACGGCGTGACTCGGATCGTGGAGGATTGGGCGGAGCGGGGCGACGTCGACGCGGTCATCCTCGCCGGGACCGAGCTGCCGCTCCTGATCCGGGCCGATTCGCTCGCCGGTCTGCCGCTGCTGGACACGACCGAGATCCACGTGCAGGCGATCGTCGAACGGCTCGAGGAGCCCGTGGCACAGGCGGCAATCTGATTTCGAGCGGTGGGCCGACATGATGCGCGGCGGCCTGTGCGGCCGCCGCTCTCACCTCGGCAGCCCGTATTCCCGTCTGTAGTACAGCAACGGCCGGCGGTCCGCTCCGGTCGCGACGCGCTCGACCGCACCGACCACCAGTGTGTGGTCGCCTTCCTGGTACCGTCGCGCGACGTGGCAGGTGAAGCTCGCCAGCGCGTCCGGGAGCACCGGGTCGCCCTCGCGGGGGAAGTGCATCTGCGCTAATGGGCCGGTGTCCGCGAAGATGCTCGCGAGGCGGCGCTGGTCCTCGGCGAGGATGCTGACGCCGAACTCCGCGCCCTCCTTGAGGAACGGCAGGACCGTCGCGTTCGGGTTGATCGAGACGAGGACGAGCGGCGGCTCGACGGCGACGGGGAGGAACGCCGTCGCCGTGATCGCGTAGACCGTCGCCTCGTCGCGCACGGCGACGACGGTCACGCCGGTCGCCCAGCGGGAGAACGCCTCGCGCAGTGCGGCCGGCGAGAACGCGCCCGCCTCTTCCGCCTTCGCGCCCGTGGCCTCGATCCGCGCCGAGATCGGCCGGCGCGTCCTGCGCTGATCGCCCATTTTCGTCGCCTCCTCTCGTTGCCCGCTCCACGGCAAAAGCTATGGACCGGTAGCCGGACCACGCCAGGCGTGGTTGCCCGACTGATCCGGCGAGCCTCCCTGAGCGCGTCGCGCGCGCCGCCCACGGGGCACCCCGCTTGCGTCCGCCCCTGGGCCGTCCCGGGCGAGAGGCGCCCGCCCGCTTCGGGCCGCACCCGATCGCCCGGCATCCCTACGCACCGAATTCCGTTTCCGACCACCGGTTCCCCGAGGAGGCGAAGCATGTTCTTCCGCGATCGGCGGCTGCAATTCGACGCGAAGCCCGAGCGGCCCGACCCCGTCTACGCCAGGAAGCTGCAGGAGGTGCTCGGCGGCCAGTGGGGCGAGATCAGCGTGATGATGAGCTACCTGTTTCAGGGGTGGAACTGCCGCGGACCGGCCAAGTATCGCGACATGATCCTCGACATCGGCACCGAGGAGATCTCGCACGTCGAGATGCTGGCGACGATGATCGCACGCCTGCTCGAGAAGGGCCCGGTCGACGCGCAGGAGGAAGCCTCCCGGGATCCGATGGTCGCCGCCGTCCTCGGCGGGATGAACCCGCAGCACGTGATCGTGAGCGGGCTCGGCGCGTCGCCGACCGACAGCGTCGGCTACCCGTGGAACGCCCGCTACACCATCGCGAGCGGCAACCTGCTCGCGGACTTCCGCTACAACCTCACCGCGGAGTCGCAGGGGCGCCTCCAGGTCTGCCGGCTCTACAACATGACGACGGACCCGGGCGTGCGTCGCATGCTCTCCTTCCTGATCGCGCGGGACACGATGCACCAGAACCAGTGGCTCGCGGCGATCGAGGAGCTGAAGGCCGACGGGCTGGAGGAGACGCCGGTCCCGAGCGCGTTCCCGCAGGACCTGGAGTACGCCGACGTCGCCTACCAGTTCTGGAACGTCTCCGATGGCGACGAGAGCGAGGCCGGCCGCTGGGCGAGCGGACCGAGTCCCGACGGCAAGGGCGAGTTCCAATACCTCGCCCGCCCCGAGCCGCTGGGCGAGGAGATCCGGGAGCTGGACGAAGCCGAGCCCCTGGCCCTCGGCACGTCGAAGAAGAGGATGAGGATCCGCCCGCCCGGGTTCGGCGCCGGCCGCGGCGGCGAGCTGCGCGCGGCGGACTGATGGCGTATGGAGGCGGGGCGCGACCACCGCCCCGCCTCTCCCTCACGCCTCCCCCGCCCCTCCGACGCCGTCCGGCAGCAACATCGTCAGCACGAGTCCGATCGCGATGACCGGAATCCCGACGCGGTACAGGAACGCGACGGCGCCGGTCAGCGTGTCGGGCGGCGCGGCGGCGATCGGGTCGGCCGCGCCGGGTGGAACGACGCGCGCGATCCTGAGCGCGAAGAGCGCGCCGGCGATGGTCACGCCCAGCACCTGGCCGATGGCGCGCGAGAAGGTCGAGAGGGCGGAGACGACGCCGACCGCCTCCGGCCGCGCCGCGCCCTGCGCGATCAGCGTGTAGAGCGGGAGCGACGGCCCGATCCCGAGCCCGATCAGCACCATCTTCCACGTCACCTCGAGCGACGTCGACTCCGTCGTCAGCGTGAATCCCATGAGCCCGAACGCGACGACGAGGAGGAGCAGGCTCCCGACGAGGACGGATTTCGTGTGCCCGACCCGGCTGGCGAGCTGACCCGCCGAGATGCTCCCGCTCACGATCCCCAGCGTCAGCGGCAGGAGCGTGAGCCCCGCGCTCGTCGCCGAGACGCCGACGACGTTCACCAGGTAGAGCGGCAGGAAGACCATGCTGATCAGGAAGACCGCGCCGAGCGCGAACGACGCGGCCGTCGCCAGCGCGATCGCCCGGTTCCGGAAGAGGCGCAGGTCGACGATCGGGTCCGCCGCGCGCCGCTCCGTCGCCACGAAGGCGACGAGGCCGAGCACCGAGGCCGCGACGAGCGCGAGCACCGGCCCGCGCCCCGACGTCGCCTGGCCCACCGAGACGTTCTCGCCCCCGCCGCCGAGCGACAGGGCGACGAGGAGTGGGACGACGCCCACGACCAACCACACCGCGCCGGCCACGTCGATCGGCGCCACCCGCGGCCGTCCGCCGATCCGCGGCATCTTCGTCACGATGAACCACAGCGCCACGCCGCCGATCGGCACGTTCACGAAGAAGACCCAGTGCCAGCCGAGCGTGTCGGTGATCACGCCGCCGACCAGCGGGCCGATCACGCTCGAAATCCCCATCGTCGCGCCGATCAGCCCCATGTACTTCCCGCGCTCCGCGGGCGGGAAGAGGTCCGCGATCACCGCGAGCGTCGAGGTGAATAGCGACGCCGCGCCGAGCCCCTGCACCGTCCGCCCGACGATCAGCACGCCCGTGTTCGGCGAGAGCCCCGCCACCACCGAGCCGGTGAGGAAGAGCACGACCCCGACCAGCAGGATCGGCTTGCGGCCGTAGATGTCCGACAGCTTGCCGTAGATCGGCAGCATGACCGTCGACGCGACGAGGTACGACGTCGTGAGCCACGCGTACAGCGACGCCGGGATCGACAGGTCGCGCTGGATCTCCGGACCCGCCGTCGCCACGATCGTCTGGTCCAGCCCCGAGAGCAGGAGTGCGAGCAGCACCCCCGCCATCGCGTAGACGCGGTCGCGGCGACCGATGGCGGGCGGCCGGGCGTCCGCGGGCGGCTGGGCGCCGGCGGGTGGCGGAGTGCTCGCGGATGGTTGGGCGCCGGCGGGTGGCGCGGTGTCGGCGGGTCGCCTGGCGCCGGCGTCATCCGGCCGCGGCGCCGTCGGGATCGGTGCCTCCATCAGCGCGTCGCTCCTCGAGAGAAAGACTTCATCGGGACTCCGTCCGTCGTGTAGTAGCTCCGGTCGAACCCCGAAAGCTACACGGGTGTCAAGTGGCAAAGCGTCTGCCGTGGGGGCGGGGGCCGCTGGTCGGACGTTTTGTGGGGGCGCCCGCGCGGAGGGAGGGGGCAGCACAGACCCCCGCCGACGTGCGGGAGCGGTTGGGGCGGACGCCCGCGCGGACGGAGGGGGCAGTGATAGGGTGTCGACGGCGCGTTGATTCGCTAGTGCATATTGACAATTTAGGTCCGTCTAAATATCATGCTAATCGTGTCTAATCCTCGGGCCGAATTCGAGCGGAGGGGGCGATGCGGGATGGACGCGATGGCCGCCTGGTCGGCTTTGCGGCGCGCCTGGTCGGCTTGGCCGGAGTCGCGCTGGTCGGGTTGATGTCGTCGGGCGCGGCGGACGCGGCGCTGTGGGGCGCGACCGTGGCGGCGCCGGTGCAGGGCGAGCTCTACGACGTGGTCGGGCGGGTGCGGGGCGCGGGCGGGGAGCCGGTGGCGAGCGCGGAGGTGCGGGTGCTCGGGACCGCGCGGCTGGTGGTGGCGGACGCGGAGGGGCGGTTCGTGGTGCGGGGGCTGCGCGCGGGCGCGCATCGTCTGCACGTGTCGCGGCTGGGGTACGCGCCGGTGGTTCGGGAGGTGGTGGTGCCTGCGGGCGAGGCGGGTGCTGGGGGCGCGGGCGGTCGAGGCGCCGACGGTGCCGCGGGCCGCGCGCAGGGCGCCGACGGCGCAGCCGGCCGCGTGCAGGTCGTCGACGGCCCGGCCTCGGCGTACGTGGAGATCGTCCTGATCGAGACCCCGCTCGCGCTGCCGGGGGTGCAGGTGACGGCGACGCCGGGTGGCGGAGCCGCATGGGCGGCGTCGCAGGCGACGACGGAGCTGTCGGGGTCGGCGCTGGAGCGGAATCTCGGCGCGACGCTGGCGGAGACGCTGCAGGGGACGCCGGGGATGGCGGTGCGGTACTCGGGCCCCGCGGCGGCGGCGCCGGTGATTCGCGGCCTCTCGGGCGACCGGATCCTGGTGCTGCAGGACGGCCTGCGCACGGGCGACTTAGCGGGCTCGGCGGTGGACCACACGGTCACGATCGACCCGCTGGCGGCGTCGCGGGTGGAGGTGGTGCGGGGGCCGGCGGCGCTGCTGTACGGGAACAACGCGCTGGGCGGGGTCGTCAACGTGATCTCGGACGACGTGCCGGTGGACGCCCCGCCGCGCGCCGGCGTCGAGGCGGCGGGGCAGGCGGAGTCAGCACACGCGGGCGGCGGGATCGCGGCACGCGCGGCCGTGCCGGTCGGCCGCGGGTGGGTCTTTGGCGCGCGCGGTGGCATGCGGCGCACGGGCGACGTGCGGATCTCCGAGGACCCGGCGCTGGGACGTCGCCTGGCGAACACGGGGATGGAGAGCGTGAACGGGACGCTCGGCGTCGGGTACGCGGGCCGGACGGTTCGGGCCGGCGCGGCGCTGCGTCGCTACGACTTCGAGTACGGCCTCCCGGCCCGTCCGGGGACCGACCCGCTGCGCTGGGCCGGTCGCCGGGTCGAAGCCGTGCTGCGCGCCGAGGTCGAACTGCCGTCGTCGGGCCTCTCCGGCGTGCGGCTGGACGCGACGCTCCAGGACTACGCGCACGACGAGGTCGTCGTCGCCGGCGGGTCGGGGAACCGGTTCGAGCTGCGCACGGCCGCGGTCGGGGTGCGACTGGACCAGGCCCCGCGCGGCCCGCTCGGACGCGGCGCGTGGGGTGTGAGCGGGCTGTGGAAGGACTACACGAGCGAGGGCGCGACGTCGCTCACGCCGCCGGCGAACTCGACCGCGGCCGGCGTCTTCGGCTTCCAGCAGCTCGAGCTGAGCGACGACGGCGCGGCGCTCCAGCTCGGCGCGCGGCTGGACCGCTACGCCGTCGCGTCGCGCACGGCGCCGAAGTTCGGCCCCGGGCGCGAGCGGGTGTTCACCGCCGTTTCGGGCTCCGTCGGCCTGGTGCTCCCGCTCGGCGACGCGGCGAGCGCGGCGTTCACGGTGGCCCGCGCGTTCCGCGCGCCGACCGTCGAGGAGCTGTACTCCCGATCCGTCCACGCCGGGACGGGCGCGGTCGAGTTCGGGAACCCGGCCCTGGAGGCCGAGCGCGCGCTGGGCGCGGACGCCGTGCTTCGCCTCCATTCGTCGCGCGTCACGGGGCAGCTGGCCGCTTACGTCAACCGCGTCGCTGGCTACATCTACCCCGCGGTCACGGGCGACACCGTGGTCGACGGCTACGCGCTCCCGGTCGTCGGCTACGCGCAGCGCGACGCGACGCTGCGCGGGGTCGAGGGCTCGGTCGAGGCCGTGGTGGTGCGGAGCCTCATCGTCGGGTTGGGCGGCGACGCCGTCTCCGCGCGCCGCGAGGGCGGCGGCACGATCCCGTTCCTTCCGCCCGCTCGCCTCTTCCTCGGCGTCCGGTGGGACGATGGCGCCCGGCTCCTCGGCGTCCGCGTCCGCCACGCCGCCGCCCGCACGCGCATCAGCGAAGACGACGAGACGCCGACCGATGGCTACACGCTCGTCGACCTCGAGGCGGGGGTGCGGACATCGTTCGGCGGGACGCGTCACTCGCTCACGGTGCGGGTCGACAACGTCGGGAACGTGGTGTACCACGACGCGAGCAGCCGGATCAAGGACTTCGCGCCGAATCCGGGGAGGAATCTGGCGGTGGTGTATAGGGTGGGGTGGTGAGAGGGGTGGCGGTTGTGCGAGGCTGGCATCCGGCGCGATCTTCTGCGAAATTAGGGGACGGGTCGCGGACCGCCGGGGCCCGGACGGCAGGATCGCCTTGGAGAACAGCCAGGATGCCGAGCAAGCGCACCGCAGAGGAGTACACCGCTCCGGTCGAGGACTACCTCAAGACGATCTACGAGCTGGAGCGGATCACCGGGGCCGCGATGACCAACGACATTGCCGGGCGACTCTCCGTCGCACCGGCGTCGGTGAGCGGCATGGTCCGTCGCCTCGCCGATCAGGGGTTGCTCCAGCACGAGAAGTACCGGGGCGTGCGACTCACCGAGGAAGGACGCCGCGTCGCCCTCGGGACGATCCGACGCCATCGCGTCATCGAGACGTACCTGACCGAGCGCCTCGGCTACCCCTGGGACATGGTCCACGAGGAGGCGGAGCGCCTCGAGCACGCCGCCTCCGACGAGCTGATCGACCGCATGGCCGCCGCCCTCGGCGAGCCGACCGTCGACCCCCACGGCGCGCCGATCCCCACGCGCGAGGGCGAGATCCACGAGGGCGAGACGACCACCATCGCCGACCTCGAGGAGGGCGAATCCGCGCGCATCGTCCGCGTCAGCGACGACAACCCCGAGCTGCTCCGCTACCTCGACGAGATCGGACTCACCCTCGGCACCGGCGTCACCCTCGTCTCGCGCGCGCCGTTCGATGGCCCGCTCGTCCTCCGGCTCGAAGGCGAAGGCGACGGCGCGGCCGGCGAGCGCGCGATCGGCCCCACCGTCGCCGCCGCGATCCGCGTGGAGCGCTGCGAGGCGCCGGAGCAAGCTGAGTAGGCGACGCCGGCGCCCGCTCCGGGCGTCGCCCCTCCCAAGCACCCGCCCGCCCTCGCCCCCGGCTCCGCATCCGTCTTCACCCATTCTCGCCCTCCATCGTCACTTACGGTTGATCCGCCGCCCGCGCACGCATCTTGCCGCTTGACCTGATCCGAATTTGAGGTCATACTAAATTTGGGTTTCGGGGTGGTGGGGTGGGGGGCGACCATCGATCGGTGGAGGGACGCGTGGTACGACCCGAGGTCGCGCTTTCGGTCTTCTTCGCGACGGCGCTCATCGGCGCGGCGCTGTTCTGGCCGCGGTGGGGGCTGGTCGCGAGGGTGTGGTCGCTGCGGCGCTATACGGAGCGGGTTCGGATCGAGGACGCGCTCAAGCACGTCTATCACTGCGAGGAGGCGGGGCGCGCGTGTAGCCTGGAGAGCCTGGCGGGCGTGCTGGGCGTGTCGCGGCACGTGGCGGCGCGGGTCTTCGCGCGGGTGGTCGAGCGCGGGCTGGGGCGCTGGGTGGGCGAGGATCTGGGGCTGACGGAGGAGGGGCGCGCGTACGCGGTGCACGTCGTCCGGAGCCATCGGCTGTGGGAGCGCTACCTCGCGGACCGGACCGGCGTGCATCCGACGGAATGGCACGACGAGGCCGATGCGCGGGAGCACACGATGTCGCCCGCGGAGGCCGCGGAGCTCTCGGCGCGGCTCGGGCATCCGCGCTACGACCCGCACGGCGACCCGATCCCCGGCGCGGACGGCGCGGCCGCGCCCCTGGCGGGCGTCCCGCTCACCGAGCTGGCAGTGGGCGAGCAGGGCGTGATCGTGCACCTGGAGGACGAGCCGCGGGAGGTGTACGACCGCCTGGTGCGTGCGGGTCTGGGGCCGTGGATGCGGGTGGAGGTGCTGGGGACGGGGGGCGGCGTCGTTCGGGTCCGCGCGGGTGGCCGGGAGCGGGAGCTGGAGGCGATGGTCGCCCGGAGCGTGGCGGTCGAGCGCTTGCCGGCGGATGCGGCGCGGGACGCCGGGGTCGAGACGCTGGCGACGCTGCGGCCGGGCGAGTCGGCGCGGGTGGTGCGGATCTCGGCGTCGTGCCGGGGTCTGCAGCGACGTCGCCTGCTGGACCTGGGCGTGGTGCCGGGGACGCGGATCACGGCTGTGCTGCGCAGCGCGTCCGGCGACCCCGTCGCCTACGAGATCCGCGGCGCGCTGATCGCGCTGCGGCGGGAGCAGGCGGAGTGGATCCTGGTGCGGCGCGAGGCGTCGGAGGACCCGATGTGCGAGGCGTCGGAGGACCCGATGCGCGAGGCCTCGGGCGACGTGGAGGACGTGGCGGACGACGCGGCATCCGCTCGCGCGACGTCGCATGCTACCGCGCCGGAGGGCGCGACCCCGGAGTCGGGCGCCGCACCGGCGTCGACGGGAGGCGAGTGACATGCCGAAGACGAAGGCGCCGGACTGCCATCCGGCCGGCGGGGCCCGCACGCCGCAGCTCGTGCGGCTGGGGCTGGACCCGAAGCACGGCTGGGACATTCTGGTCGCGCTGGCGGGGAACCCGAACACGGGGAAGAGCACGGTCTTCAACGCGCTGACCGGGCTGAGGCAGCACACGGGGAACTGGCCGGGGAAGACGGTCACTCGCGCGGAGGGCGTCTTCGCGCACGAGGGGCGTCGCATCAAGATCGTCGACCTGCCGGGGACCTACTCGCTGCAGGCGGGGAGCGCGGACGAGGAGGTCGCGCGGGATTTCGTCCTCTTCGGCGGTCCGGACGTGACCGTCGTCGTCGTCGACGCGACGCGCGTCGAGCGCAACCTGAACCTGGTACTCCAGGTCCTGGAGATCACCGACCGCGTCGTCGTGTGCCTGAACCTCATGGACGAGGCGAAGCGGCGCGGGATCGCGGTGGATGCGGCCAAGCTCGAGGCGGAGCTGGGCGTGCCGGTGATTCCGGCCGCGGCGCGGCGCGGCGAAGGGATCAACGAGCTGCTGCGGGCCGTATGCGACGTCGCCGACGGGAGGATCCGGCCGCGCCCGTTCCGCATCGCCGAGCACCCGCCCGAGGTCGAGGGCGCGCTGTCGGAGCTGACGCCGCTCGTGCGCGAAGCGTTCCCGGAGCTGGACAACGCCCGGTGGGTTGCGTTGCGACTCCTCAACGGCGACGAGCGGGTCGAGGAGGCGGTGCGCACGGGCGAGCTGGGGCGGCTGCAGGCGTCGGGGCGGTTGGTGGCGGCGGGCGGGGCGCTCATGGGCACGGCGTCGCCGGGCTCCGAGGTAGGCGCGCCGGGTGCGGAGGGTGGAACGACCGGGACGGGCGACGGCGGTACGGCGGCCGAGGCGATCGGCCCGGTTGCGGTGCGCGAGCGGGTGCTCCGGCATGCGGCGTCGCTCCGCTGGCGTCTTCCGCCGAACTTCGACGATGCGCTTACGGAGAGCATCTACACAGCGGCGCACGCGATCGCCGAGCGGTCCGTGGCGACGGGGCTGAAGAAGGCGCGCTTCGACTTCGACCGGACGCTGGATCGCCTGCTGACGAGCCGGTGGACCGGGTTCCCGATCATGCTTCTGATCCTCACGGTCGTTTTCTGGATCACGATCGCGGGTGCGAACGTCCCCTCGGGGCTCCTGGCGGACCTGCTGATCGGGACGATCCACCCGGCGCTGAAGTCGCTCGAGGACACCCTCGGGATGCCGTGGTGGCTCGGCGGCTTCCTCTTCGACGGCGTCTATCTGGCGACGGCTTGGGTCGTCAGCGTGATGCTGCCGCCGATGGCGATCTTCTTCCCGCTCTTCACGCTCCTCGAGGACTTCGGGTACCTGCCGCGCGTCGCCTTCAACATGGACGCGCTCTTCCGCCGCGCGGGCGCCCACGGGAAGCAGGCGCTCACCATGTGCATGGGCTTCGGGTGCAACGCGGCTGGCGTCGTCTCGGCGCGGATCATCGACAGCCCGCGGGAGCGGTTGATCGCGATCCTGACCAACAACTTCTCGCTCTGCAACGGCCGCTGGCCGACGCAGATCCTGATCGCCTCGATCTTCCTGGGCGGCGTCGCGCCGGCGCACCTGGCGGGGCTGGTCTCGGCGGGCGCGGTCGTCGCGATCGCACTGCTCGGCGTCGGCTTCATGTTTTTCTCTTCGTGGCTCCTGTCGCGCACGGTGCTGCGGGGCGAGGCGAGCACGTTCAGCCTGGAGCTGCCGCCATACCGGCCGCCGCGGGTGCTCCAGACGCTCTACACGTCGCTCGTCGACCGCACGCTGATCGTGCTGTGGCGCGCCGTGGTCTTCGCGGTGCCGGCCGGCGCGGTGATCTGGCTGATCTCCAACGTGCAGCTCGGCGGCGCGAGTATCGCGGAGCACCTGGTCGGCGCGCTGGACCCCGTCGGCTGGCTGATCGGACTGAATGGCGTCATCCTGCTGGCGTACGTCGTGGCGATCCCGGCCAACGAGATCGTGATTCCGACGGTGCTGATGCTCACGGTGCTGACGGCCGGGGTGGAGGGGGTGGGCGCGGGGGCGGGGGTGATGTTCGAGCTGGAGTCCGCCGGCGAGATCGGTGCGCTGCTCGAGGCCGGGGGGTGGACGCTGCTGACGGCCGTGTGTCTCATGCTCTTCAGTCTGCTGCACAACCCGTGTTCGACGACGATCTACACGATCTACAAGGAGACGGGGAGTGTGAAGTGGACGGCGGTGGCGGCGTTGATGCCGCTGGCGATGGGGTTTACGGTGTGCTTCCTCGTCGCCCAGTTCTGGCGCCTCTTCTAACCGGACCCTAATCGGACCACGTTTCAATTTTCATAATCGGCCTGGACGGCGTGCAGATCGGGCGAGATTGCGGCGCGCAGGCCGGTTGGCCGGGTCGCTGTTGGGACAGGAGCATGTTGGCATCGGCCAATTCTTGAATTTTGAAACCTGGTCCGACTCATCGGCTGGCGGCTGCCGTCAGCGCCCGAAGCATCTCCTCCCGAGTGATGTGCGTGGCGAGCGCGATCCCCTCGAGCCCGATCGGCAGCCCGCCCTCGATGCCGGCTAGGTTGATCGTCTGGGCGTAGAGGCCGCGCACCGTCGCGAGCAGCTCGCGAGCCTGGTCCGGCGGCAAGTTCGGCGCACGGACGCGTCCCGCGTCGATGGCAGGCGCGAGGGGGTGCCAGAACTCCTTTTGCCAGTCGGGGAGGCGGGCAAAGACGTCGGCGGAGATCGCCCATTCGACTTCGATGAGCGGCGCGCCGTCCGCTGATTCGCGGAAGACCAGCCCTTGGAGCACGCCGTCGCGCAGCGGCTTGAAGTAGTGGTGCGTCTCGTACGACTGGTCGCGGAGGAAGTGCGTCGCCACGATGTACGTGGTGTACTGGCCGAGAGGTCCCGCCGTTGCCTGGTTCTGCGCCGACGCGTCGGCCGGTGCGGCCGTCGGCACCGGCACACCGTCCGGCGCCGGCCCGTACGGTCCAGCCTCCGCGGTCGCCCGTCCAACCCAGATACCACCCACCGCGCACACGACCAGCACGGTTGCCATCACGATCCCGTTCCGAGCGATGTGCATCGACATGGCGACACCTCCGTGACTCGCGTCCGCAGCCTGCTGGTGCCCCTGCCCCGTCGGGCGCCGTTCGCGCGTCACATTGTGTGCCAACCTAACCGGACCACGTTTCCGTTTTCCGGATCGCCGCAGGAAGCGCGGGTGGCCGGACCGAGAACCGGCGAACCACGCGGGTTTCCGGATCACGTTCCAGACACTCGCATGTCGGAAGCGGCCAAACTGTGGAAATGGAAACGTGGTCCGCTAAGTTTGGTCGAGGATCCAGTGGACGAGGATCTCCAACGCCCTGGGATCGAACGTCGTCTCGATCGTGCCGTACTCCCGCCCAAGCCCCGTCGTCGCCGGCTGGAACAGATGGTTCAGGCCGGGCAGTTCGTAGACCCGCGAAGCCGGGTTGCCGGCCTCCTCCAGCGCGCGGCGGATCGGCGGCAGGTTGACGTCCGGCGGGACGTTGAGGTCGAGCGTGCCGTTCAGCGCCAGGACCGGGATGCTGAGCCGGCGGAGGTCGTCGGCCGGGTCGCGGCCGATGAGGAAGCGCATCCACGGCGAGTTGAAGAACGTCACCTGCTGCGCGATCGCGGCCTCGCGCATCTGGGGCGTCGTGCCGTACGTGTCGCGCTGGTCGGGCGGGAGCGCGTCGATCATCTCGCGGACGGCCTCGCGCATCTTCGCGGCCGCCTCGCCCCGGTCGGGTTTGTCGCGCGCGATCTCCATGAGGCGCCGGGTCCCGCGGCGCATGGCCGCGGCGGCCTCGGGAGTCGCGCCGTCGGCGAGTGCGATGCGCTCGATCTGGATCGGGAGCAGCTCCTCGAACGGGACGCCCGGTCCGGCGAGGAGGGCGACGAAGGCGACGTCGTCCGAGCGGCGCGCGGCCATCGGTGCGACGATCCCGCCCTCGCTGTGGCCGATCAGCCCGATCCGCGCGGGGTCGATATCCGAGCGGCCGCGGAGGTAGCGGACGGCGGCCAGGGCATCGTTGGCGAAGTCGGCCGTCGTCGCGGCGGCGAAGTTGCCGGTGGATGCGCCGAAGCCGCGGTCGTCGTAGCGGAGTACGGCGACCCCATGCCGCGTCAGCGCGTCTGCGATGACGAGGAACGGCTTGTGGCCGAAGAGGGTCTCGTCGCGGTCCTGGGGGCCGGAGCCGGAGATCAGGACCACGGCCGGGAACGGGCCGTCGCCGAACGGCTTCGTGAGCGTGCCGGCCAGCGTGACCCCCGGGTCGTCGGTCGGGATCGTGACGTCGATCGCGTCGTAGGGGTACGGCGGCTCGGGGTGCTGCGGCCGCCTGGGCGGCGCCGCCTCCTCGGTCCGAACGACGACGAGCGGGAACGACGCCACGCCCTGCGACCACGTCCCCTCGATCGTGTCGCCGCGCACCTCGCCCCGGTAACGCCCGTAAACGATCGGTACCTCGATCGAGAGCGTGTCGCCCGTCAGGCGGACGGCGCCGGTCGGGATCCCGAACGCACCCTGGTCGGGGCTGTCCATCGTCGCGGCGAGCCCGCCGTTCGCCTCCGTGATGTGGAAGACGATGCGGAGCGAGCCGCCGGGTACGGCGAGGGTGCCGAGCCAGTCACCGACGACGGCTGAGGGCGCCCGCGTGGGCTCCTGGGCTCGCGCTGTACCGGGCGCCGCGAGGGTGGCGAGGAGCGCCGTGAGGGCGGCGGCCGCCGCCGCGAGCAGGCCGACGGCCCGCGAAGCCGCCGAGTAGCGTAGCGAGCGCGGCGCGCCCCCGCTCCGGGGCGTGCCGCGTCGCGCGATTCCGCTGTGAAACCAGGTCATCCGCATCGTCACCGGCCCGCTCGCCGTCACGCGATCTGCAGTCAGACGATCCAGAGGATGAGCCCCGCGGCGGCGATCGTCGCGCCGGCGATGCGATCCCACTGGAGGCCGCTCACCGGCCGGACCGAGCGAGCGGCGAGGACGAGGCCGATCCCGGCGGCGTGCAGCGCGGCCGTCGCCGTGACGAAGCCCATGCCGTAGGCCCACCCGGCGATCGTCGCGGGCATCTCGGTCCCGTGCGCGTGCCCGTGGAAGAGCGCGAAGATCGCGACCACGGCCATCGCGAGGGCGATCGGGAGCCGCTTCGCCGCGGCGGCGAGGGCGCCGAGCGAGAGAACGGAGAGGAGGATCCCGGCCTCGACGCCGGGCATAGCGAACCCGGCCGCGCCCGCCGCTGCGCCGATCGCCATCGTCGCGACGAACGCGGCCGGCAGCGCGACGACGGCCCGGCCGCCGAGCTGCGTCGCCCAGACGCCGACCGCGATCATGGCGAGGAGGTGGTCGACGCCGAGGAGCGGGTGCAGCATTCCGTGGATCAGTCCGTCGGCAGGCCCGACGCCGGTGTGCGCCCAGGCGGCGGTCGGGGCGAGGAGCGCGAGCCCGCCCAGGACCCCGGCGCTCCGCACGAGAAGCTTGCGCATGGCCATCTATCTCCCTATGTCCTGTGTCATCGCCCCGGGAACTCGCCGGGGCGCGGCTTGTCCAACCCGACGGGATTCTACCGCAAGCGGGGGGCGGTGGCAACGGTCGGCCGGCGCCCCATGCGTGCAACGTGCCAGGCCCGTGATGTGTCCGACGTGTCGGGGCCCGTGCGCACCTGGCGCCGCCCAACCCACCCACCCACGGAGGACGACATGGCCGATCGATTCCTTGCCACTCCCCTTCTGGCCGTCACCCTCACCGCGGCCGGCTGCGGCGCCGGCCAGACCTCGATGCAGGCCGACGGCGCCCGCGTGGACACCATCGCCGGCGTCGTCCACGTGACGAATGGGGCGCGCGGCGCGTGGGATGACGACGCCGCGTGGGAAGTCGACGTCGAGCGCGCTGTCCGGATCGGCGTCGTCGACGGAGAGGCGGAATACGTCTTCGGCCGCATCGGCGGCGTGTGGGTCGCGCCGGACGGCCGCATCTTCGTTGGCGACGCGCAGGCGCGCGAGGTCCGGATCTTCACCCCCGAGGGCGAGTTCCTGGGCCGCCTGGGCCGGACCGGCGAGGGGCCGGGCGAGTTCCGGCACGTGGACGGCATCGGCGCGGCGCCCGGCGGCGGCGTCGCCGTCCTCGACGGCATGCTGAACCGCGTCAGTGTCTTCGACGGCGACGGCGCGTTCCGCCGGATGTTCCGCCTCGCGCGGCCCTACCGGTTCCTCCAGGCCGGCGCGTCGGTTCGCTTCGACGATGCGGGGAGGTTCTACGACGTCATCGGCCTCTCGATCGGCATCGGCGTCGACACGCTTGGCGTGGTCCGCTACTCGCCCGAGGGCGCGGCCGAGGACACGGTCGTCGTCGCCGTCCATGAGCCGGTGCAGCTGCATCACCGGGCGCCCGACGGCAGGCCACTCACGAGCATGAAGGTGCCGTTCACACCGGAGCCGTCCGCGGCGATCGGCCCGGACGGGAGCCATTACGCGACGCTCGGCGACGCGTACCGCATCGCGCGCCTGGCCCCGGGCGGCGACACGATCCACGTGATCCACCGCGCGGTGCCGCCGCGGCGCCTCGATCCCGCAGTCCGGGAAAGCGCGCGGGCCGCCCTCGTCGAGCACTTCCGTGCGGCTGCTGGCAGTGAGCCGCGGGACGTGCCGCCGATCCCCGAGCACGCGCCGGCTATCTCCCGGCTCGTCGTCGACGACCTGGGTTTCGTCTGGGCGCTCGTCCACGGCGGGGAGGATCGATTCGAGTGGGACGTCTTCGACCGCGACGGGCGATTCCTGGGCACGGTGACCACGCCGGCGATGGACGTCACGCACATCGGCGAACGAACGATCGCGGGCGTGGTCTCCGACGAGATGGGCGTGCAGCGGGTGCTGGTCGTGCCGCTGCGGAGGGGGTAGGGCGAGAGCGCGGGTGCGCACGTGGCCCGGGGCCTACGGCGAACGGCCTGCGCGTACGGGTCGCGTTCGCCGGAGCCCTCGGCCCGCGCCCGTCACTCTCGAGCCACCGGCTCCGCCTCGGGACCCGGCACCTCGAGCAGGACGCCCTGGATCAGGCACGGGCGGCCTTCGCGATCACGGAGTATCATCGTGGTCTCACGGAACCAGCGGACCGCGCCGTCGCGGTCCACGATCCGATACTCGATCGCCGCAGGTTCGTCCGACCCTTCGGCCCACGACGCCCGATCGAGAACGCGTGCCTTGTCCGCCGGGTGGATCCGGTCCAGCCAGAGACACGGATTCGAGGCCCAATCGTCGGCGGTGATCCCGAGGATCTCCTCGATCTGCGGACTCACGTAGCGTGCGCTGCCGTAGTCGCCGACGGCGGCGAGGTAGACGATTCCGGGGATCTGGGCCACGAGGGCCCGGTGCTTGGCTTCGGCGAGTCGGAGCATCTCCTCCGTGCGCGCCAGCTCGCGTCGCAGCCGGCATACCTCGCCCGCGACGTCTTCGCCCTGCGCGGTCGGGCCCGCACGGTTCCACGTCCCTCGTCGCTGGCCTCGCTGAACCTCTCTCGTCGGCATGGCTCCCTCCTGCCGCATCACAGTCGCTCCGTCGCACGCCGGCCTGCTCAGGCCTGCTCGGGGGAGAGGTTCGGGGGAGGGGATGCAAGTGGTGTGCGAGGGTGGGGTGGGTGTCGGGGCTCGGGGCTCGGGGCTCGGGGCTCGGGGCTCGGGGCTCGGGGCTCAGGGCTCAGGGCTCGGGGCTCAGGGTTCGGGGCTCAGGGGCAGGGGGTCAGACCTCGCCGGATTCGAATTTTTCGCGCAGTTCGTACCACCACGTGGGGAGGGGTTCCCAGGCGGTGATCACGTGGCGGATGCCTTCGAGGGCGTAGCGTTTGCGCGCGCGCTCGCGGCCGGGCGGCGCGATCGAGCCGATGTAGCGGATTACGCGGGCGGGGGAACCGAAGAGCTCCATCGGGGGCGACGGGGCAGTTGCTTGCGCGGCGCCGGCGAGCCCGGTGGCGGCCCCGGCCGACCCGGCGACTGCGGGGGGCCCCGTCGTTCCGGCGATTCCGTCGGTCTCGGCGATCCCGCCGGCGCCGTTGGTCCCGGCGGCTGAACGGCCCACACACTCCCGCAGTCGCAGACGTGTCCTCGTCTGTAGGGGGGTCGCGACGCGACCGTCGCGCCAGCGTCGGACCGTGGCCTCGCTCACGCCCGCCGCATTCGCGGCGGCGCGGTTGCTGTGATCTCGGTACGCTGCGAGGAACGCTTCGACCAGGTCGCGGTCGGCATCACCGGGCATAGGCCTTGCTAAGGGGTGCGACATGACGCGTCATGGCGCGTTGTGAATGACGAGGACGCGGCACGGAGACGACCGGCCGCGTCCTGAGATGCCAACGATATGCAAGCTCGGGCCCGAGGACAATGGAGTCGTTCGCGGGGGGGTGAGTGGGGGGCGTCGGCGGATTGTTGTTGATCGGACTCGTGGCGATCTACGCGTTCATCGTGGCACTGCTTCGAGTTGCGGGTCGGGAGGACGATCGGTTGGACGAGCTCTTGGAGAGGTTGAAGGGGGTGGAGGAGGGTGGGGATGGTGGGTCCCAGAATCCATCGGGATGAGCGGTTTGGGCCAGGCAATTCCCTGGCGGGGATGGGGGTAGGGGCGATCGACCGAGGTGCGGAGTCGATTCGGAGCCGGCGAGATGGAAGGCGGGGATCGTATCGAACGGCTGGCGGTGGAGGCCGTCGAACGGGCGGCCGCCGGGTTGGGCGTGGAGCCGGTGAAGCTCGCGGCGTGGCTTCGGGACGATGATCGTCTGGCGCACATGCTCTACCTGGCGGGCCGTGGACACGAGCTGCCGAGCGCCGAATACAGGCGCGAGCTGGTCGTGTCGTTGAGCGACTTCCTAGAATTCCTGGAAGAGCAGGGGTGTGGGGGAGCGGGGTGATCGGCGGGTCGGGGCGTGCGCGCGGTGGCTGACCCGGGCGCACGATGATCGGAGCGAAGGAAATGGGTCGGTCACGGGCCCGGTGGAGCGTGCCGGGCCGCCCCGTCGTCGGGGGTGGCCGGCCGAGATGATGCGGCCTGTCGGGTCGATGGGTAGTGGGCCCGGCGAGCCCCGGAGCCAGGGGCGGCCGCTTTGACGGGAGCGCCCCGCACGCGGGCGCCGGCTCCTCCGCCGGCCCGCGTGCGGGGCGCGTTTTCGTGTTGGGCGACGGCGCGTAGCCTGGGCGCGGAGGCCTTGGCTTGCGCGCGGAGGCCTTGGCCCGGGCGAGGAGGCCGTGGCCCGGGCGTGGCGCGTTGGCCGAGGGCCGAGGCGCCGGCGGCGCCCGACCGCTCAGCGCCGCGGCCCGCCCGGCCGCATCGGGCCGCCGCCGCGGCGGTTGCCGCCTTCGGGGCCGCCGAAGTTGTAGTTCAGGCTGATCGCCACGGCTCGGCGGCTGGTCCGGCTCTGGCCGAGCTGGACGAACGTCGGGTCGCTGCTCGTGAAGTCGGTCCGCGAGATGTCGAACGGGTCGCGCGCGGTGAGCGACACGGTCATCCGGCCGTCGAGGAGCCGCTGGCGGAAGCTGATGCTGCTGTCGACGCGCGAGGAGACGCGGCCCTGGGGCACGTCCCGCGCCGGCGTGTAGGAGAGCGACGCGCGCACGCCGAGCCCGCCGACGACGCTGCCGGAGACGTTCCCGCGAATGGACCAGTGGAACGTCCGGCCCGAGATGTTGGTGGACGCGAGGTTGCTCGCGTCGCGATCCTCGCCCCGGGCGTTGAGGCTCACGAACCCGCCCCAGCCCTTCACCTGGCGGATCGAAGCGGTGAGCGACGCGCCGTACGCCTCCTGGGTCGCGACGTTCTCCCACGTCGTCGTCGAGACGCCGTTCTCGTCCACGGTGCGGATCCGCGCCCAGTCGTTGACGATGCGGCGGTAGAACGGGGCCAGGCGCAGCGTGCCCCACGAGGTCGACGTGCTCATGTCGAGCCCGAACGAGTGGGTGTACTGCGGCTCGAGATTCGGGTTGCCGACCCGGCGGTTGAGCGGGTCGGTCGACTCGTCGATCGGATTCAGGTTCCACGGCGGCGGCCGACGCGTGCGACGCGTGTACGACAGCCGCATCCGTCGGCCATTGCCCATCTCGTACGTCAGGTTGGCGCTCGGGAAGAAGTCGACGCCGGAATTCTCGAAGACGTCGCCCGTGGGCACCTCGAAGCGCGTGTCCCCGTGCCGGACCCGGGTGCCGAGCTGGACGCCGAGGGGCCCGAGTTTGCCGGCGAGGGTGACGTAGCCGGAGTGGTACGTCTCGTCGTACGTGAAACCGCGGAGCGTGGTGACGGTGTTGGGCCCGTCGGGCGACTGCTCGGTTTCGTCGAGCCGACGATCGTTTTTCCGCGTCTCGAAGTTGCCACGGTAACCGACTTCGAGCTGCACGCTCTCCCCGAAGGGTCGGACGTAGTCGACCTGTAGCGTGGTCTCGCGCGCGCGATCGTCCGTGTCCCGGATCATGACGTCGGCGGGGACGGGCGCGCCGTCGTCGCCGACGAGCTCGAACTCGGTTTCGACCCACTCGTCCTCGTCGTTGCGGCCGGTCCCGTAGCGGAACTCGACCTCGAGCGTGTGGCGGTCGGGCTCGAAGTCGTGCTTGAAGCCGACCATCCCGTCCAGGGACCGGCGCGTCGATTCGACGCGGGACGTGCGAGAGTACCGCTGGGTCCACTGGTCGAGGTGATCCATGTGCGTGGTCGTGTTCTCACGCTCGGAATCGGAGCCGAAGTCGGAGAAGCGGCCCTCGGCGCGGAGCGACGTCCGCTCACCGAGCTTGAACTCCGCGTTCAGCCGTCCGTTGCCCGAGAGCCCGCTACGCTCGGACCAGTTGTCCTGCCGCAGCTTGGTGGGCGGGTCGTGGAGCAGGTTCTGGCGCAGGTCGAACCCCGTCGTCTCCTGGTCCGATCGACGCAGGAAGCCGTTGGCGTTGAGCGTGAGCCGACCGCGCTGCCATGTGACCCGGCCGCCGCCGCCCATGGCGCCGCGCGTGTCCAGGTTGGCGAAGGCGCTGCCGTTCATCCCCAGGTCGACGCCCTCCTTGAGGACGATGTTGATGATCCCGCCCGATCCTTCGGCGTCGAAGCGGGCCGACGGGTTGGGGATCACCTCGACGCGCGCGATCTGGTCGGCGGGGAACTGCTCGAGGAACGCGGCCAGCGCCTCGCCCTCCATCGGCGCGGGGCGGCCGTTGATGTAGATGCGGGGCGTGCTGCCGCGCAGGGTGATGGTGCCGTCGAAATCGACCTCGAGGTCCGGGATGCTGGAGAGCATCTCGGTCGCCACGCCGCCGGCGGCGCCGGGGAGCGATTCGAGCGAGTAGACGTCGCGGTCCGGCGCGAAGACGACGGGCGGGCGCTCCGTCTGCACGGTGACGCCCTCGAGCGAGATCACCTCGGAGGCCAGCTCGATCGTGCCGAGGTCGATCGACGCGCCGGGCACGAGGACCAGCTCGCGCCGGAGCGCGGCGTAGCCGATGTAGCTGACCTCGAAGGTGTACGGGCCCGGCTGGATGCCGGTCAGATGGAAGTTGCCCTGCGCATCCGTCGCGCCGCCCGTGACGACGTCGCCGCCCGGGCGCCGGAGGACGACGTTGGCCGACGCGAGCGGCTCGGCGGTCCCCTGCGCCACGACTCGCCCCTTGACCTGCGCGCTCTGCCCCTGCGCGGAAAGCGGCTCCGCCGCGAGCAAGAGACCGATCCCCACCAAGGTGACCACCCGACGAATCCCGAGCTTCCGCATCGCTGCTCTACTCCCTCCGCCCCCGGCCCGGCGGGCCGGACGTCATTCTCCAACGCTTCGCATACAGGACGCGCGACGGCCATTAGATGTTGAGAACGGCGATTCGGTTGCAGGCGGGGTCAGGCGAAGATCGCGGCGAGGGCCATGTCGGCGGCGACGAAGACGTCGGCTGCCAGCTCCGCGTTCGCGAGCGAGAGACCGGCGGCCGTCAGCGTGCCGACGACGAGGTCGCGGAGCTCGTCGTAGAAGTCGAGGTAGGCATCGACGATGTCGTCGATGTCCGTCGCGGCGGCGAGGCTGGCGGCGAGGGCGGCCTGGAATGGAGCGGTCTCGGCGCTCTGGATCAGGTTGGCGACGACGGACGCGCTCAGCCCGAGGCGCGTCGTCGCGACGGTCGTGAATACGCCGAGGAGCGCGTCTCGGAAGGCCTCGGCCGCGGCCAGCACCCCGGCGACGGACGTGGCGGCGCCGGCGTCGGCGTCGAAATCGACGAACGCTTCGGAGACGAGCTGGGCGTCGGCCGTCGACGCGCCGAGCGCGGTGAGCGCGAGGATGGCGAGGAGCGCGCGGGCGGCGCCCATCTGCGTGGTGGCGCCACGAAGGAGGGTGAGCCGGGCGGACCCGTCGGTCGTTGCGGTGACGCCGGCTGCGGCCGCCGCCGAACCGGCGACGGACTGGGACTCGAAGCCGAGCCCGATGTCGTCGTACCCCTCGGCCAGGGCGGAGAGGAACGACTGCTCGGCCCGCGGCTCGTCGACCCCCTGGTCGCGCAGCGCGGCGTAGAGGAGCGCGGCGGCCGCGCCGCCGATCTGGAGGTCGCCCGCGTCGGCGTTGCTGCCGAAACGCCGGAACGTCTCGAGGAACGCGGTCTGGGCGGCGAGGAACGCGGCGGCGAGCGCCTGGATCGCCGACTCGGAGACCGCGGCCGCACGGGCCTCGCCGTCGCTCGAGAACTCGAGCTTGGCCGCGAGGTCCGGTGTCGCTATGCGCGGCGCCAGAGTCCCGCCGGCGATCAGCGCGGCGAGCACGTTGGCCTCCGCCGTCGTCTCGCCGTCGATCGCGGCGACCGGCACCACTTCTCCCACGCCGGGGCCGATGTGGATGATCGAGCGACCGATCGCCGCGCCCGCCTCGTCGCGCACCTCGGCGATCAGGCGCGTGAGGCCCGCCGGGACGCCGGTCACGCGGAACCGCGCGTCAGCGCCGACGTCGCCCAGGACGAAGACGCGCAGGTCCCCGTCGCGGGCGAACCGTCCGATCGCGACCGTCGCCGCCGCGGTCCCGGGGCCGACCTGGCGCAGCGCGACGGGGCCGGCAGCATCGAGGCGCGCTGTCGCATCACGGGGTAAGGCGACGACGCCCCGGGCCGCGAACCGGAACGGCGCCCGCGCGGCGGAGGCCACCGGCACCGTGGCCGCGAACGGCTGCGTCGTCGCGTCGACGCGTCCGATGACGGTGCCGTCGCCGACGACGTCGTCCTCGTCGCACCCGAGCGCGACGACGAGCGCGGCGACGGGGACCAGGATCGTGCCTCTGCGCATGGTTCCTCCGTGGTGTGGCGCGGCGCGGCCGCGATGACCGACGCCGGGCCGCGGCGTTGCCGGTGCCGCGCCGTCCGACGGGCGTTCGGCGACGTGCACGTTTCGTGCTCCGGCGCGCCGCCGCGATTGCCGGGCCACGGCGGCGCCGGTCCGGGCGCCGGATGGCCGCCGCGGCCGCACCCCGAGCGCGCCGCGCCCGGCCGCACCCTTGCCCGCGCCCGCGCCACACTCTTGCCGCGCCCGCGCCGCGCGCCCCAATTACCCGGGGGCCCGAACGAGGAGGAGAGCATGGCGATGCAGAGCGTCAACCCCGCCACGGGCGAGGTCGTCGCGACGTTCGAGGAATTGACGGATGCGGAGCTGGATGGGCGGCTGGAACGGGCGGAGGCGGCGTTTCGCCGCCACCGCCGCACGAGCTTCGCCCAGCGGGCGGAGCGGCTCGCCCGGCTGGCGGACCTGTTGGAAGGGCGAGCCGACGAGCTGGGCCGCCTGATGACCGAGGAGATGGGGAAGCCGATCGGCGCCGCCATCGCCGAGGCGAAAAAGTGCGCGCTCGCGTGCCGCTACTACGTCGAGCACGGGGAGGCGCACCTGGCCGACGAGCCGGTCGACGTCGGCGGCGCGAAGGCGTACATCCGTCACCTCCCGATCGGCCCGGTGCTGGCCATCATGCCCTGGAACTTCCCGTTCTGGCAGGTGATCCGCTTCGCCGCGCCGGCGGTCATGGCCGGGAACGTGGGGCTTCTCAAGCACGCCTCGAACGTGCCCCGCTGCGCGCTGAAGCTGGAGGAGCTGTTCCTCGAGGCCGGGTTCGAGGAAGGTGTGTTCCAGACGCTCCTGGTCGGCTCCGACCGCGTGGCGCGGATCATCGACGACCCACGTGTGCGCGCGGTGACGCTGACCGGGAGCACGCCGGCGGGGAGCGCCGTCGCCGAGCGGGCGGGGAAGCGGATCAAGAAGACGGTCCTCGAGCTGGGCGGGAGCGACCCGTTCATCGTCATGCCGAGCGCGGACCTGGAGGCCGCCGTCCGCACCGCCGTCCAGGCGCGGGTCATCAACAACGGCCAGTCGTGCATCGCCGCCAAGCGCTTCATCGTGCACGAGGCGATCTATGACGATTTCGTCGAGCGCTACGTCGCGGCGATGTCCGCGCTCCGCGTCGGCGATCCCATGGATCCCGAGACCCAGGTCGGCCCGCTGGCGACGCGGGCGATCCGCGACGGCGTCGAGCAACAGGTGCGCGAGACGGTCGCCGCGGGCGCCAAGGTGCGGCTGGGCGGCGCGCCGCTCGACCGGCCGGGATTCTTCTACGCGCCGACGGTGCTGACGGACGTCCCGGAGGGGACGCCGGCGCGCGACGACGAGATCTTCGGCCCCGTCGCGTCGATCTTCCGTGTTCGTGACGTCGACGAGGCGATCCGGCTCGCGAACGCGTCGCCGTTCGGGCTCGGGAGCAGCGCGTGGACCCGCGATGCCGACGAGCAGCGCCGGTTCATCGACGAGATCGAGGCGGGGCTCACGTTCATCAATGCGATGGTGGCGTCGGACCCGCGGCTGCCGTTCGGGGGCGTGAAGGCGTCGGGGTATGGGCGCGAGCTGGCGCGGGACGGGATCCGGGAGTTTGTGAATGTCAAGGCGGTGTGGGTGGAGGGGGGCGCTGGTGGGGATGTGGTGGTGACGGAGTGAGGTGTCGGGGCTTGGGGCTCAGGGCTCGGGGCTCAGGGCTCGGGGCTCGGGATTGCAGGTGTCGGGTCGTAGGTCTTAGGTCCTGGGTCTTGGGTGCGGGGGGCGGGGCTGGGCGGCGCGGTCATGAATACGCCGCCTCCCTCACCACCTCCCCGAACACCCCCATCGCCTCCTCCAGCTGCGCGTCGCTCAGGTAGGGCGCCGGGCCGAGGCGGAGCACGTCGGCGCGGTGGTCGGTGAGGACGGCGCGCTCGCGCAGGCGGCGCTGGATCTCACCGGCCTGTGGGGAACGCAACGCGAGGAAGCCGGCGACGTCGGCCAGGTCGATGTCGCGGTCGCGGTCGATCAGGGCGGGGTCGAGGTCGAGCTCGTCGAACGCGCGGGCCAGGAGCCGAACCTGGTGCTGGCTGACCTCGCGGAGCAGAACGGGTGTTAACCGCAGCGCCTGGAAGAAATCGAAGACGGCGGCGGCGCGGTAGTGCGACGTCGGGTCGTACGTCGCGCCGGCGAAGCGGGAGTGGCCGGCGCCGTAGCCGACGCGGTGCGGGGCGCCGGGCGCGGTCGCCGGGGTGTGCGACAGCAACCCGAACTCCGCGTACCATCCGGTCACGACCGGCCGCATCTCCCGCCCCTCCGGCACCCTCATGAACGCGTTTCCCTCGCCCAGCTGGCAGTACTTGTAGCCGCCGCCGACGATGAAGGCGTCGTCGAGCCCGAGCGCGCGGATCGAGAAGGGGACGACGTTGAGGTGGTGGTAGGCATCGACGAGGAGCTCGGCCCCGACGCGGCGGCAGGCGGCCATGACGTGGTCGAGGCCGTGCACGATGCGCGCGTCGCGGAAGAAGACGGACGAGACGAAGACGGCGGCGGTGCGGTCGTCGACGGCGCGAGCGAGCCGCTCGGCGACGTCGTCCGCCGGGTCGCGCGGGACCTTCACGACTTCGATCCCCTCCTCGGCCAGCCGGTCGAGCTGGCGGCGGAGCGTGTGGAACTCGCCGTCCGTCGTGACCAGGCGCGGGCGGTCGCGGAGCGGGAGCGCGGAGAGGAACCGGACGATCAGCTCGTGGGTGTTGGCGCCGAGGGCGATCGAGCCGGCGAGGCGGGCGAGGGCGAGGTCGTCGGCGTCGCCTTCCAGGAGGCGGGCGTAGCCGAGGCGGACGAGGTCGGCCTTCTCGAAGGCGCGTTCCCACTTGTCGTCGACGAACTCGGCGGCGTCGAGCCATGCCTGCTGCTGCCCCTCGAAGCCGCGGTCCGGCCACGCCTGGTGCGAGTGGCCGGTCAGGAGGAGCCGGTTCGCGACGTCGAAGCGGCTATAGTGCGGCGCGAGCGCGTTCGGGCTCGCGTAGAGCTGTTCCGGTCGGATCATCGCGCGGTCACCACCTCATGCCTCGAAGTCACAGCTCCGTGCGGATCGCCCACAGGTCCGGGAACGCGGGCTTGAAGAGCGTGGCCTTGAGGTACTCCGCGCCGGTCGAGCCACCGGTGCCGGGCTTCGTGCCGATCGTGCGCTCGACCATCTTGACGTGGCGGTAGCGCCACTCCTGCACCCCCTCGTCGAGGTCGACCATCCGCTCGCACACCTCGCTCACCGTGGGATCCTTACGGTAGACGTCGATCAGGATCCGCTGGAGCTCGAGCGACGGCTCGACGGGCCGGGTGACGTCGCGCTCGAGGAGCGCGGTCGGCACGGCGTAACCGCGGGACGCGAGGTAGCGGAGGAACGAGTCCCAGAGTGTGGGGCGCCGGAAGTAGTCCTCGAGCATCTCGCGGCCGAGCGCGCCCTCGGGGTAGTGGTCGACGGCCGCGCGGCGCTTGTAGCCGAGGGCGAACTCCAGGGCGCGGAACTGGAACGACTGGAACCCGCTCCCGGACTCGAGGCGGTCGCGGAACGAGAGGAACTCGAGCGGCGTCATCGTCTCGAGGACGTCGACCTGGGCGACGAGGACCTTCAGGATCGTGAGGATCCGTTTGAAGGTGTGCTGCGCCCGGGCGGTTTCGTCCGACTCGAGCAGCGCCTGGAGGTGCGCCAACTCGTGGAGCATCTCCTTGAACCACAGCTCGTAGACCTGGTGGATCACGATGAAGAGCAGCTCGTCGTGCTCCGGCCCGTCGGAGACGGGGGTCTGGAGCTCGAGCAGCTCGCCCAGGCGGAGGTAGCTTCCGTACGTCAGGGGCATGGTCTTCACGAGAGTGCGCGTTCGGGGTGGTTCGGTGATCGGGCGCGACGGTCGCGCGCCAACGAGTTCAGCGTATGGCCCCGCGTCCGGGGGCGCAATGCCCGCAGCGTCGCGCCGACTTCAATTCCCCGCCGCCTCTTCCCGGCGCAGCCGTTCCGCGTCCCCGGGGCGACCGGACGCCTCGTAGAGTCGGGCGAGGCCGTCGACCAGGTCGCGGCGACGGGGGTGCGTCGCCGGCAGGCGTCGGCGCGCGGATTCGAGCGCGGCGACGAAGAGGGACTCGGCCTCGGCGAAGGCGCCGCGCCGGGCGAGCGCGCCGGCGAGGTACCCCATGGTGCGGGCGACATCGGCGGAGATCTCCTCACCCGCCTGCGAACGCTGGCGCGCCAGGATATCGCGGAGGATCGGCTCGGCGGCGTCGTGCTTGCCCATGGCGGTGAGCGCGTCCGCGTAGGCGGCGCCCGTGCGCAGCGCGATGGGATTGTCGGCGCCGTAGAGTTCGATGCGTTGCCGGTACGCCTCGCCCAGACTGCGCTCCGCGTCCTCGAAGCGACCCTGCGCGCGCTGCAGGCTGCCCAGATTGTGGTACCCGATCGCGATGGTCGGGGACACGGGGCCGTCCAGGCGGATGTGCATCTCGAGCGCGGCGCGCGAGCGCCTCTCCCTCGGCCGCCTTGCCGACCGCCGGAAGCAATGCCGAGAAGGGTGTGAGCGTCGCCTCGAGCCTGGGATCGTCCGGCCCCCAGAGGTTCTCGCGCATGGCGAGCGCGTCGCGTAAGAGCCGTTCCGCCTGGGCGAGATCGCGGCCCGAGTTCCACAGCACGAGCGCGACGGCCTCCATCGCTTCGGCGATACTCTCGTGATGGCCCCCGTAGACGTCGACGCGTATGGCGAGCGCCTCGCGGGCGAGCGCCTCGGCCTCGTCGAAACGGCCGTCCTGCCAGATCAGCCACGCCAGCTCGATCATCGTGCCGGTCGTGAGGTCGTGGCGGTTGCCGAGGAGGCGACGTCGCATCTCGAGCGCCTGTCGCATCAGCGGCTCCGCCTGGTCGAGCGCGCCCTGCTCGCGTCGGATCCTGCCGAGCGTCGTGAGAACGGCGGCGATGTCGGCGTGACGTTCGCCGTGGAGCTGTTGCTCCCGGGCGAGGGCGACGCGGGCGAGCGAGTCGGCGCGGGCGTAGTCGCCGAGGCCGAGGAAGGCGCGCGCCATGGCGTCGAGCATGTGCGCCTGGACCTCGGGGCGATCGCCGAGCCGGCCGGCACGGATCGTCCCGAGCTCGAGGAGTTCGCGCGCGGTCACGGTCGCGCCGGCGGTCTCCAGCGGGTCGCTCGCCTCGAAGAGTTCGATGAGGAAGTTCGCGAGTTCTTCGGCCTCGACGCGCGCGCGCTCCGCGCGGTCCGCCTGCCACGCGATCCCGGCGACGCCGCCGGCGGAGAGCAGGGCGATGATCGCGGCAACGGTCACGCCGAACGCGTGTCTGCGCACGAACTTGCCCGCCCTGTAGCCGAAGGTGGGCAGTCGCGCGTGGACCGGCAGCCCGTCGAGGTGGCGAACGATGTCGTCGCGGAGCAACTCGACGGCGTCGTATCGCCGCGCCGGGTCGCTCTCGAGCGCACGCAGGCAGATCGCGTCCAGGTCGCCGGCAATGCGTGGCGCGCGCTCGGCGATGGGCGGCCCGGCTCGCCGCGCGACGACCGACGGCGGCGTGACCTCCGCCTCGATCGCCGCCACGAGCGCGGCCGGGTCCGGCGCCTGGACCGTGCGCGGCGGCCTGCCGCACAGCAGCTCGTACAGGAGCGCGCCGAGTCCGTAGATGTCCGTCGCCGTCGTGATCGGCCGTCCCAGCACCTGTTCCGGTGCGGCGTGATCGGGCGAGAGGACGCGCATCCCGGTCGCCGTGAGCGTCGTGTCGACGTCGTCGCCTTCCAGGAGCTTGGCCACGCCGA
>CALBZE010000070.1 GCA_937889645.1 uncultured bacterium
CGATTGGGCAGCCTATAGGCCACCCAACCGCACAACGAAATCCGCCCGCCCGAGATGATCGTGCGATTCGGTGCCTATAGATGACCGAATCGATCAATCGTTCACGAAAAGGCGATGGTTGTGCGATTGGGCGCACACGGGCGGTGGCCGGGAGGGACCGGAGCTGGCGTCCGGAAGGCCGACGGATAGCACGGCCAGGGCGCCGCCGACCCGGGACCAACACGTCCTGCAGACAGAGCGCGATGGGTGGTGGGGACAGGATGTAACGTGGTTCTGGGAGCAGAGTTGCGGCCATCGAGGAGGCAGCGCCCGTCCCATCCGAACATGCAGATGCAATAGCATGTGGGGACAGAACGGGTGGTGAGCGCCCGCCGGCACGCGGCCGTCGGCCGGCCGCATGCGGTCGGCGCCCAAGCGCGCGGCCCCACCGCCCGAGTGGCTGGCCGGCGCCCGCGGTGCTCGGAGTGGAGCGGCGCTCGGAGTGGGGACGAAGGCCGCGGCTCGCGGGCGCCCGCGCCGGCTGGAGTGGAGGCGGCGGCTGGAGTGGAGACGAAGGCCGAGCCCCCCGAGCCCCCGAGCCCCCGAGCCCCCGAGCCCCGAGCCCCGAGCCCTGACACCTGACACCCAACACCCACCCCCGAACCCACACCAACTTCCACTGTATAACTCCCCACCATGACCCGACTTACCGCCGCCACTCTCCTCCTGCTCGCCGCCGCACCCCGGCTCCACGCCCAGGCGGCGCCGGTCATGACGCTCCCATCCCCTACCGACCCGACCCATTGCCCCGACGGCGTCGTGTCCGTCGTCTTCATCGACACCCATTCGATCTTCGACACGACGGACCCCACGTTCGACGGCCGTTTCGGCTGGGTGTACCGACTGGCGAACTCGCTGCACGTGCGGACGCGGACGGAGCTGATCGAGCGGGAGCTGCTGGTGCGTCCGGGGGACTGCTTCGACCCGACGCGGCTCGAGGAGTCCGAGCGCCTGCTCCGCTCGTACCCGTTCCTCTCGCGCGTCGATGTCTTCGCGCTACGCCAGCCGGACGGGAACCATCACGTCGTCGTCGACACGCAGGACGAGTGGAGCACGCAGCTGGACGTGCGCGTCGGGTTCGAGGACGGGGTGCGGTTCGAGGGCGCGCGGCTCCGGGAACTGAACCTGCTCGGCACGGGTCGCACGCTGGAGTTCTTCTACCTGGAGCGCGACGCGAATCAGGAGTACGGGGTCGGGTATGCGACGCCGCAGCTGTTCCGCACGCGCTGGGACATGGCGATCGCGGCGGGCCGCACGCGGGCCGGCAGCTTCGTCCGTCAGTCCATCGCCTACCCGTTCGTGGGGGAAGCGGGTCGGTGGGCGGCGCGCCAGGCGCTACGCCGCCAGGACCGCTACTTCGACTATGCGCGGACCGACCCCGGCGACGACCACTTGCTCCTCCCGGTCCGCGAGAATGTCGTCGAACTGGCCGTCGTCACGCGCTCGGGCGAGGTCGGCCGTCTGACTACCTTCGGCGCGGCGCTGGGCTACACCGGGCTCTCCTACCCGGGCGGCGCGGCGATCGTGGAGCCGCTCGCCGCGTCCCTCGACGGGGCGGGCAACCCGGACACGGCGGCCCTGGCCGCGATCCGTCGCCAGATGAGCGACGTCGACGCGTTGCGGCTCACCCTGCTCCTCGGGCGCCGCTGGATCTCGTGGGTCAAGCGGCGAGGCTTCGACAGCATGCGCGGCGCGCAGGACATCGCGCTCGGCTCCGAGTTCGAGCTGGCGCTGGGCGCGTCGCTGCCGACCGGCGCCGGCGAGGCCAAGCCCGGCATCATCGCGGGACTCTCCTTCTATGGCGCCCAGGAACTCGGCGCGTTCCTCGTCGCCTCCACGATGCGCCTCGACGGCCGGCTCGAGAGGGAGGCCGTCGGCGTCCGCCGACGCTGGCAGGACCTGTACGCCGCGGGCGAGGTCCTGGCCTACTGGCGCCCCGTCTCGCTCGGCCGCCACACCTTCGTGATCCGCGGCTCCGGCATCGGCGGGTTCGAGACCCACACGCCGTTCCAGCTCACCCTCGGCGGCGACGCGGGTGTGCGCGGCTTCGACCGGTACCGCTTCCCCGGCGGCCGGCGCCTGCTCTTCTCCCTCGAGGACCGCGTCTATTTCGGCTGGCCGTTCGACGACGTGCTGGACCTGGGCGGCACGCTCTTCATCGACGTCGGTCGCATCTGGCCCGGCGACGCGCCGTTCGGCGTCGACTCCGGCTGGCGCGCGGCCGCCGGGTTCGGCCTGCGCGGCGCGTTCCCGGCCGGCGGCCGGACCACCTACCGCGTCGACCTGGCGTGGCCGCTCACCCACGGAGCAAGCTGGCGCGACGTCCGGCTGGTCCTCTCGATCGGCGAGCTGCTCGGCCTGTCCCGGGCCGCGCGAGAGGAATCCCGGCCGACGTTCCGCCAGCTCGGTCTGACCGCCGAGCCGTTCCACTTTCCGCAATGACGGTCCGGCGCCATCTTGAGTCGCATGATCCCGAGATGGACCCGATACACGGCGCGTTGGGTCTTCCCCGTCAGCGCGCCGCCGATCCGTGACGGCGCGGTCCTGGTCGACGGCGACGGCCGCATCGCCGCCGTCGGCCCGACCGACGACGTTCCCATGCCCGACGATGCCGCTGTCGTCGACCTGGGCGACGCCGCGCTCCTCCCGGGCCTCGTCAACGTGCACGGCCACCCGGAGCTCTCGCTCCTCCGCGGCCTGCTCGACGACCTGCCGTTCCACGAGTGGATCCCGGCGCTGAACCGGACCAAACGTCGCGCCGCGCTCGACCCGGACGACTACGTGACCGCCGCCCGCTGGACGTGCGTCGAGGCGCTCGCGGCGGGGATCACGACCTTCGGCGCGACCGAGGATTCCGCCGCGGCGTTCGACGCGCTCCTCGAGTCGGGGATGCGCGGGATCGTCTTCCAGGAGGTGTTCGGCCCGGCGCCGGAGCAGGCCGATGAATCGCTCGCGGGGCTGCACCGGAAGGTCGACGCGCTGCGTCGCCGTGAGACCGACCTCGTCCGCATCGGCGTCTCGCCTCACGCGCCCTACACCGTCTCCGACGAGCTCTTCCGCCGGACCGCCGAGTACGCGCTCGCCGAAGGGCTGCCGGTCGCGATCCACGCGGCGGAGGGCGAGGCCGAGGAGAGGCTGGTCCGGGAGGGCGAAGGCCCGTTCGCGGCAGGGCTCCGCGCCCGCGGGATCGCCACGCCGCCGCGCGGCCGCTCGACGATCGAGCTGCTCGACCGGCTCGGCGTGCTCCGGGCCCGCCCGCTCCTGATCCACTGCGTCCGCGTCGATGGCGACGATCTCCGCCGCATCGCCGACGCCGGCGCGACCATCGCGCACTGCCCCGCCGCGAACGCCCGGCTCGGCCACGGCGTCGCGCCGCTCCTCGAGATGCGGGAAGCGGGGATCCCCGTCGGGCTCGGTACCGACTCGGTCGCGAGCAACAACCGCCTGGACGTGTTCGAGGAAGCCCGGCTCGCGCAGCTCTTCCAGCGCGCGCGCCACCGTTCGGCCTCGATCCTCTCCGCCGCCGAGCTGCTCCGGCTCGCCACGCTCGACGGCGCGCGCGTCCTCGGCCTCGACGACCGCGTCGGCTCGCTCGAGCCCGGGAAGGACGCAGACCTCTGCGCCGTCTCCTTCGCCGGCGCGCACATCGTGCCCGTGCACGACCCGACGTCCGCGCTCTTCCATGCCGCCCGCGCGCCGGACGTCGTGCTGACCGCCGTCCGCGGGCGCGTCCTCTACCGCGACGGCCAGGTGCTGTCGATCGACGCCGAGGCGTTGCGCCCGCGCGTCGACACACTGGCCGAGCGACTGTACCGAGCGAGGAACGACGACTGACAGCGCCGCGTGCGCCGACGACCGATGGCAGCCTCGTCCGCACACAACAGCACCGATCCGCGACACGCCGGGATCCGCCGCGTCCTCAGAATCGTCCTGGTCTTCAACGTCGCGGTCGTCGTGGCGAAGGCCGTGGCCGGGATCGCGACCGACACGCTCAGCGTCCTCGCCGAAGCGCTGCATTCCTCCGTCGACGCGCTCAACAACGTGATCGGCCTCGCCCTCGCCCGCGTCGCCGCCCGCGCGCCGGACGAGCGGCACCCCTACGGCCACGCCAAGTTCGAGACGCTCGGCGCGCTCGCCGTCGTCGCGTTCCTCTCGATTACCGTCTACGAGCTGGCAGGCGAAGCGATCGCGAGGCTGGTGCGCGGCACGGCGCGGCCCAACGCGACGCCCATCGTGTTCGTCGTCATGGCCGCCTCCGCCGCGGTCAGCTTCTTCGTCTCGCGCTACGAGGCCGGCAAGGGCCGCGAACTGCGCAGCGAGATCCTCGTCGCCGACGCGGCGCATACCCGTTCCGACATGTGGGCGTCCCTGGCCGTCATCGCGGGCCTCGGTCTCGTCTCGGCGGGGCATTCGTGGGCGGACCCGGTCGTCACCCTCGTCGTCGCCGCGATGATCGCCCACGCGGGGTGGAAGATCCTGCGCACCACGGTGCCCGTCCTGGTCGACGAGCGCGCGGTCGAGGAGAAGACGATCCGTCGCATCGCCCTGGGCACCGAGGGCGTCGACGAGTGCTACGCCGTCCGCTCCCGCGGCCGCACCGGCGACGTCTTCGTCGAGCTCACCATCGCCGTGCAGGGGACGCTGGACGTCGAGTCCGCCCATGCGATCGCCGACGAGGTCGAGCGCCGCGTGGCGAGGAGCGTCGGCGCGCGGGAAGTCCTCGTCCACGTCGAACCGGTCGGCCACGCCGACCAGGCGGCGACATGACCCGCCTGCCGCGCGTCGCGCATGCGCACGAGCTGCTGGACGCGCCGTCGCACGACCCAGCCGAGCTCGAGGAGAGTTTGCGCGACGTCGCCGCCGTGAACCGCTGGCTCGGCGGCACCCGCGCCCTGCTCCGCCACCTCGCCCCGCTCCTCGCGCCCGACCGCCCCACCACCCTCCTCGACGCCGGGACCGGCTCCGCCGACCTGCCCCGGGCCATCGTCCGCTGGGCGCGCCACCGCCGCCGCGCCGTCCGCATCACCGCGACGGATCTGCACGCGCAAACACTCGAGATCGCGCGCCGGCAGTCCGCGGACTTCCCCGAGATCTCGTTCGCCCGCGCCGACGTCCGCGCGCTCCCCTACGCCGACGGCGCGTTCGACATCACCCTGCTCTCCCTCACGCTTCACCACCTCGACCCCGACGACATCGTCGTCGCGCTCCGCGAGATCGCGCGCACGGCGCGTCGCGCGCTCCTCGTCGGCGAGCTGGAGCGCAGCCGCGCGGCGTACCTCGGCGCCCGCCTCCTCGCGGCGACCGTCTGGCGCCGCAACCGGCTCACCCGGCATGACGGTCCGATCTCCGTCCTGCGGGCCTTCACTCCCGCCGAGCTGCTGGATTTCGCCCGGCAGGCGGGGCTCCGGGGGCCGCGGGTGTACCGCCACCCGCTCTTCCGCCTCGTGCTCGTGGCGGGAGGCGGTGCGTCCGGGCCGCAAACGACCTGACGCCGGCCGCGCCTCCGGTCCCGGTGCCGGCCGCACCTCGTGACTCCACGCCGGCCGCACCTTTACACGCAGCGCCCGACACCCCCATCATTTCTCCCAGCCGCTCGGCGACGTCCTCACGGACGGCGCCGGTCCCCCGCGGCTGCCGACGGCCGCCCGACCCGTACGCGGAGGCCCCGCGTGAACGAGTGGGACGTCATCGTCGTCGGCGCCGGTCCCGCCGGATCCGCAACCGCGCGGCTCCTTGCCGCCGCGGGCCACGCGGTCCTGCTCCTCGACCGGGAGCGCTTCCCGCGCGCCAAACCCTGCGGCGACTGCCTGAGCGCCGGCGTCACGCCGCTGCTCGGCCGCCTCGGCCTCCTCGACGCCGTGCTCGCCCGACGACCCGCACGCCTGCGCGGATGGCGCATCGTCGCGCCCGGCGGCGCGTCCTTCTTCGGCGGCTTCGGTCCCGACCCGAACGACCCGTCCGAACCGGCCAGGGCCATCGCGATCCCCAGGGCGACGCTCGACCACGTGCTGCTCCAGGGGGCCATCGCCGGCGGCGCGCGGTTCCGCACGGTCCACGTGACCGGGCTGCTGCGCGATCGGGCGGGGCGCGTCACCGGCGTCACCGGCCGGGCCGTCGACGACGACGCGCCCGTCGAGCTGCGCGCGCGCCTCGTCGTAGGCGCCGACGGGCTGCGCTCCATCGTCGCGCGGCGGCTGGGGCTGGTTCGCCCGCCCGGCCGGCTGCGCAAGGCGTCACTCTCCGCCTACGTCGTCGGCATCCGCGGCGTCGACGACGTCGGCGAGATGCACCTCGCGCCGCATGCGTGCGCCGGGCTCGCGCCGATCGCCGAACGAGGGGCCGACGGCGACGTCGTCTGCAACCTCACCCTCGTCGTCGACTCCCGGACCTACGCCCGCGAGATCGCGCGCGGCGCCGAGACGTTCTACTGGGCAATGCTCCGCCGATTCCCGCGCCTCGCGGAGCGGTTGGAAGACGCGGCGATCGCCGGGCCCCGCCCACGCCTCCTCGCCTCCGGCCCGTTCGACCGCCCGACCCGCGACCTCGTGGCCGACGGCGCCGCGCTCGTGGGCGACGCCGCCGGCTACTTCGACCCGTTCACCGGCCAGGGCGTCCACACGGCGCTCGCCGGCGCCGAGATCCTCGCCGAAGAGGCCGGCGCCGCGCTCCGGGCGGGCGACGCCTCCGCACGGCGCCTCCGCCGCTACGCCCGACGCCACCGGGCGCTCGTCCGCGCGCCGCGCGCGCTGCAGCACGCGATCGAGTTCGTGATCTCGCGGCCCCAGCTCGCCGACCGCGCGATCCGCCGCCTCGCCGCCGCGCCCGATGCCGCCGGCGCGATCGTCGCGGCGACCTCGGACCTGCACCCAATGCGCGACCTGGCCGCACCGGCCGCACTCGTCGCGTTCCTCCGGGCCTCCAACCGACAGGAGTTGCCGACATGACGCTCACCGACACCAGACTCATCCGCGCGCCCGCGGACGTCTGCTTCCGCATCGCAGCCGACGTCGAACGATGGCCCGAGATCCTCGGGCACTACCGCTGGGTCCGCTTCCGCGAGAAGAGAGGATTCGGCACCGGCCGCGTCGAAATGGCCGCATGGCGCCACTTCGCCGGGCCGATCCGCTATCCGACCTGGTGGGTCTCCGAGATGCTCGTCGACGCCGACGAGCCGGCCGTCCATTACCGCCACGTCGAAGGGATCACGCGCGGCATGATCGTCAAATGGGCGTTCGAGTCGATCGCCGACGACACGACCTTCGTCGTCCTCACCCACAAATGGGACGGGCCGCCATGGCCGCTCATCGGCGGATTCGCGTGGCGGCGCGTCATCGGGCCCCACTTCGTCAGCGCCATCGCGCAGCGCACCCTCGCCGGCGTCGCCGCCGAGGCCGAACGCATGGCCGAAAAGGCCGAGAGCGCGGCCGGTGCGGCCGAACCCACCGCCCAACAGACCGAACACCCGCACGCCGGACGGGCACGATGACCGAATCGATCCGCCACCGCGTCGCCATCACTGGGATCGGGCCGATCACCGCCGTCGGCATCGGCGTCGATGGCCTCTGGGACGGGCTGCGCCGTCAGCGCTCGCCGATCCGTCGCATCACCCGCTTCGACACCTCGCCATGGCGCTCCCACATCGCCGCGGAGATCGACGACTTCGAGCCCGAGCGATACATGGACCCCCGGACCGCGCGGCGCCTCGACCGCTACTCGCAGTTCGCCATCGCCGCGACCCGCATGGCGCTCGACGACGCTCGGCTCGACCCCGGCCGGCTCGACCCCGACCGCGTCGCCGTCCAGATGGGATCCGCGCTCGGCGGCGTCGCATACGCCGAAACCCAGGTCGTCAACTTCCTGACCGGCGGCGTCCGCGCCGTCGACCCCCGCGTCGCCCTCACCACATTCGGCGGCGCCGCGAGCTGCTCCATCGCCATCGAGTTCGGCTTCACCGGACCCAACGCGACCAACTCCATGTCCTGCGCCTCCGGCACGATCGCGATCGGCGAGGCGTGGCGGCTCGTGCGCGATGGTATCGCCGACGTCGCCATCGCAGGCGGAATCGAGGCACCCCTCGCACCCCTCTCCTTCGGCGCGTTCGCCATCATCCGCGCAATGAGCACCCGCAACGACGACCCCGAACGCGCCTGCCGGCCATTCGACCGCGACCGCGACGGGTTCGTCATGGGCGAGGGCGCGTGCGTGCTCGTGCTGGAACGTCTCGACCACGCCCGCGCCCGCGGCGCCCGCATCTACGCCGAGCTCCTCGGCTACGCCACCACCAACGACGCACACCACATGACCGCGCCCCGACCCGACGGCGCGCAGGCGCTCCGCGCCATGCGCACCGCCCTCCAGCGCGCCGGCGTCGAACCCGAGCGGATCGACTTCATCAGCCCCCACGGCTCGTCGACTCCCCTCAACGACGCCACAGAGAGCGCCGCCCTCAAGGCGCTATTCGGCGAACGCGCGCGCACCATCCCCATCAGCGGCACCAAGCCCTACCACGCCCACGCGCTCGGCGCCTCCGGCGCCATCGAGGCCGCCATCGCCTGCCTCGCCTTCGAACGAGGCTGGATCCCGCCCACCCTCAACTTCGAGCAAGGCGACGACGTCTGCGACCTCGATTACGTCGCGGGGAACGGCCGCGACTTCCGACCCACCTTCTGCCTCTCGAATTCCTTCGGATTCGGTGGGATCAACGCCTGCCTCGTCCTCGGCGCCGAGGACCCCGGCGCCCGGCCGCACGGAGCCGGCGCCGCCGCGACCTGACACGAGGCGGCCACCTGACACAAGGCGCCCGCGAGCCGTCGCCCCCCACGCCACCGGCGCGAAAAAGGCCGGCCCCCACACCGAGGGGTCCGGCCTTTGCGCATGTATCCCGAGCGCCGCTCCGCCCGCCGGGCGGCAAGGCGCGGTGGCAAGAATCATGCACCATGAGGCGACCGGCCCGGGAAACATGTGACGGCCCGGGGCGGCACGCCGGCGCATGAGGACCGGCGAGTGGTTCACAAACGGAAACTCAAAGGAGGTCTCATGAACCTGCTCCTCCGGGCGGCCGCGGCCGCGGCACTCCTACTGCCGCTGGCGGTCGCGCCCGCAACGGCACAGAACTACAGGGGTGCCTGGTCGCTCTACGGCGGCGGCATCTGGTTCAGTGACTTGAACAACGACGGCGACATCGACCTGTTCGACATCGACCCGATCCTCTTCGAGGACATCTTCGGGATCGACCCGGACCTGATCGTCGTGGACGACTTCGGGTTCCTGGACCTGACTCTGGATGCGGGCTGGCTCGTCGGCACGCAGCTCGAGTACTGGTTCGGCAACGGCCGTTTCGGTCTCCGCGCGAACGGCGCGTACACCGAGCGCCCGTTCGATCTCGAGGGCGATGACAGGTTCTTCTTCTTCGACGGGATCATCGATGGCGGTTTCATCTTCGACGACAACGATGATCTGACGTTCGGGGATGTGAACGTCTGGCTGATCGACGGCGACCTGATGATCCGCATTCTGAGTCCCAAGCGGGATCGGACGTTTGCGCCGTTCGTGAGCCTGGGTCTCGGTGTCGCGATCTACAACCCCGCGGGCAACTCGGCGGTTATCATCCCGCCGGCGAACGCGGCGATCGGCGACTTCGAGTTCGTCGGCATCGACACCGTGATCGTCGATGGCGACACGATCCCCGGCGGTTTCCTCCTCCAGAGCGGGGACGGGAACAGCGAGACGAAGTTCGTGACGGCGTTCGGCCTGGGCACGGACATCCTGCCCGGCTGGCGTCTCGGGAACATCGGGATCGGGCTCCGTCTCGAGGTCGCTGACCACATCGCGTGGGATTCGCCGGCCGAGCCGCTGTTCGGCGGCGACGACTTCGACCCGGTGCACAACGTGCGCTTCACCGCCGGCATCCTGACGACGTTCGGCCGGCTGTTCGAGGAAGAGGTCGTGGCCGTGGCCCCGCCGCCGGCGCCTCCGGCGCCTCCGGCCGAGGAGGCGATCACGGTCTGCGTGATCGACCCGAACACCTACGACGTCGGGTACATCAACGCGGTGTACGTCCCGAGCCGGGGCGACACGCTGGTGACGGTCAACGGCCAGCGTACGCCGATCGCGACGGCGTATCCGGAGCGCGCGCCGCTCTACGTGTCGACCGCACGGTGGTTCACGACGGGCGCGCCGCTCACGATCGACGTGAACGGCATGGAGACCGAGTGGGTGACGTACGGCGGTGGCCGCGTCATCGACCCCAACGACCTGGCCTTCCTTGGCACGGTCGACGGGACGCCGGTCTACGCGAACGTCGACGACGTCCGCGCGATCCTCGATGACCTCGAGGGCGCTCGTCCGCACCAGCTCGAGGACCGGCTCGAGGAGATGCGGGAGATGCGCGAGGTCTTCGACGAGCTCGAGGTGATCTACGTGCCGCTCGAGACGAACTGCGTCTTCCAGCCGCTGCGTCGTGTCGAGGAGGTCCGCAAGGTCCGCGGCTGATCCTCGGCTCCTGGCACGTGGAGCGAAAGAGCCCGGCCCAACGGCCGGGCTCTCTTGCATCCGCCGCGCTTGCGCAACTTCCCGCTCCAGCACTAGCATTCGCTCTCGTGAACCACTGAGGATCGCGGCAACGGGGCCATACCGCAGCCGCCGCTGGAGGTGCAGGACGGGTGACGGCGGACCTCTATCTGACCGGACGACTCCTGGCGATCGCGTTCGCCAGCGGGCTCAACGTCTATGCGACCGTCGCCGTCCTCGGCCTCGCCTCTCGCCTCGGATGGGGGCCCACCCTGCCACCGGGCCTGCGCGGCCTCGAGGACGGCGTCGTCATCGCCAGCGCCACCCTCCTCTTCCTCGTGGAGTTCGTCCTCGACAAGGTGCCCCACGTCGATTCCCTCTGGGACGCGATCCACACCTTCATCCGCCCCATGGCCGCGGCGCTCCTCGGCTTCGCCGCCGCCGACGGGCTGCCGATCGCGATCCGGCTCGGCGTCGCCGTCCTCGCCGGCACGACCGCCCTCGCCGCCCACGGCACCAAGGCCGGCCTGCGCCTCGCCCTCAACACCGCGCCCAGGCGCTTCGCCACCCTCGCCGTGAGTCTGGGCGAGGATGCGGCCGCAATCGCCATCGCGATCACGGCGCTCGCGTTCCCCGACACCGCGCCCGCCGTCGCCGGCGTGATCCTCGCGATCCTCCTCCTCGTCGGCCCCGGCCTCTGGCGCCCCTTCGTCTTCGGGATCCGCGCCATCGCCGCCCGGATCCGCGGCTTCTTCGGCGGCTCACGCTGGCGCGAACTCGACGAGGTGCCGCGCTCGCTCCGCGCGCTCGTCGATCCCCCGGCGCTCGCGGCACCGGCGCCTCGCGCCACCCGCGCCTGCCTGTCCGCCGGCCGGCCCGTCGGCATCTTCCGCAACGGCTGGCTCGTCCAGACCGAGAACGGCACGCTGTTCCTCTACCGCTCCTTCGGCCGGCCACGCCGCCTCACGCTGCCGCCGGTCCACGAAGCCCGCATCCGCCACGGCCTCTGGGCCGACTCCGTCGATTGCCGCAGCGACCGCTTCCAGTGCACCGTCTTCCTCCTCAAAGACGGGCCGGAGCCCCACTTCGTATTCTCCGTCCCAACAACGGACCCGACATGAGCCTGGAAGAGTTCCGCAAGTTCCGCGAACGCATGAACGAGCGCATCCTCGAGGCCGACAACCTCGAGATCAAGCGCTTCTTCGCCCTCGACTCCCGCGCCTACGAGAGCGGCACGCTCCCGACTCGCACCAAGGAACTCCTCGGCCTCGTCGCCTCGCTCGTCCTCCGCTGCGACGACTGCATCACCTACCACATCATCCGCTGCGCCGAGGAGGGCGTCACCGACGAGGAGTTCTTCGAGACCTTCGCGATCGGGCTCGTCGTCGGCGGCTCGATCGTGATCCCTCACCTGCGCCGCGCCGTCGCCCGGCTCGACGAGATCCGCGCCGCGTCCGGCGGCACCCAGGCGTCGGCACCCGCGGCGACGTAGGCGCCAGCGCGGCCGTGTGCGGCTGCCCGCCCTCAACGCGCGCCACCTCCACGCCGCCGGCCCCGTCCGGGAACATCTGATCCGCTCCGGGGTATGCCCGTCCGCTGTGCGATCCCAACGCACAACAGCGTTGACATCGCTTCCCGGCTCTGTTAGGATTGACAGGCTATGATCGGTGTCGAATCGGGGAACGAGGCGCTGCCTATCTCCTGGCGGCCATTGAGGTTTCGGTTCCTCCATCCATAAGCAGCGAGCGTCGTCCGGCGATGCTTTCGCTGCTTTTTTCGTTTGTCCACCCGATCCGAGGATGTCGCGACATATGTTCCTGAATTCCCGCGCTCTGGACTCCTTTGATCAATATCTCTACGACGTAGAAAAGTATCCTCTGATCGAGGACCCCGAGGAAGAACGCGAGCTGGCGCGCCGGGCCCGGGCGGGGGACAAGGAAGCGGCGGAGCGCCTGGTGACCGCGAACCTTCGGTTCGTCATCTCCTACGTGAAGAAGTACCAGGGGCGCGGGCTGGGCCTGGCCGAGCTGGTCTGCATCGGCAACGAGGGGCTTCTCAAGGCGGTCAAGAAGTTCGATCCCGACAAGGGCGTCAAGTTCATCTCCTACGCGGTGTGGTGGATCCGGCAGACGGTGCTGCAGGCGCTGGCGGAGCAGACGCGGTCGGTGCGGATCCCGTTGAACCAGAACTCGAACCTGGTCAAGCTCTCGCGGACGGAGACGGCGCTGACGCAGCTCCTGGGTCGTACGCCGACGGACCAGGAAATCGCGGACGAGATGGACGAGCCGGTCGAGACGGTGCGGGCGCTGCGTCGGGTGGCGGCGTCGGAGCTGTCGCTGGATGCGCCGATCGACCGTGGTGACCGGGACAGCGCGTCGTTCGGCGAGCGGTTCGCGGGTGCGGAGGCGGAGGACATCGAGGAGTCGGTCGAGTCGCAGGCGCGTCGCGAGTTCCTGGACCGGATGTTCGAGAAGTACCTGACGGAGCGGGAACGCAAGATCCTGTACCTGTACTACGGTCTCGACGACGGCGAGGAGCGGACGCTGGAGGAGATCGGCTCGCTGCTGGGCGTGACGCGGGAGCGGATCCGTCAGATCCGCAATCGTGCGTTCGAGAAGCTGCGGGAGAGTCCGGACGGCGAAGCGCTGGAGACCTTCTGGAGCGCGAACTGACGGATCTCGGACGTCGCGGACCCGTCGTTGCCGTGCTGTGGACCGAGAGCCCGCCGGAGCCCGGCGGGCTCTCGCGTTCCGATCGATCGGATCGACACAGGTAGTCGGATGAGCAGGACGTCGTACCTCGGCGCGGCCGCCCTCGCCGCGATCCTGGCGGTACCCGGGCTCGGTTCGGCGCAGGAGGCGCCGGCCGGCCAGGCCGCCGAAGGGTGGAACTCACCACGCGCGCTGGAGCTGATCGAGCGGGCGCGCGAGCGGCGACATCGCCCGCAGGTCGACTCCACGCTCCGGAACTACCAGGCGACGGCGACCGGGTACGTCTACTTCTTCCTCGACCGTCAGGACACCGACGAGCGCACGCTGGTCAAGGTGGACCAGGTCGCGCTCGAGGTGTTCTGGGGCGCGCCGAACCTCACGAAGCAGCGGATCGTGGGGCTGCGCGACCGGAAGACCCTCCCGAACAACATCCACTACCACCTGGACCACCTGACCGTGGTCCAGAACGAGTTCGACGACCACATCCGCGTCGGCGACGGCGACGAGGTACGCGACGTACTGCACCCCGCGGCGCATGGCTCGGAGCAGGTCTACGACTTCCGGATCGCCGACTCGCTCTCGCTGCGCCTCGGCGGCGCGCCCGAGCCGATCCGCGTCTACGAGCTGGAGGTGCGGCCGAAGGACCCCGAGCGGCCGGCGTTCGTCGGCTCGGTCTTCGTCGACCGCGCGAGCGCGGACATCGTGCGGATGACCTTCACCTTCACGCCCGCGTCGTACGTCGACCCGCAGCTCGACTACATCCGCATCTCGCTCGACAACGGCCTGTGGGAAGGGCGGTACTGGCTCCCCAACGAGCAGCGTGTCGAGATCCGGCGCGAGCTCAGGGTGCTCGATTTCCCCGCGGGGAGCGTGATCCGCGGCACGATGCGCATCGCCGACTACCGCTTCAACCAGGAGCTGCCGCCGAACTTCTTCCGGGGCCCGCGCGTCGTTGCGGTTCCGCAACGGATGCGTGAATCGTACGCCTTCGAGGACGACCTCTTCGCCGGCCTCGAGGCCGAGGGGCTCGGCCCGCTCGTCGGAATGGCCGAACTACGCCAACGCGCCACCGAGCTGATCGGCGCGCGCCGCGCGAGCGGCCTGCCGCGCCTGCGCCTCTATCTTCCCAATGCATCGTCGCTCCTGCGCTACAACCGCGCGGAGGGCGCCTTCCTCGGCGCCGGCGGGCGCTACGCGCCCGCCGCGTCGTCCACGGTCGACGTGTTCGGCGGGTACGCATTCGGTGCCGAGCACCTCAATGCCGCGGCCGGATTCGGCACCGAGGTCGGCACGGCGACGCGGCTCCGCCTCCGGGCGGAGCGGAACGCCCTGCGCGACCTCGGCGTGCGCCCTGCGATGCCGGGCGTGCTGAATACGCTCGCCGCCGCCGTCGCGGGGAAGGATCACGTGGACCCCTACTTCGCCACGGGCGCAGGCGCGACGATCGAACGCCGGCTCGGAGGCCCGTGGAGCCTCGCCCTCGACGTCGCCTACGAGGAGCACCGGAGCGCGACGCTGGCAGCCGAGTCGACGCCGCTCGACCCCGACGCCCGGTTCCGGCCGATCCTCCCGGTCGACGAGGGCACGCTCCTCGCCGCACACACCACGCTCCGTCGCGCCGCGCCCACGGGCGGCGCCCGCGGTTGGGGCGCTTCGCTCGACATCGAGGCCGGCACCCTCGATGGCGCGTACCTCCGCCCCGTCCTCGAGACGGACGCGTACGTCCGCTCCGCGGACCGCGCCGCAGATCTGCGCGCCCGCGGCGCCGTCGGGTGGATCCTGGGCGACGCTCCCGCACAACGCCTATTCCTCTTCGGCGGGCCCGGCACGCTCCCCGGCTTTGCGTCCGCTTCGTTCGCCGGCGACCGCTTCGCACTCGCCGACATCGAGGCGTCGCACCGCCTCGTCGGCCCCTGGGTCCGGCTCCGCGCCGTCGCCGCGGCCGGCTGGGCGACGCTGCGCGACCCGGCCGCGCTCCCCGCACCCTGGACCGCCGCGCCCACGAACGGGATCCGTGCCAGCGCCGGTCTCGGCCTCGGCTTCGTCTACGACATCCTCCGCATCGATTGGGTCCGCCCGCTCGACGGCTCCGGCGGATGGAAGGCCGTGCTGTCCGTTACCCCGGGGCTGCTGGACATTCTCTGAGAGTCGCGCCCCAACGCGCCATTCCGCTGCCCCACGCGCCTCTTCAACATCCCGGCGCAACGCGACTGCCGCGGTCCGCCGCGCCGGGGGGCGCGGACAGGGCCGGGCGCGAACGCCAGGGAGGCGAGCCATGAGCCGCTCGGTCAACAAGGTCATCCTGGTGGGGAACGTGGGTCGGGACCCCGATGTGGCTACGACGGCCACCGGGACCAAGGTCGCACACCTCTCGCTCGCCACGAGCCGCCGCGTCCCACGCAACGACGGCTACGAAGAGCGCACGACGTGGCACCGGCTCACGCTCTGGGACCGCCTCGCCCAGATCGCCGAGGACTACATCCGCAAGGGCGACCGGCTCTACGTCGAGGGACGGATGGAGTACGACTCCTTCGAGAAGAACGGCGTGACGATCCCGACCGCCGAGGTGCACGTCCGGGAGCTGGTGTTGCTGGGCACCCCCAATGGTAGGGCCGACGCGGCGGCGGCGAACCTCCCGGAAGGCGAGGAGGAAGCGGAGGAAGTGGAGGCCTAACCCCGCCGCCTCGCCGTCCCCGGGGCTCGGGGCTCAGGGCTCGGGGCTTGGGCGAAAGCCCCCACCCGACCCCCTGAGCCCTGAGCCCCGACCCCTGAGCCCCGCCTCACTTACACTCAAACCAACTCTCCCCCACCCCGATCTCCACCACCAGAGGCACATCCAGCCTGAACGCGTTTTCCATCCTCTCGCGCACCAGCTCGCGCATCTCGTCCAGTTCCTCGCGCGGCACCTCGAAGACCAGCTCGTCGTGGACCTGGAGCAGCATGCGGGTGCCGGCGCGGGTCGCCTCGAGCGCGGAGTGGATGTCGATCATCGCGAGCTTGATGATGTCCGCCGCGGTGCCCTGGACGGGTGCGTTCGTCGCGGCGCGCTCGCCGAACTGGCGCACGCTGAAGTTGTCGCTATGGATCTCGGGGATGTAGCGACGTCGTCCGCTCAGCGTTTCGACGAAGCCGTGCTCGCGCGCGTGCTCGATCTGCGCGTCGAGGTAGCGGCGAACGCCGGGGAAGCGCTTGAAGTACGCGTCGATGAACTGCCGCGCCTCCGCCACCGACGTGCCGAGCTGCTGGGATAGGGCGAACGGGCCGATCCCGTAGATCGTCGCGAAGTTGATCGTCTTCGCGGCCGCGCGCATCTGCGGCGTCACCTCGTCCGGCAGGACGTCGAACACCAGCGCCGCGGTCTGCCTGTGGATGTCGACGCCGCGGCGGAACGCCTCCACGAACGCCGGGTCGCCCGAGAGGTGCGCCAGGATCCGCAGCTCGATCTGCGAGTAGTCCGCGGACATGAAGACGTGCCCCGGCGCCGGGACGAACCCCTTGCGGATCTCCGCGCCGATCTCCGTCCGGATCGGGATGTTCTGCAGGTTCGGATCCGTCGACGAGAGACGCCCCGTCGCCGCGACCGTCTGGTTGTAGTTCGTGTGCAGGCGTCCGGTTTCGGGGTTGACCAGCTTGGGCAGTGCGTCGACGTACGTCCCCTTGAGCTTGTCCAGCTGCCGATACTCCAGCAGCAGCCGCGGGAACTGGTGCCCCTGCGACGCCAGCTCCTCGAGCACGCTCGCGTCGGTCGACGGTCCCGTCTTCGTCCTCTTGATCACGGGGAGCCCGAGGCGCTCGAACAGGACCTCTCGCAGCTGCGGCGTCGATGCGATGTTGAACTCGCCGCCGGCGAGCTTGTAGATCTCCTCGCGGATGAGCTGGAGGTCCCGCTCCAGGCGACGGCCGAGCTGGTGGAAGAACGCCTCGTCGATCCGGATCCCCGCCCACTCCATGTCGGCCAGGACCCGGACGAGCGGCATCTCGATCTTTTCGAAGAGGTCGTCCAGCGCGTAGCGCTCCAGGTCCGCGCGGAAGAGGTCGCGCAGGCGGAGCGTGACATCGACGTCCTCGCACGCGTACTCGACGACGCGCTCGATCGGCACCTCGGCGATCGGGATCTGGTCCTTCCCCTTCCCGCACAGCTCTTCGTACGTGATCGTGCGGTGGTCGAGGAACTGAAGCGCGAGCGCGTCCAGCCCGTGCTCCCGTCGTCCGGGGTCGAGCACGTACGACGCGATCATCGTGTCGAACGCGATCCCCCGCAGCTCGACGCCCGCCCGCCGCAGCACCAGCAGGTCGTACTTCAGGTTCTGACCGATCTTGAGAATCCCGGGGTCCTGGAGCATCTCGGCCAGCGGCCGCATCTCCGGCGACGTGATCGGGGGAAGGTTCGGCGACGTCGCGCCATCACCGAGCGCGCCCAGCTCCGACGCGGCCGCCGGCCGGTGCCCGAACGGCAGGTAGTACGCCTCGCCCGGTTCGATGGCGAGACTGATTCCGACGAGGTCCGCGAGCATCGGGTTCATGCTCGTCGACTCGGTGTCGACGCACACCGCGCCCGCCGCGCGGATCCGCTCGACCAGCGCCGCCACCTCGTCGGGCGTGGTGAGGAGGTGGTAGGCGGCGCGCTCGCGCACGACGTCCTCGACCGGCGCCGCAAGGTCGCGCACGAGCGAGTGGAACTCCAGTTCCGTGAAGACTTGCCGCAGCGCATCCCGGTCCGGCTCCTTGATGCGCAGCGCGTCCAGGTCCAGCTCGATCGGCAGGTCCGTCCGGATCGTGACCAGCCGCTTGGACAGCTCGACGTCCGCCCGGTGCTCGATCAGCGCCTCGCGGGCCCGCTTCGCCGAGATCTCGTCGACGTGCGCGAGGATCTCTTCGACGGGGCCGAACCGCTCGATCAGCTGGATCGCCGTCTTCGGCCCGATCCCCTTCGCACCCGGCACGTTGTCGGACGTGTCGCCGATCAACGCGAGGTAGTCCGTGACCCGCTCCGGCGGGACACCGAGCCGCTCCGACGCGTTGCGCGTGTCGACCCACTCCTCCTCGATCCCCGACGGCCCGCCGCGTCCCGGATTCAGCAGGCAGATCCCCGGACGGATGAGCTGGTAGAAGTCCTTGTCGCCCGAGACGATCACCGCCTCGAACCCGGCGTCCGCCGCCTTCTCCGCCAGCGTGCCGATGACGTCGTCCGCCTCGTGGTCCGGCAGCCGGAGGATCGGGATCCGGAACGCGTGCAGCAGCTGCTCGATCCGCGGCAACGACGCCTTCAGCTCGTCCGGCATCTTCTCCCGCGTCGCCTTGTACTCCGGATAGAGTTGCTCGCGCTGGCTCGTCCCCGCATCCATGACGACGCCCAGATAGTCCGGCTCGTGCTCGTCCAGGATCCGCTGCAGGAACTTCGTCACACCCCACGCCGCCGACGTGTTCTCCCCCCGCGACGTCGTGAGCGGCCGGCTGATCATCGCGAAGAACGATCGATAGATCAGCGCGTACCCGTCGATCAGGAACAGGCGCGGCCGGGTCTTCTCGGGCTTGTCGACCATCCGGTCTCCTTCGTTGAGATTCGCGTCCCCCACTAATACCCCCTCGCGGGGCTTCCGTGCAATGCGAGGGCGCGGGAAATCAGGCGGCCCGAGCGCTGCGATCTCGTGGGCCCGATAGAGGGGCCGGCGCTGAAGAAAACGAGGACGCCCCGCCAGCGAAGCTTCGCTGGCGGGGCGTCCCGGCCGGCATTCAATGGCCCGAGGTCCTCAAACGCGGCACACGTTGGCCGCCTGGAGGCCTTTCTCGGTCTGCCGAATCTCGAACTCTACCTCCTCGCCTTCGGCGAGCGTCTTGAACCCCTCCATCGAAATCGCGGAGAAGTGCACGAACACATCCTCGCCGTCGGCCTGTTCAATGAAGCCATAGCCCTTGGCATCATTGAACCACTTGACCTTACCTCTGGCCATTGAAGCAGTCCTCCTACAAAGAGGTTGAAGCAGGTACTACTGCCCAGCGTCGTCCAAGCTAAAAACCGCCAAACAGCGATGTCAAGGAAAATTTTGTGTCCCCGTGAGTCGTTGCGGGGCGCGCGACGCTCGGCAGGCGGTCGGCGGGTCAGCCGATGGGCGTCGCCGCGGACAGGGCGATGAGACCGGCGGCGGGCGCGAGCCAGAGGTTGTCGTCGAAGGGAACGGGGATCAGCTCGAGCCCGGTCACGATCACGGCGACGACGACGGCGGGCGCGATCCCGATCCCGGGCATGGCCCAGGCGATCGCGAACGAGGTGACCAGGCACGCCAACGCGCCCTCGAGGCTCTTGCCGGAGCGCAGGCGATGGCGCCCGAAGAACTGCCCGACGACCGCGGCCGCAGCGTCGGCGACGCCGCCGATGGCGATGCCGATGGCCGCGTACGGGCTCGGCAGGAGGATCGTCGCGATGGTGAAGCCCGCGGCGAGCGTCGTGGCGCCGGTGGTCCCGCGGTATTCCTTGGGCCGGAGCATGGCGCCGAACGCCCGATCGAAGATGCGCCCGACGCTCGCGCTCCGGCGGCGCGCTTCCTCGATGACGACGGCGAGCAGGAACGTGCCGAAGAAGAGCCAGGGGACGAGTCGGGGCGGCGCCTCGAGGGCGACCGCCGCGGCGGCGACGGAGGCAAGGATATGGATGGTCTTGCGCGAGAGTTCCGCTCGCCCCGGACGCGGGCGGTCGCCGCCGGACATCGTGGCGTGGCCCAATTATCGACCCTGCGCCGGTGCGGTCGCGGCCGCGCCGCCCATGACCGGCCGCGCCGGGGCGCCGCCCATCCCGCCCGGCGCGGCGGCCTCCTCGGCATCCGCGTACAGCGCCGCGTACACGCGGGCGTTCTGCTGCACGACCTTGACGTAGTTGCGCGTCTCGGCGTAGGGGATCCGCTCGGCGAAAAGCTCCTCGTCACGGTACTCCGGGAACGCAGACCAGCGGCTCACCCGGTGCGGGCCGGCGTTGTACGCCGCCAGCACGGAGGTCATGCGATTGTCGTAGCGGCCCATGAGCTCGGCGATGTAGCGGATGCCGAGGTGCACGTTGATCTCCGGCTTCTCGAGCAATTCCGTCCCGAACGACTCGATCCCGGCGGAGCGCGCGAGCGCCCGGCCCGTGGCCGGCATGATCTGCATCAGCCCGATCGCGCCGGCGGGGCTCTTGATGCGCGCGGTGAACATCGACTCCTGCCGGATGAGCCCGGCGACGAGGTAGGGGTCCATCCCGCGCTCGCGGGCCTCGGCCACGATCAGGTCCCGATACGGGAACGGATAGATGATCCGGAGCAGGCGCGGGTTCCAGGCGCCCTCGCGCCTGTGGATCTCCCAGCCGAGGTTGATGCCGTTGAAGGTGAAGCCCCGCTCGTTGAACGCCTCGGCCAGGGCGTAGAGCGCCCCGTCGCGCTGCATGAAGTGCCGCTTGAGGCGCTCGAGCTCGAACTCCGCCGCGGCGTCCTGGCCGAGCTCGCGCAGCAGGTCGAGCCGGACCAGCGCGTTGGCGACCTCGTCGCGGATCGCCGGGTCCTCCGGCGGCGACGGCTCCATCGCGAAGTTCCAGAAGTCTTCCTTCAGCTCGTCGGCCGCGCGCAGGCCGTACCAGCTGATCGGGTCGGCGCGCCGGACCTCGCGCAGTCGCTCGCGAGCGATCCCGTGCTGCCCGAGCTGCTCGTACGACTTGGCCGCCCAATACGTGGCCTGCTGGTAGCGGCGACCGTCGGGGTGCAGGCGACGGTACTCCTCGAAGATCGACGCGGCGCCCTCGTAGTCCTCCTCGACGAACGCGAGCCCGCCGAGGCGCATCAGAGCCAGTCCGGCCTCGTTGATGGTCGGCGCGATGGCCGCGGTGCGGCGATAATACTCACGCGCCGTCTCGAGCCGGCCTTCGTCGTGGTCGAGGTCGGCGACGAGGAAGAGCGCTTCGGCCGCCGCGCGCTCGGTCGGGAACCGTTCCGCGGTGCGGAGGAACGTCGCCCTGCCCTCGGCGGCCCGCCCCTGCCGGTACTGGGCCCGCCCCGCGAGGAACAGCGCCTCGGCCCCGATCCGGCTGTTCGGCGCGGACGCGGAGAGTTCGAGCAGCAGCCGCTCGGCGACCGAGTAATGCCCCTGGTTGAAGTACGTGCGGGCGATCTCGAGGCGGACCTGCGCGCGCTCGAGCGCCGTCCCGCGCCCCGAGGCCAGGTACGCGTTCAGCCCGGCCCGGGCGCGGTCCATGTTCCCGTGTCGCATGTAGATACGCCCGATCCGCATGTGCTCATCGGGCGAGAGGCCGGGCAGCTCGGCCAGCTTGCGGGCGGCGTCCACCGCCGCCACGGAGGAAGGCGCGGCCTCCATCGCCCGCCGGAACGCACCCTTGGCCCCGGCGGTGTCGGCCGCGAGCAGGCGCAGGTCGCCCGCGACGACCCACGCCGTGGCACGCCGGCTGGCGTCCTGCAGCGCGTTGGCCGCCGCGACCGCCGCCGCCTCGGCACCCGCGAGGTCCTTCGCGTTCAACCGCGCGTCGACCTGCGCGCGCCACCCCCACTCTCGGGCGAGGTACGGATCGATCGAGGCCAGGCGGGCGCGGACCACGGCGGTGTCGCCCAGGTCGGCCGCCGCTCGCACACCGAACATCGTCGCCCAATCGCCGAGCTCCGGAACCCGCTCCGCGCCGCGATCGAACGCCTCCAACGCCTGACGTGCGTCCCCGGCGCCCAGCAGCGCGAGACCGCGACGCAGCTCGGCGAGCCCGCGCTCGCGGTCCCCCGCCGCGGCGACGACGAGGTAACGGTCGAGCGCGTCGCCGCTCTCGGCGAAACGGCCCAGCTCCGACCGCGCGCGGCCGAGCAGGTGCCACCCCAACCCGCTCGCCACGCTGTCCAACCAGCTCTGCCCGGCGAGCAGCCGCTCGACGCGGTCCCAACCGCCCCACCCGGCCTCGGCCTGCGCCGCGAGCAGCACCGTCTCCGGCGACGGGTCGGGCACCTTCGCCAGGTAGTCGCGCAGGATCCGGCTCGCACGCCAGTAGCGGCCCTGGCGCATCGCCTCGAGCGCCTCCGGTGGCACGTCCGGTAGCTCCGTCACCTGTGCCACCGTCGTTCCCGCCCTGTCGAGGAGCGCGGGGCCTAACGCCGCCGCGAAGAAGAGCGCCGCAATGAGGAGGTAGCGTGAGAACATGTGCCGCATCCGGCCCTACCTGAAGCTGCCACGCGGGGCGGCCCCACCGGGGCCGCCCCACCGTCGTGCATCATTGCAACCCCCACGCCGGCACGGCGCAACGCGCCGCCCGCTGCCCGGGCGCGAGGCGGGCGTCAACGGCGCGGCCGCAGCCGGCTCGCCGCCGCCCGGAAACTCGACTCCGAGGAAGGCGTGAGCTCGTAACGCTCGAAACCGTTGCGATCGAGGAAGACGAGGACCATCCGCCCTATGGGGCTACGCTCGTACGTCCACTCGAAGCCCCGGGGCCGCGGCGACACTTCGTTGCCGAAACGCAGCTCGCGGATGAAGTCCGGCGGGCCCAGCACGATGAAGACCTCGCCGCGGTCCGTCTTCCACCCCGGAACGCCAGGCTCCTCGAAGTACATGGTCGCCAGGCGGATCCGCTCGAAGAACTGGTCGCGGAACTCGTTGGTCGGCGTGCCCGGCATCGGGTCGCGCCGCTCCCAGAACCGCTCCCAAATCGCGTTCCGTTCCTCGCCCGTCGCTTCGCGCAGCGAATCCAGCTCCGCGGGGTGGGCAATGTACTTCAGGAACTCGAAGACTTCATCGAAGTTCGCGACCATCCACTGGTCCGAGATCGTCACGACGAGCGGCACGCGATCGGTCTCGGAAACCGAGTCGGCCACGGCCTCGAGCCAGAACCGCCCAAGCGGCAGCGATCCCGTCGGGATATCGACGAGTGCATATTGCACCCCGTCACCCCCCTCCGCCAGGGTCGCCTCCGCGCTCCAGACCTCCTGCTCCGCATCGTTCAGCATGCGGAACTGCACGCGGTGGCCGGCGGGGTAGCCGTACGCCTCGATGTACATCCGGGGCGCCTCGCCGCCGAACGGCACCGTGTGCCGGGGGTTCAGGATCACGTCGGGAGCGTCGTCTACGCCGGAGCGCGCCTCCGCCTCGTACACGAAGATCGGCCGCGTGACCTGCCGCCCTTCGGCTCGGTACGCCGGCACTTCCAGCGTGTCCTGCGACCGGAACCCACGCGTGCCGTTCGCGTCCCAGGCCTCGACCTCGACCGCGTACCGACCGGGCACGAGGGCGACCACCGTCTGGTAGACGACGCTCTCGTCCGTCCGGCTCGTCTCGTCGAAGCTCGCCACCCGGACCGTGCCACGATCGTCCACTTTTCGCACCACCTGGCCGTCCTTCTTGAAGGACAGCGAAACCGTGTAGCGGGCCGTGAACGCGTCGGGCTCGCGCTCGAATCGTAGGGCGCTGTTGGGGAGGGAAAGACCGAATACGACGTAGGTCGAATCGGCCGGGCCGGCCAAGCTCGAGAAGCTAGCGACCGCCGGGAACCGGTCCGATCCGGTGAGCAGTCCGAGCTGCCGATAAACCTGTAACGGCCGTAAGATAGCCTCTTGTGGACCGGGCCGGCGCGCCCGCGAAGACCCGCCGCATCCGACCACCAGCAGGACGAGCAGACCGGTCAACCAGAAACGCAAGGGGCCACCTGCGCGGTGGCCCCCACGTGGCAGAGGAATCGCCATTCGCCCCTCACACGGTGGAGGACCCCACTTCCACAGCGTGCAGAGCATCGATCATTTTCTGTGCCGACTCCTCCATGTCGATCACCATGCCGTCGATCTTGGTCACGAAGTAGTTGTGCGCGATGTTGACCGGAATCGCGATGACCAGACCGGCGGCGGTCGTGATGAGCGCCACCTTGATACCGCCGGCGACGAGCTGAGCGTCGACCTCACCCGCCGCCTCGATGGCCGCGAACGCGGCGATCATCCCGACGACCGTCCCGAGGAACCCGAGCAGCGGGGCGACGTTCGAGACCGTGGCGAGCCAGACCAGACCACGCTCGAGCGCGGCCATCTCGAAGAGGCCGACGTTCTCGATCGCCTGACGGACCCGCTCGTTCCCTTCGCCCTTGCGCTCGAGGCCGGCCGCGAGGATACGGGCCGCCGGAGCCTTGGATTCGCGCGCCAGCGCGAACGCCTCATCGATGCGCCGCTCGGCGAGCAGCTGGTCCACCTCACGGAGGAACTTGCTCGTACGAGCCCCCTTGACGCTCAGCTCGATCAGCTTCCAGACGATGACGATGAGGCCGAGCAGCGCGGAGGCGCCCAGGAACCACATCATCCAACCACCGTCGTTCCACGTCCGGACCAGCCACTCGGTCGGGGTCAGCTTCGGGCCGTCAATGCCCGGGATCTGCAGCATGGCCAGGGTTAGGGTGCCGAAACTGCTCAATGTTGCCTCCGTCGGTATGGACGCGCTGCGCAGCGCTGGGGTTTTGTGTGGAACCTTACACTTGACGAGGATTCAAACCATACTAGACCGTCTGCCACTCCATGTCAAGGGGATACGGGAACATCGGGCTCCTTGACACATGCGGCGAAGTGGCCGGGGGCCTTGCGGGCGAGGGGCGGCACGACGCGCGAGCACTCCGCGTCCTTGCGCGGGTGGTCGCATCTGAAACGATAAGGGCACCCGCCGTGTGACGGCTCCGGCGTCGGCGCCGCGGCGGCCCCGACGGCGCGCCCGCCATCGGGCTCGCGTGCCGGCCTCGAGCCCGTCCTGCGCGGCTCCGGAACCGGGACGGCCGAAAGGAGCGCCCGCGTATAGGGGTGCCTGGGCCTGTGGATCACGTCCTCGGATTCTCCGACCTCGACGATCCGTCCGCGGTACATGACGGCGATCCGATCGCTGATGTGCTCGACGACGCTGAGATCGTGGGCGATGAAGAGGTACGCGATCCCGAGGCGGTCCTGCAGGTCCGCGAGGAGGTTGAGCACCTGCGCCTGCACGGAGACGTCGAGGGCGGACACCGGCTCGTCGCAGACGATGAACTCCGGCTCGACGGAGAGTGCGCGCGCGATCCCGATCCTCTGCCGTTGGCCGCCGCTGAACTCGTGAGGATAGCGGCGCGCGTGGTCGGGGGAGAGGCCGACCTGCTCGAGGAGTTCGTGTACGCGGCGGTCGGCCGCTGCACCGCGGGCGATGCGGTGGACCTGGAGCACCTCGCGCAGCGCGTCGCCGACGGTCATCCTGGGGTTGAGCGAGCCGAACGGGTCCTGGAAGACGATCTGCGCGCGGCGCCGGAGGCGACGCAGCTCGTCGTCGGCCATGCGGAAGATGTCCTGGCCGTCGAAGATCGCCTCGCCCGCCGTCGGCTCGATGAGGCGGAGGATGGCGCGTCCGGTCGTGGTCTTCCCGGAGCCGGACTCGCCCACCAGGCCGAGCGTCTCGCCGCGGCGGAGCCAGAACGAGACGTCGTCGACGGCGCGGAACTGGTCGGCCACGCGCCCGAGGATCCCTTTCCGGATCGGGAAGTACTTCTTCAGGCCGCGCACGACGAGGAGCGCGTCGTCGGGCGCATCGAGGAGCGCGTCGGGCGGCGCGGGATCTACGGGCGGCACGACGTCGCCGGGTGGTGCGCCGGCGGATCCGGCGCGCGGTTCGGACGGCCGTGGGCGCGCGGCGTCGCTCATCGCCGTACGTCCTCCTCGGTGTCTGGGTCGCCCATGAGCGGACGCACGGGCGCGTCGGGCGGCGCGGTCTCGGCCCCGGGCGCTGCGTGCTCCGCGGCCGATGTAGCGTGCCAGCGTTCGGCGGGCGCCTCGGCGTGACCGGCGCGGCTCGCCTCATACGCGCCGGTGCGGCGCCGGACCTCCTCGCGCCGTTCGGGGTGCCGCTCGAGCCAGCAGCGCGAGGCGCGATTCTCTCGCGATGCGTGGCCGTCGCTCGCGCTGCCACTCTCATCCGACGCGCGACCATCCCCCGAGACGCTGCCCTCGGCCGTTGCGCGGCCGTCCCCCGCTGGGAACAGCTCCGGCGCCGCCTCTACGCACAGGTCCCAACCGTAGGGGCAGCGCGGGTGGAAGCGGCACGCGACCGGCCAGGCCGTGGGGCTCGGCACGGTGCCGGGGATGACGGCCAGGCGCTCGACCGGCCGGCCGAGCCGCGGGATCGCCTGGAGCAGCCCTTCGGTGTACGGGTGCCGCGGCTCGCGGAAGAGATCGTCCACGCTCGCCTGCTCCACGACCTGCCCGGCGTACATGACGACGACGCGGTCGCAGACCTGCGCGACGACGCCGAGGTCGTGCGTGATCAGGATCATCGCCATCCCGAGCCGCTCGCGCAGCTCCGCCAACAGATCGAGGATCTGCGCCTGGATCGTGACGTCGAGCGCCGTCGTCGGCTCGTCGGCGATGAGTAGATCCGGCTCGCACGAGATCGCCATGGCGATCATGACGCGCTGGCGCATCCCGCCCGAGAGCTGGTGCGGGTAGTCCTCCGCGCGCCGCTCGGGGTCGGGGATCCCGACCTGTCGCAGCAGTTCGACCGCCCGCGCCCGCGCCTCGCGCTTCCCCACCCCGCGATGGTGGCGGATCGCCTCGGCGATCTGGTCGCCGACCGAGTAGACGGGGTTGAGCGACGTCATCGGCTCCTGGAAGATTATGGCGATGTCGTTGCCGCGGACGCGTCGCATCTCGGCCTCGGTCGCGGCGAGCAGGTCCCGCCCCCGGAACACGATGCGGCTGCCGGGCATGATCCGGCCGGGCGGCTGCGGCACGAGGCGCATGATCGAGAGCGACGTCACCGACTTCCCGCTCCCGCTCTCCCCCACGATCCCGAGCACCTCGCCCTCGTCGACGGCGAACGAAACACCGTCGACGGCGCGGGCGAGCCCGGCGTCCGTCTCGAAGTAGGTGCGCAGGTTCTCGACTTCCAGCAGCGCCACGGTCAGCTCCGGAGCCGGGGGTCGAGGGCGTCGCGCAGCCCGTCGCCCAGCAGGTTGAACGCGAGCACGGTCACGACGATCGTGAGCCCCGGGAAGGTGGCGACCCACCACGCGCCGAGCAGCGTCTCGCGCCCGTCGGCGACCATGTTCCCCCACGTCGGCGTGGGTGGCGCGACGCCGAGCCCGAGGAAGGAGAGCCCGGCCTCGAGGACGATCGTGTTCCCGATCCCGAGCGTCGCGGCGACGATGACGGGCGCCATCACGTTCGGCACCAGGTGCCGCAGGATGATGCGCCAGCGGCCGAACCCGAGCGCCCGCGCCGCCATCACGAACTCGCGCTCCCTCACGCTCAAGACCTCGCCACGCACGATCCTGGCCGTGCTCGGCCACTGCGTCAGCCCCAGCACGGTGATGATCAACAAGATGCTCGGGCTGAAGAGCGCGATGATCATGATGAGCAGGACGAGCCGCGGGAAGGCGAGGACCATGTCGGTGAAGCGCATGATCGCCGCGTCGACCTTCCCGCCGATGTACCCGGCCACGGCGCCGAGGATGGTGCCGATCGTGATCGCGATCGCGACGGCGACGAACGCGATCGAGAGCGACACGCGCGCGCCGTAGATGATGCGGCTCAGCACGTCGCGTCCGAAGCGGTCGGTCCCGAGCGGGTGCTCGAGCGAGGGCGGCAGGAAGCCGGTGCGCACGATGTCACGCTGCAGGATCGGGTCGTACGGCGCGATCAACGGCGCGAGGAGCGCGACCAGGTAGAGGACGACGATGATCGCGAGCCCGGTCATCGCCAGGCGGTCGCGGCGGAGCAACCTCGCGGCGATGCGCCATTGGGAATCGCCTCCCGCCGCGACGATGCGGGGCCGGGGCCGCAGGTCGCGGAAGGCGGCGAACCAGACGGCGCCGAGCGCGAGCGCGAGCGTTGCCACGGCGATGTAGTCGTCGAGCGAGCCGTCGGTCGCGACGGCGGCGATTCGGCCGCGCGCGAAGAAGGCGACGGCGAGGAGCGAGGCCCAGGCGAGGAGGAGGGCGGCGCCGCGCGCCCACGCGCCGATGGCGATGTGGCCGGCGCCCGGCAGCACGGCGGAGAGCGCCCGGGCAGCCGTCCCCGCCGCGCGCGGCGCCTCCATCGCCAGCGCGCCGCCCTCTTCGGCCCCGACCGGGACCGGCTCCGGCGGCATCGACTCGGGCTCGCCCAGGACGTGACGGTGCGGTTCCGCCATCGCCACCCCCTCAGTCGTAACGGATGCGCGGGTCGACGGCCGCGTACAGCAGGTCTGCGACCAGGCTCCCAAGCACGACCATCCCGGCGAAGAAGAAGCTCGTCGCCATGACCACCGGGTAGTCCCGCTCGAAGATCGCATCCACGATGACGCGCCCCATCCCCGGCCAGGCGAAGATGACCTCGACGAAGACCGCGCCGCTGAAGAGGAGCGGCAGGTACAGGCCGAGCAGCGTGACGACCGGGATGAGCGAGTTGCGGAGCGCGTGCTTGAGGATCACCGTCCGCTCCGGGAGCCCTTTGGCGCGCGCGGTCCGGATGTAGTCCTGCCGCACGACCTCGAGCATCTGCCCGCGCGTGTAGCGCGCGATCCCGGCCGCGAGCACGAGCGTGAGGGTCGTGACCGGCAGGACCATGTGCCGGAGCCGGTCCATGATCCGTTCGCCGGGCGAGAGGAACTCGTAGTCGATGCTGGTCACGCCGGTCGGCGGGAGCGCGATCGGCCACCCCCACTCGTACGCCTTGAGCGCGAAGATCAGCATCAGCATGAGCCCCAGCCAGAACGACGGCATCGAGTAGAAGAAGAGCGAGACGACGCTGAGCACCCGGTCGAGCCACGAGTGCTGGCGCACGGCCTGGAGCACGCCGACGGCGACGCCGAGCAGGAAGACCAGCACGAGCGATGCGCCGGCCAGGATCAGCGTGTTGGGCAGTGCATCCAGGATGACGTCGGAGACGGGCCGGTTCTGGCCGAACGAGTAGCCGAAGTTGCCGGTCAGGAAGGCGCCGATCCACCGGACGTAGCGGATGTGCAGCGGCTGGTCCAGGCCGAAGTTGCGCCGGACCTGTTCGATGACCTCGGGCGCGACGCCGGGGCTGACGTAGTACGCCGTCGGGTCGCCGGGCGCGAGGTTGAGCACAATGAAGATCAGCGTGGCGACGCCGAGTAGGAGCGGGATCGCACCGAGGACGCGACGGATCAGGTAGGCGGTCATCGGGGCTCGGAGCCGGGCGCGTGGACGACGGAGGCGGCGGGCGCTAGCGCCCGCCGCCGGCCAGCGACCACCTCGCGATGCTGACCAGCTCGCCGCGCGGGTCCATCTCCACGTTCTGCACGTTCCGCCGCGCCGCGGCGAGCTCGTTCAGCCAGAACATGAACGTGATCGGCTGTTCCTCCTGGAGCAGCCGCGTGAGGTCGCCCCAGATGCGGCGGGCGGCGCGCGGGTCCGTCTCGGCGATCCCGGACTCGATCAACGCGTCTGCGCGCGGATTCGCGTACGAGCTGCGGTTCGCCGAGCCGGCCACGTTCGCCCAGCGTGAGTGGAAGAGCGCCATCGGCGCCGAGCCGACCTGGAAGTTGTCGAGCACCCAGTTCGTGAAGACGGCGTCGAAGTCCCGCCCGCGGTGCTGCGCGAGGAGCGTCTGGAACTCGACGATCCGGATGTCCGCCGCCACGCCCACGCGCCGGAGCTGCGCCTGCACGACCTCGACGACCGCGCGGTTGAGCGGCGCATCGCTCGTCGTCAGCGTGAAGCGGAGCGGCGTCCCCCGCGCGTCCTCGCGGATCCCGTCGCGGTTGCGGTCCGTCCAGCCGGCCTGCTCGAGCAGCTCGGCGGCCTCGGCCGTGTCGTACGGGAGCGGCTCGACGCCCGGGTCCAGCGGGCTCCACGGCGGGATCGGGCCGGCCGCGGGCGTGCCGTGGCCGTAGAGGAGCGCGTCGATGATCTCCCGCCGGTCGATCGCGAGCGCCAGCGCGCGCCGGACCCGCGCGTCCGTGAACGGCGCACGGCGGTTGTTCCAGCCGATGTAGTAGAACGTACGCCCCGGGAACGCGAACAGCTCGAGCGCGTCGTTCTCCGCGATCTGCGCGGCCTGGTCGGGCGCGACCGGGATGTCGACCTGCACGCCACCCGTCAGCAGCTCCGCCAGCATCGTCGGCGCCTCGGGGATGATGCGGAAGAAGACCCGCTCGAGCGCCGGCGGCCCGCCCAGCGCCGCCGGGAAATCGGGGTTGCGCTCCAGGACCAGCCGCTCGTTCGCACGCCGCTCGACGAAGCGGTACGGCCCGCTCCCGACCGGGCTCACGTTGAACGGCGCCGTCCGAAGCTGCTCCGCGGGGATGCCTTCCAGCAGGTGCTTCGGCACCGGGGCCCACCAGAAGTCCTCGATCGCCTGGGCGTGCGGGCGGCTGAAATCGAAGCGAATCGTGAACGAGTCGACGACCGTCGCGCTCTCGACCTGCGACAGGTACGCCGACGCGAGAAGCGACGCCGTCGTCGGGTCCTTCGCCAGGTCGAAGGTGAACTTCACGTCCTCCGCCGTGACCGGCACGCCGTCGTGCCAGCGGACGTCGCGGCGGAGGCGAAAGACGACGGCCGTGTCGGCCTCCATCTCCCAACCCTCGGCGAGGTACGGCCGGGGGCGCAGTTCGGCATCGTACTGGATGAGCGGCGTGAAGAGGGCGTACTTGATCAGCTCGTCCGTGTAGATGTCGGTGTTGACGATCGGATTGAACGCGCCGAAATCGGCGCGCATCCCCACGACGACGCTCCCGCCGCGGGCGCCGGCATCGGCACCCTCGCGGCCGCACCCGGCGACCGCCGCGACGAGCGCGAGCGCCATCGCCGCGGCGACGCTGCCGCGGCCGACCACTCCACGCACGTACCGAGCTGTCATCCACCCCTCCGGTCCCAGAGTTTTCGATCAACGACGCCAGGTCCACTCTTCCGAGCGGAACCGGTCCACGAGAGCGCGAGCGCGCTCCTCCAGCGCGCCCCGGCCCGGGTCCTCGTCGAACCGCACGCCGAGCGCTTCCTCGAAGCCGTGGCGTAGCGCGGCGACCAGTTCGTCCCAGGACGGAACGCGGCCGAGGACGGCCTCCAGGCAGGTCACGCCGGCAGCGGCGTGGACGGGCGAGCCGAGCAGCTCCGCCGCCTCGCGCTGGTCGCCGGAAAGCAGGAGCGAGCCGTGCTGGAGCAGAACGCGCCGTTCCGCCCGCTGCGCGCTCCCAACCAGCTTCTTCCCCCCCACCACCACCTCGCCCGGCGCGGCGGCGTCGAAGCACGGTGCGGCCCACTCCGCCGCGCCGCGGCGCATCCACCCCGGTCGCTCCGGCGCGACCTCCGCCGGGACGCCGAGACGGCGCAGCCCCGCGACCAGCGCGCGGTTGATCGCGCGGTACGTCTCGCGCGGCGAGCCCAGCACGCCGACCGGCACGGCCACGGCGTACGTCAACTCGCGGTCGTGGTAGACCGCCATCCCGCCGGTCGGGCGTCGGACCACGTGGATGCCGCGAGAGGCCGCCGCGGCTGCAACATCAAGGCCAGGCCCGGGTTGGTTGCGCCCGAGCGATAGGCACGGCGGATCCCAACGATACAGGCGGAGGGACGGACGCCCCCCCGCCTGTACGCGCTCCAGGAGCGCCTGGTCCACCGCCATGTTCTCCGCGCCCGCGCGCGGCCGCCCGTCGACGATCAGGTGCCAGCGCATCCCTTGCCGCCCGCCTCGAGCGGCGCGGGCAAGATCGCCCGCGCCGCCGAGACGTCAACCCTCACGCGACGTCGCCCGCGGCCTCGTACGCCTCGACCGGCGGGCACGCGCACACCAGGTTGCGGTCGCCGGCAACGGCGTCGATCAGCCCGACGCTCGGCCAGAACTTGTGCACGCGCGTCCACGGCGCCGGGAACGCGGCCTCCTGCCTCGAGTAAGGACGATCCCACTCGTCCGCCGTCACCGCCTCCGCGGTATGCGGCGCGTTCTTGAGCGGGTTGTTCGTCTTGTCGAACCGCCCCTCCTCGATCCCGCGAATCTCCTCGCGGATCCCGATCAGCGCGTCGCAGAAGCGATCGAGCTCCTCGCGCGACTCGCTCTCCGTCGGCTCGATCATCAGCGTCCCGGCCACGGGGAAGCTGACCGTCGGCGCGTGGAAGCCGTAGTCCATGAGACGCTTGGCGATGTCGCCCGCCTCCACGCCCGTCGCACCCTTGAGCGGGCGCGGGTCGATGATGCACTCGTGCGCGACGGTGCCGGACCGGCCGCGGTACAGCACCGGGAAGTGCGCCTCGAGCCGCTTCGCGATGTAGTTCGCGTTCAGGATCGCGATCTCGCTCGCGCGACGGAGCCCCTCGGGGCCCATCATGCGGATGTACATCCACGGGATCGGCAGGATCGCGGCGCTCCCCCACGGCGCGGCCGAGACCGGGCCGATCGCCTTCTCGCCGCCCGTCTTCACCACCGGATGCCCTGGCAGGAACGGCGCCAGGTGCGCGGCCACGCCGATCGGACCCATCCCCGGACCGCCGCCGCCGTGCGGGATCGTGAACGTCTTGTGCAGGTTCAGGTGGCAGACGTCGGCGCCGATGTCGCCCGGCCGGGCGAGCCCGACCATCGCGTTCATGTTCGCGCCGTCCAGGTAGACCTGCCCGCCGTTCTCGTGCACGATCCGGCAGATCTCCTTGACGTCCTCCTCGAAGATCCCGTGCGTCGACGGGTAGGTGATCATCAGCGCGGCCAGCCGGTCGCGGTGCTGCTCCGCCTTGGCGCGCAGGTCGGCGACGTCGATGTTGCCGTTCTCGTCCGACTTCACGACGACCACGTTCAGCCCCGCCATCGCCGCGCTCGCCGGGTTCGTCCCGTGCGCCGACTGCGGGATCAGGCACACGTCCCGATGCGCCTCGCCGCGGGCTTCGTGGTACGCCCGGATCACGAGCAGCCCGGTGAACTCGCCCTGCGAGCCGGCGTTCGGCTGCAGCGACACGCGCGCGAAGCCCGTGATCTCCGCCAGCCACGACTCGAGCTGGGCGAACATTTCGTGATAGCCCTGCGCCTGATCGGCCGGCACGAACGGGTGCAGCTTGGCGAACTCCGGCCACGTGATCGGCATCATCTCGGCCGCGGCGTTCAGCTTCATCGTGCACGAGCCGAGCGGGATCATCGACGTCGTGAGCGACAGGTCCTTCGCCTCCAGCCGCTTGATGTAGCGCAGCAGCTCGTGCTCCGCGTGGTAACGGTTGAAGACCGGGTGCGTGAGATAATCGCTGGTGCGGGCGAACGGCGCCGCGTAGCCGGCGTCCACCTGCTCGGCGAGTTCGGCGGGAGCCGGCGCGGCCTTGCCGTCGGCGAAGACGGCGAAGAGGTCGACGACGTCGTCCGCGGTGACCGTCTCGTCCAGCGCGATCCCGATCGCGGCATCGCCGATCGGGCGGAGGTTGATCCCCCGCTCGCGGGCCCGCTCGAGGTACGCGTCGCGCCGGCCGGCGCCGACCTCGACGCGGATCGTGTCGAAGAAGGTGTCGTGGGCGATCCGGTGCCCGAGGCGGCGCAGCCCCTCGGCCAGGACGCACGTGAGGCGGTGCACCCGCTCGGCGATGCGGCGAATCCCCTCGGGACCATGGTAGACCGCGTACATCCCCGCGATCACGGCCAGGAGCACCTGCGCCGTGCAGATGTTGCTCGTCGCCTTTTCGCGGCGGATGTGCTGCTCGCGCGTCTGCAGCGCCATGCGCAGCGCCATCTGGCCGGCCGAGTCGTGCGAGACGCCGATGATGCGGCCCGGGATCTGGCGCTTGTACTCGTCCTTCGTCGCGAAGTACGCCGCGTGCGGACCGCCGTAGCCGAGCGGCACGCCGAAGCGCTGCGTGCTGCCGACCGCGATGTCGGCGCCCCACTCGCCGGGCGGCGTGAGCAGCGCCAGCGAGAGCAGGTCCGCGGCGACGGTGACCAGCGCGCCGGCCTCGTGCGCGCGCTCGACGAAGGCGCGATAGTCGTAGACCGCACCGTCCGTCGCCGGGAACTGCAGCAGCGCGCCGAAGACGCGGTCGGTGAACTCGAAGCGCTCGTGGTCGCCGACCACGACCTCGATCCCGCGCACCCGCGCACGCGTGCGCACCACCTCGATCGTCTGCGGGTGGCACGCCTCGGACACGAAGAAGACGTTGCGGTCCGGCCCGCCGACGACGGCGTAGCTCATCCCCATCGCCTCGGCCGCCGCCGTCGCCTCGTCCAGCAGCGACGCGTTCGCGATCGGCAGCCCCGTCAGGTCGATCACCATCGTCTGGAAGTTCAGCAGCGCTTCCAGCCGACCCTGCGAGATCTCCGCCTGGTAGGGCGTGTAGGCCGTGTACCACCCCGGGTTCTCCAGGATGTTGCGCTGGATGACCGGCGGCGTGATCGTGTCGTGGTAGCCCATCCCGATGTAGCTGCGGAAGACGCGGTTCTTGGACGCGATCTCCCGCAGCTCGCGCAGCGCCTCGTATTCGCTCTTCGGCGCCGGCAGGTTCAGCGTGCCCCGGAACCGGATCGACTCCGGGATCGCCGCGTCCAGCAGCGCGTCGACCGAGTCGTAGCCGAGGACGTCCAGCATCTCCCGGATGTCCGCATCCGTCGGCCCGATGTGCCGGCGGACGAAGTCATCCGTGAACGCGAGCTTGTCTTCCCGATCCATCATTCTCGAATGCCCCAGAAAAGGAAAACGGGCGGCCAGTCACGCCCGCCCATGCGCTGCATGCTCCTTCGCCGCAAGCCCTGATACCCCGGCCGAACGGGCCGTTTCCGAGCCCCGGGCGGGCCGGGGCGGTGCGGCGTGCGGCCGGCGCCGCCCTCTCGCGGGCGGCATCAGAATTCGTAGCTCCTGCCCGGCTCCAGCACCACGGTCTCCGCCCGGTCGCCCACCATCCGCGCGAACTGCGCCGGGTCCTGGCGAATCAGGTCGAAGGTGTTGTAGTGCATGGGGATGACGACCCTGGGCTCGATGAACTCCACCGCGCGCGCCGCGTCCTCCGGGCCCATCGTGTAGTTGTCGCCGATGGGGAGCAACGCGACGTCGACTTTCCCCTTGAGGAGCTGCATCTCCATGATCAGCGCCGTGTCGCCGGCGTGATAGAGCCGCTTCCCGTTCAGGTCGAGCCAGAACCCACCCGGCATCGTCGTGAAGGTGCCGTCGGTGTCGCCGGAGACCTGCCCGCCGTGGAGGGCTGGGGTCATCTTCGCGTAGCCGAACGAGAACCTGTGCCCGCCGCCGATGCTCATCGAGTGGACGTTCCTGACGCCCCTCGACTCGGCGAACGCCGTGATCTCGAAGGTCGAGACCAGGAGCGCGCCGGTCTTCTTCGCCAGCGGGATCGCGTCGTCGAAGTGGTCGAAATGGCCGTGGCTGACGAAGATGAAGTCCAGCTCGTCGACCTGGTCCGTCCCGATGTCGGCGACCGGGTTGTCGTCCAGCCACGGATCGAACATGATCCGCAGCCCCTCGTCGGTCACGAGCGTGAAACAGGAATGGCCGTGCCAGGTCAGTCGTGCCATGACTCCCACCCTCCGCTGCAGGGGCCGACCGGTCGGGCCGCCAGGCCGCCGGTCGGCCCGGCCAGGGATCAGGACTCGCCGATGTGCTCCGCGTACGCGGCCTCGTCGAGCAGCTCGTCCAGCTCACCCGAATCGGTGATCCGGATCTTGATGAGCCACCCGTCGCCGTACGGATCCCGGTTGATGACCGCGGGGTCGGCGTCGACCGCGTCATTCACCTCGATCACCGTCCCGGAGGCCGGGCAGTACAGGTCGCTGACCGCCTTGACCGCCTCGACGGTGCCGAAGACGTCGTTCTTGCGGAACTCATCGCCGACCTTGGGCAGCTCGACGTAGACGATGTCGCCCAGCTCGCCCTGTGCGTAATCGGTGATGCCGACGTAATAAACCGACTCTTCCTCCGCCGGCTTGAGGTACTCGTGCTCCTCGGTGTAAAGCAGCTCTGCCGGGATCTCCGACATCGTTCCTCCATCGACTGATACGAGAGACGGGGGTCAGTGTGGGGGGGAGAATAGACGCGACGTCAGCGAGCGTCAAGGCCGCTCTGCGGGCGGACTCAGGCGCGGTCCGGCGCGGTCGGACGGTCGGCCGCCACGGGCGTCGGCAGGTCGTTCAGCCGGCCCAGGATGTCGGCGAGGCGCCGCAGCTCGGAAGCGACCACGGAAAGCGACTGCCGGACCTCCGGATCGGTGACGCCCGGGTCGTCGAGGAGGAGCTGGACGTGGCCGAGCGCCGCCGTGAGGGGGTTGTTCGCGTCGTGACGAACCTTTCGAATCGCCTGGAGGACGTCCGCCCACTCTACCTGGTTCATCGAGCCCTCCGTGTCCGGGGTGGGGAGGTCTAGCATGGGGAGCGCCGCCCGGCACCTCGCCCGCCCCGAGCGGCGAGGATCGGGGGCCCGGACGGCCGAAGTCGGGGCGAAGTATACGTGGCACGGACGCCCCCGATCAAGGACGCACGACAGTTGCGGAACCTTCACCCGGCCGGTAGAGTATTCGGAGAGCGGCCGCGCCGGAGCGCGGCCTGGGCCGCCGACGCCGACCCCAGGCGGCGGCGACGGCGGACCGCGGGACGCACGAGCCCGCTGGTGTCCAGCCCGATCGTCCACTCAGCAAAGGAGGTGATCCTTGTCCAGTCCGAGTAACTTGCGCAACCTGACACGGGCAAGCGATCGCCGTATCGGCGCCTAGCCGACGCGAAGCGGTTCACTGTCCGCACCGGCCAGTGCCGACACGGCATTGCGTCAGGTTGCGGAAGCCCCCTACGGCGCCGCCGGGATCTCCGGCGGCGCCGTTTCGTATATCCCGGCGCGAGCGCTCGTCCCGGCGCCGGATCCGTCGCCGACGACGGGCCCCGAGTCTGGCAGGCACGCGGTTGGCGACGTATTTTTCGCCCGCTTCGTGAAGCCGCGAACGCAAACGTAAACGAAGGAGTTTCCCCGATGTCCGTGGTTTCGTCCGGGATGGCGCACGCGCCACTTACCACGCTCTCCGAAGACGAGAGCATGTTTCGCGACGCCGTCCGGCAATTCGCCGAGGAGGCGGTCGCTCCACGCGTCCACGACATGGACGCCAAAGCGGCGCTCGACCCCGAGCTCCTGCCGCAGCTCTTCGAGATGGGCCTCATGGGCGTCGAGGTCCCCGAGCAGTGGGGCGGCGCGGGCCTCACGTTCTTCACCTCCGTACTCGTCGTGGAGGAACTGTCGCGCGTCGACCCGAGCGTCGGCGTGCTGGTCGACGTCCAGAACACGCTGGTCAACAACTGCCTGCTCCGTTGGGGGAACGAGGAGCAGAAGGCGCGCTACTTCCCGCGCCTGACCTCGGACACGGTCGGCGCCTATGCGCTGAGCGAGGCCGGGTCGGGCTCGGATGCGTTCGCGCTCGCCACGCGCGCTCGCCGCGATGGCGACGACTGGGTCCTCGAGGGGCGCAAGTTGTGGATCACCAACGGCGGCGAGGCGGGGATCTTCATCATCTTCGCGAACGCGAACCCCGAGGCGGGCTACAAGGGGATCACGGCGTTTATCGTCGAGCGCGACTTCCCCGGCTTCAGCATCGGGAAGAAGGAGGACAAGCTCGGGATCCGCGCCTCCTCGACCGTCGAGCTGATCCTGGACGGCGTGCGCGTGCCGCACGAGAATGTGCTGGGCGAGGTCGGCCAGGGGTACAAGATCGCGATCGAGACGCTCAACGAGGGGCGCATCGGGATCGGCGCCCAGATGGTCGGGCTCGCGCAGGGCGCGCTCGAGCACACGCTGCGGTACGTCCGCGAGCGCGAGCAGTTCGGCAAGCCGATCGCCGAGTTCCAGGGCGTGCAGTTCCAGCTCGCGCAGATGCGCACCGACATCGAGGCCGCGCGGCTCCTGGTCTACAACGCCGCCCGGCTCAAGGACGCGGGCCAGCCGTTCCTGGAGGAGGCGGCCATGGCGAAGCTCTTCGCCTCGCAGGTCGCCCAGCGCGTCTCCAGCCAGGCCATCGACCTCTTCGGCGGCTACGGCTTCACGCGCGAGTACCCGGTCGAGAAGCTGTATCGTGACTCGAAGATCGGCACGATCTACGAGGGCACGACCAACATGCAGCTCCAGACGATCGCGAAGTATATGCTGAGGTGAGTCGGCGGGCGGGCGGCTCTGACGACCGCCCGCCGCCCCGGCAAAACCTGCGAACGAGAAACTCCCGCCCTCGGTCCTCGGGGGCGGGAGTCCTCTCTTGGTCCGAGGGCGCGGGCGGTCGCGTCACGAGGGGGACTTGTAATTGCCCACCCTGCGAAATACGACGTGCAGTCCGCGGAGATCGGGGATCACGATGGTCGTGTCCGTCCTTACGCCGACCCATTGCACGTTGTTGTCCCCGCCGACGAACGAGATCCCGCCGCCGGTCTCGTCGGGGATCGCGTTGCCCCGCGCCTGCACGACGGTCGTGCCCACGCCCGGCTGGAATACGTTGAAGGTCATCCAGTAATTGGTGTCGAAGTCGATCAACAGCTCGCCCGAGACCAGGGTACCCTGGATCCAGGACGTCTCCACGGCCGCCGGGAGGCTGCCTTCGTTGACGGATACGAGCCGAAACTCGCCGTTGTACTCGGCCGGCGTCAGGCCGGTGAAGCTGTCGTCGGAGCAGGCGCCGAGGACCAATGCAACAATGGCTATCGCCGCGCGCATGCCACCCTCCTCGTGACGTTTCCCAGTCGAGCGGGTATCGCCGCCGATCGACGTTCCAGGATTATCGAAACGACCGAACACGCTCCCTTCTGACAAGGGCGCGGCTCGCCTCGCGACAATCGGTGCGCCGCCAACGCCTCACGCGCCGGCGGCGTTCCCCCGGACAACGGGGCGGCCGGCGGCCTGCCAGGCGGCGATGCCGCCGGCCAGGTCGATCACATTGTCGATCCCGTGCGCCTTGAGCACGCTCGCGGCGATCGCGCTCCGCGCGCCGCCCTGGCAGTGCACGACGAGGGGGCGGTCGACCGGGACCTCCTCGAGGCGGTCGGGGAGGTCGCCCAAGGGCACGTGAACGACGCGGCCGCCGGCAACGGACTCCGGGAGCCGGGCGGTTTCCCACTCGACCCGCCCCCGGACGTCCAGGACCGTGAACTCGCCCGAGCGTGCGGCGAACTCGTCGACCGTGAGCTGCGGCACCGATCCGAGCGCCCGGCCGACGGCGGGCCATGCCGGGACGACGTCGCCAGTGAAGTACCCGGCGATCCGATCCAGGCCGATCATCGCCAGGTCCTTGACCGCCTCGTCCAGCGCGTGAGTCGCGCCGTCCTCCACGATCAGGTAGAAGTCCCGGTCGTACGGGACCAGCCACCCGGCCCACGTGTTGAACGAGCGGTTCAGCGGGATGTTGATCGTCCCCGGCACGTGCGCGGCAGCGAAGTCGGCCGCCCGGCGCGTGTCGATCACGACCGCGCCGTCGCCCAGGACCATCGCGAGCCGGTCGGCCGGGAGGCGCTCCGGACGACGGAACCCGTTGAGGATCGGCGGACCGAGCTTGTTGATCCGCTTCATCTGCGCGAAGTACTTCGGCGCCTCGGGCTGACCCGCGAGCACCGCGCGGACGAACTCTTCCTCATCCTCGATCCCGAACGCCCAGTTGAAGAGGCGCTCGTAGCCGACCGTGCTCTGCGGGATCGCGCTCAGCCCCTTCCCGCACGCGCTCCCGGCGCCGTGCCCCGGCCAGATCTGGAGCCAGTCGGGCTGCGACTTGAACGCCTGGAGCGACCGGAACAGACGCCGCGCGCCGGGCTCCGCCGTGCCCTCCACGCCGGCCGCCTTCTCGAGAAGGTCCGGGCGGCCGACGTCGCCGACGAAGACGAAGTCCCCGGTCAGCGCCGCGATCGGACGGTCGGCCGCGGCGCCGTCCGTGACCAGGAACATCAGGTGCTCCGGCGTGTGGCCGGGCGTGTGGACCGCCCGGATCCGGATGTTGCCGACGTCGAACGTGTCGCCATCCCTGAGCAGGACCGTCGGCCGCTCGCCGGCGTAGGCGTACTTCCAGTTCTCGTCGCCCTCGTCCGAGAGGTACATCGTCGCGCCGGTGCGGGCGGCCAGCTCTCGGAGCCCGGACACGAAGTCGGCGTGGATGTGCGTCTCCGTCACGGCGGTGATGCGCACGCCCTCGCGCTCGGCCGCCTCGATGTACCGGCCGACGTCCCGCATCGGGTCGACCACCACCGCCTCGCCCGTCGCCGCGCACCCGAGCAGGTAGCTGGCCTGGGAGAGCTTCTCGTCGTAGAACCGTTTGACGATCATGTTCGCACACTCCTTTTCGAAGACATCCCTGCGGCTCTTGTCCCGCGCGGCCGGCGAGCACGCGGCCCGAAGCGTGCAGCGAGGCGACGCCCGCGATCCAAATTGCGCGACGCGGTATGTTACCCTATATTACCGAACACTGTTCGGCATATCTCGGGACGCGCGGCCGGGCACGGCCGCGTCCAACGCGGTGTCAGGGGGTGCCATGAGCGCGACGGTGCAGGTCAACGAGCGGGAGGCGCGGGCCGTTGCCGAGGCTGCCCGCGAGAAGGATTGGGTCAAGCCCAGTTTCGTGCGCGAGCTCTTCCTGGGTCGTCTGCGGCTGGATCTGATCTACCCGGCGCCGGAACCGGATGCGGAGGCGGAGCGGCGGACGGACGAGTTCCTGGCGCGCGCGGAGGCGTTCCTGCGGGAGAACGTGGATCCGGAGCAGATCGAGCGGGAGGCGCGGGTACCGGACCACGTGATCCAGGGGCTGAAGGAGCTGGGCGCCTTCGGCCTGAAGATCCCGCGGGAGTACGGCGGGCTGGAGCTGTCCCAGCGGGGGTACAACCGTGCGATCTCGACGATCGGCGCGTACTCGGCGCCGCTGGGCGTGCTGCTGTCGGCGCACCAGTCGATCGGCGTGCCGCAGCCGCTGAAGATGTTCGGCACGGAGGAGCAGAAGAAGAAGTACCTGCCGCGCCTCGCGAAGGGCGAGATCTCGGCGTTCGCGCTGACGGAGCCGGACGTGGGGAGCGACCCGGCGCGGGTGAGCGCGACGGCGACGCCGACGGAGGATGGGAGCGCGTACATCCTGAACGGCGAGAAGCTGTGGTGCACGAACGGCCCGATCGCGGACGTGATGGTGGTGATGGCGCGGACGCCGGCGCGGGATGGGAAGCCGCGGGGCGGGATCACGGCGTTCATCGTGGAGCGGGAGTGGGAAGGGGTCGAGGTCGTGCATCGCTGCCAGTTCATGGGGCTGCGCGGTATCGAGAACGGCGTGATCCGTTTCAACAACGTGCGTGTCCCGAAGGAGAACGTGCTGTGGGGCGAGGGCCGCGGGCTGAAGCTGGCGCTGATCACGCTGAACACGGGTCGTCTGACGATCCCGGCGACGTGCGCCGCGAGCGCGAAGTGGTGCCTCAAGGTCGTGCGTGAGTGGAGCGGCTCCCGGCAGCAGTGGGGCACGGCGGTTGGGCGTCACGACGCGGTAGCGCAGAAGATCTCCGAGATCGCGGCGAAGGCGTTCGCGATGGAGGCGGTCGCGGACCTTGCGGCGCGGATGGCGGACTCGGGCGAGTACGACATCCGGCTGGAGGCGGCGGTCGCGAAGATGTTCAACTCGGAGGCGGCGTGGGAGGTGATCGACGACACGCTGCAGATCCGTGGCGGGCGCGGCTACGAGACGGCGGAGTCGCTGGCGGCGCGCGGCGAGGCGCCGATCCCGGTGGAGCGTCTGATGCGCGACCTCCGGATCAACACGATCTTCGAGGGCTCGAGCGAGATCATGCGGCTGTTCATCGCCCGCGAGGCGGTGGATCCGCACCTGCAGCGGGCGGGCGCGGTGCTCGAGCCGGAGGCGTCGCTCGGTGCGAAGGCGAAGGACGCGGTCGGGCTCGGGCTGCACATGGCCGGGTGGGTCGCCGGCAACATGGTCGGCTGGGGCCGCTGGCCCAAGTACGGCGAGTTCGGTCGTCTGGCGCCGCACCTTCGGTATGCGGACCGCACGGCCCGCAAGCTGGCCAGGACGCTGGCGTTCCAGATGGCGCGGCTGGGCCCGAAGCTGGAGAAGCGGCAGTCGATCCTGTTCCGCCTGGTGGACGTGGGTGCGGAGATCTTCGCGATCGCGGCCACGTGCGGCCGTGCACAGGAGCTCGTGCGGCGGAACCCCGCGGACGAGGGGCCGTTGGTGATGGCGGATCTCTTCTGCCGTGGCGCGCGTCGCCGGATCGCGGAGTCGTTCCGGGCGATCGCGAAGAACGACGACGTGTTCCGCTACCGCGTTGCGCAGCAGGTCCTGTCGGGCGAGCACACGTGGCTGGAGGCCGGCGTCGTCGACCTGACGACGGCGACGGTCAAGCAGGGCGAAGCGGTGGAAGTCTCCGCGTAGTTGGCGGATAGCATCCTTGCGGCGTTGGGAGGGCGGACCTAGACTAGAGGGCCCGGACAGCATGGCGCGCCTCTGGCCGGAGCCGCCCGATGGCCCTGATCGCCGCATTACTGCCCGACCAGGCCGATCGTACGAGCCTGGCTGCCGCGGTACACCCACACAGCGTCGAGTGGGCGCGCGATTGGCGTGACCTGGATCGGGTCGTGCGGCTGCGGCCTGTGCAGGCCGCGATCGCGGACCTCCGTGCGGAAGCGAGAAAGGACGGGGTGTTGCGGGTGTTGCGCTTGTCGCAACGCTACCCGCGCACCCCGATCTTCGTTTGGGGCGACCCTGACGGTCGCGAGCTGTACCGCCTCGGGAAGGCGGGCGCGGCTGACGTGATATTCCCGCACGACGCCGCCGACGGTCAGTACCTGGGCGAGCTGTTCGAGCCGGCGCTGGGCGACGCGATCGCGCCGGTGATCGACAGGCGGCTGCGAGGCAGGGTCTCCGAGGCGGCGCGGCTGCTGGTGCGCGAGGCGGCGGCGCGGATCCCGGAGCACGTGCAGGTGCCCGACCTCGCGCGGGCGTACCGCATCTCGGTCTCGACGCTGGAGCGCCGCTGCGAGGCGTGGGGGCTGCCGACGCCGGGTCGCCTGCTCCTCTGGCTACGGATCCTGTACGGGCTTCACTGGCTCCAGGAGCCGGGCCGGAGCGTGGAATCGGTCGCATCGCAGCTCGGCTACTCGTCTGGCGCGGCGTTCCGCAGGGCGATCAAGGCGACGGTCGGTGGAAGACCCGCGCCGCTGCGCACCCGTTCGGGGTTCGACCGTGCGCTGGACCTCTTCCTCGCGGAACTCCCGGGCGACGGCGCGTACCGGCGCGTCTCGACTCTCGGATGATCCCCGATGGCCCGCTACGACCGCATTGCACCGCTACCGAGTCCCCCGCGCGACCGGGCCATGCCGTCGTGGCCCGTGCTGCGAGACCTCGAGGGCCGTGAACGGAACGCGGACCTCGCGCGGCGGGCGCGACTCCGGTTCCTCGCGCTCCGTCCGGTGCGCCGGCTGGTGGCGCGCGGGATCGAGCGGGTCCCGCCGGATTCCTTCCAGCGGCAGATCGAAGCCGTGCGCGAAGAGCTGAGCACGCTCCCCGCACGCGACCCGGAGCGGGGGCGTCTGACGCGATTCCTCCACCAGATCGGCCGACGCACGCCGCTGGCCGTCGCCGCGGCGACGCTGGACATGGGCGAGGCGCTCGAGGAAGCCGGCCAACTGTACGCCGCCGAGGAGTACTATCGGACCGCGCTGGAGCTCGCGGCGTCGTACGGCCTCATGCCGCAGCGCGTGATCGCGCACCGCCTCCTGGGCCGCGTGCTGCGGACGCTCGGCCGGGGATCGGAAGGCGTGGAGTCCTACCGGATGGCGGTCGAGCTGTCGCGCATGCTGGACGATGCCGAGCAGTGGTGCCGCTCGATGGACGGGCTGGCCGCGGCGTATCGCGACCAGGGTCGGTACGACGACGCGCGGCGCATCCACGGCGAGCTGCTCGAGCAGGGCCGCGACCGGGGCGACGCGGTGCTGGAAGCGACGGCGCTCGCGGGGCTGTGCCGCACGGAGCTCGACGCCGGCGACGCCGAGCGCGCGGTCGACGTCGGCTGGCTCGCGCTCCCCCGGGCGGTCGACGCCGAGCAGCGGCATGCGGTGCTGCGCACGCTCGGCCACGCCTTCACGGCGCTCGGGCTGTACCGCGCGGCCGAACGCTGCCACGAGATCGTCGCGGAGCGGACGGCCGCGCCGGGCACCCGGGCCCGGGCGCTGCTCGACCACGCCCGGATCGCCGCATTCACCGGCCGGTCGGACCTCGCGCGCGACAGGCTGCGCCAGGCGATCGCCGAGGCTGACCGGCACGGGCTCGGCCGCCTGCTCGGCCGTGCCGAGAAGCTCCTCTCCGACCTCGAGCGCGGCGCCGCCGGCGAGTCGATCGGCGGCCCGGCCACGGCGACGCCGAGCGAGCGCGCGCGCCGGATCGCGGCGGAGATCGAGGCGCTCGACCCGACGCTCGTCCCGGCGTCCGGGTGAGCCGCGCCGCGCGCCGATCACGAGAACGCCGCCGATCACGAGAACGCGTCGCGCTGCCCTCTCGCCACCTCGCGGACCCAGAGTTGATAATCGATCGCGGCCGTGAGCGCCGCCTCGATGCTCCGCACCATGTCGCGCTCTCCGACCTCGCGCCGCGCGCGCTCGACCAGCTCGGTGTCGAGGTGGAAGGTGAACGGCCTGCGATCGATCGACGGCCTGGCCGTACGGCTCGCTGCATCCCGAGACATGTGCGCCTCCTGTTGCGGGTCGACCGGTCCACGGCCGGACTCCTACCGGCCCTGGCGGCGGAACGGTGCGCCGCGATCCGGGGCGCGACCATAGCGGCCCGGGCCGCGTCGAAACAGGTGCGCGGAGTATGCAGGCGCTTGCGCGTTGGCGAGAAACGACCATCTTTTTTCAGTATGGAGACGAATCGCAAACGACTGATCGTGGTGGGCGACCGGGTGTTGATCGCGCCCGAAGCGGGCGAGGAGCGCAGCCGGGTCGGCCTTTATCTTCCGCCGTCCGCCGTGGACAACCAGGCGGTGCAGGGCGGGACCGTCGTGGCGGCGGGGCCGGGCACGCCGATCTCCGCGCCGACGGAGCTGGACGACGAGCCGTGGAAGATCTCGAGCGGCGAGGCGCGCTACCTGCCCGTGCAGGCCCGGGTCGGCGACTACGCGATCTTCTTCCGCCGCGCGGCCGTCGAGATCACGTTCGAGGACAAGCGCTACCTCGTCGTGCCCCAGGCGGCAATCCTGGTGCTGGTGCGCGAGCCGCACCCCGAAGACGAGGACTGGTAGGCGCGGGCGTACGGCACCCGAAAGGCCCCCGCGGGTAGCATCCGTTCGGAGACGGCGGATGCGACTCGCCCGGAACCAGCGGCCCCGAATCCGGGGCCGTTTCTGTTGAGAGCGAAAGGATCATGGCTTCGAACGAAACACTGGACCGGTCCCGCCTGGTCCGGGTCACCGCATACGATGGGCTGGTGCGCGCGATCGCGGTGGACGCGACCGAGGTCGTGGCGGAGCTGCACGCGCGGCACGACACGTACCCGGCCGTGACGGCGGCGCTCGGCCGCCTGGCGACGGGCGCGCTGCTCCTCGGCTCGATGCTGAAGGAGCCGCACCACACCATCACGTTGCGGGTGCAGGGCGACGGGCCTGCGGGGACGCTGCTGGCGAGCGCGACCGGCGCGGGCGAGGTGCGCGGGCTGGTCGCGAACCCGCGGCCGGACGTCGACCAGGCGCGGGACGGCAAGCTCAACGTCTCCGGCGTTGTTGGAACGCGCGGCCAGCTCAGCGTGACGCGCGACCTCGGACTGCGTCATCCCTATGGCAGCGCCGTCGAGCTGATCTCGGGCGAGATCGGGGACGACCTGGCCTACTACCTGGCGCGCAGCGAGCAGATCCCGTCCGCCGTCGGGATCGGCGTCTTCGTACGCGCCGACGGCACGGTCGAGGCCGCGGGCGGCTACCTCGTCCAGCTGATGCCGGGCGTGACGGAGGAGCAGACGACCGTGATCGAGACCGCGATCCGCTCGTTGCCGCACCCGACGACGATGCTCCGGGCCGGCGAGACGCCCGAGCGGATCCTGGACCGCATCTTCCCGGACGGTTACGACGTCCTGGCCGAGACCGGCGTCCGGTTCCACTGCCCGTGCTCGCGGGAGCGGGCCCAGCGCGCGCTGGTCCTGCTGGGCGCCGAAGAGCTGACGTCGCTTCGGGACAAGGACGTCGAGACCGGGCACAGCGAGCTCGTCTGCGAGTTCTGCCGGACGACCTACCGATTCACGGCCGAGGAGATCGACGCGCTCATCGCCGAGGCGCGCGCCGGGGACTGACGAAAAGCTTGCGTCGGCGCCCGGGGCGCGTGCACTTTGTTGCCCCCATCATCTGGGCACCGCTTCATCGACCGCACGATGATCCGATTCAACTGGCGACGCGGGCAGGTCCAGGACGGCTCTCGCCCAGACATGATCGCGGAGCTGGAGCGACTGATTCGTCGTGGGCTCTGGCTTCTCGTGCTCGTCCCGCTCCTCCTTTTCGGCGGGCTCGGCATGGGGGAGCTGACGCACCGTGCGCTCGCGCTCCCGCCGGACACGCCCGTGCGTCTTCCGACCGGCCGGGAAGTGCCGCGCGACGAACTCGAGACGCTGAGCCGGACGATGCACGACCTCCGCGTCGCCGGCGAACGTACGGCCGAGTACGTCCTGCTCTACCAGGAGCACGTCGAGCCGATCGAGATGTCGCTCCGGCGGCGCGGCGTGGCGCCGGAGACGGCGCGGCAGATCGCGTGGCCGCTCGTCGAGTACTCGTACATGCGCAGCCTCGATCCCGTGACGGTCCTCGCCGTGCTGTGGGTCGAGAGCGAAGGGAAGCCGCGGGCGCGCAGTCCGGTCGGCGCCCGCGGGCTCATGCAGGTGATGCCCTGGTGGGAGGGCCGGGTCCAGGGGTGCGGCCGCGACCTCTACGACATCGTCGACAACATCTGCCACGGCACCTGGATCCTGGCCGAAGCCTACGGCCGGCTGCGCAACGAGCGTCGCGCGCTACTCAGCTACAACGGCTGCGTGAACGGGACCTTCACCCCGGACTGCCACCTCTACCCGGACAAGGTCGACCGCATCCGCCGGCAGATCCTGGCCGAATGGAAGAAGGCGCGCCCCGAGAACCAGGGCGCGCCGCGATACGCGGAATAGACGCGGGTTGTTGCAGCGACGGAGCGGCGCGGAGCGCTCGAGACTCGCCGCCTGCGCCGCATCGGTCACCGAAAAGACGAGGCCCGTCCGTGCGAAGTAGACACGGCGGGCCCCTCGCTGTTGCCGCCCCGTCGGGCGCCTACTCCTACCCGTGCAGTCCCAGCTCGGTCAGCAGCGCCGCCGCGGCGTGCGTCCCCTTCTCGAAGTTCTCGACGCTCATCCACTCGTCCGGCGCGTGCGCGTTCTCGCCGGG
>CALBZE010000071.1 GCA_937889645.1 uncultured bacterium
GCTTCGCGCGGCGGGGGGAGCGCCTTCGGCGCGGGGGGGTGGGGGGCGGCGGCCGGCGGGTGGCTCGTTCGGCCGGCGGGGGGCTCGTTCGGGGTGCGGGGCGAGCGGTCCGCGGCTCCTTGTGGCGTCGCCGACTCTACCCAACCGCACCCGCGACCGGCTTTACGGGTTCGTGGTGCACTTGGGTTGAATATTTCCACCCAATCGCACACTGAGATCCAGCGCGCCAGGTGAGGGTGCACTTGGGTGGAAATATGCCACCAAATCGCACACTCGTCCGGGAGATGGCGACGCGGGTGCACTTTGGTCGAGGGAACAGGGGGGCGAGCGGGCGGGCAGGGGGTGGGCGGTGGGCAACTCCGTCGTCGACGGAGCGGGCGTGCCCGCGGCGCGGCGCGAAGCGCCCAACCCGGGCGCGGCGCGGACCTGGGACCAACACTTCCTGCAGACAGAGCGCGATGGGTGTTGGGGGTAGAATGTAACTTACTGTTGGAATTGGGGTTGCAACTGTCGAGGGGTGGCGCCCGTCCCATCCGAACATGCAGATGCAATAGCACGTGGGGACAGATCGGCAACGAGCGCCCGCCGTCACGCGGCTGTCGGCCGACGGTGTGTTGCCCCTGTCGACCGGCTCACGGGCGCTAACGGCGGTTGGTATGGGGACGGAGAGCGCGACTCCCGAGCCCCGGGCCCTGAGCCCCGAACCCCGAACCTGAGCCCCGAGCCTCGCAGTCTGGGCCCCGCAGCCCGAGCCCTGAGCCCCGAGCCCTGAATCCCGAGCCCCACGCCCCGCGCCGGTACTGGGCCGCGGCGCGGTCCGCGTTCGACGCGGAGGATATCCGCCCCGCTCAGGCCGGCATCTCCGCCGGCCCGCGCATCGTCGTCCAGCCGAGCGACCGGGCGAGGGAGCAGGCCTGGGCGATCGGGCGGACCTCGACGACCATGCCGTACGGGAGGTTCGGGCACGTCTCGGCGATCGCCGTCGCCTCGTCGAGGGAGGTAGCCTCGAGGAGCATGTAGCCGCCGATCCACTCCTTCGCCTCGGTGAAGGGGCCGTCGATGGCGCGGACGCCGGCGCCGCGCGGCGTCCCGGAGACGAGGCGTCCCACCGGGCCCAGCGTGTTCCCCTGCTTGACGCGGCCCGAGGCGACGAGCTCGTCGCACCAGGCGTTCCACCGATCCATCGCCTGCCGCCGCTGCTCCATCGACAGCTCGTAGTAGCGCTCGGGCTTCTCGTGGAAGATCAGCAGGAACTCGGACGTCGCGGTCTCCATTGCGGCCTCGGCGTGCGTGTGTGGTGGGCGGCTACTCGTCCGGGGAAGTTGTGCGACGCCGGGGCCGTACGCAAGTCGAGCGGATTACAGCGCAACATTCGGACTTCTCGGGGTCGGCCCCGGGGTGTCGTGATGTGGCGTCTCGAGGCCCGTCGTTCGACCCGTGTCGATTTCCGACGCGCTCGTTCGACGCATGGGTAGCGACGGGCGCGACGGGTGAGCGCCGACGTCGCCTACCACCACGGTGAATGCCGGAAACCAAACACGAGGAGGTGTGCCATGCAGTTCGTCCCCTACCTGGCCTTCGACGGTCAGTGTGCCGAAGCGTTCCGCTTCTACCACGCCGTGCTCGGCGGCGAGCTCCAGATCATGACCAACGGGGAGTCGCCGATCGCGGACCAGGTGCCCGCCGACTGGCGGGACCGCGTGATCAACGCGACGCTCGTCACGAAGGGCGCGGTGCTCATGGGCGGCGATACGCCTCCCGGCCAGCCCGCTCCGCAGCAGGGGTTCAGCGTGGCGATCCAGGTCGACGAGCCCGCGGAGGTGGACCGCATCTTCAACGCGCTCGCCGACGGCGGCCGGGTGACGATGCCGCTCCAGACGACGTTCTGGGCCGAGCGCTTCGGCATGCTCGTCGACCGCTACGGGACGCCGTGGATCATCAACTGCCAGGGCGCCGCGGGCACGGGGGCATGAACCCCCGCGCCCGACTCACCGGCGACAAGGAGGATCGACCGTGGTCACCACGCATACATCCGCAACGAAGAGCGTGTCGACGATCGACACGAACGGCTCGACGAGCCGTGCATCGCGCCTCGGCGCGCAGCGCTGGGCCGGCCGGGTGCTCAGCGGACTCGCCGTCGTGTTCCTGCTCTTCGACGCGCTCATGAAGGTGCTCCGGGCGGAGCCGGCCGTGGAGGGGACGGTGCAGCTCGGCTACCCGGAGAGCGTCGTCGCCGGGATCGGGCTCGTCCTGCTCGTCTGCCTGGCGCTCCACCTGATCCCGCCCACGGCGGTGCTCGGCGCGATCCTGCTGACCGGGTACCTCGGCGGCGCCGTCGCCACGCACGTGAGGCTGCTCAACCCGCTCTTCAGCCACACGCTCTTCCCGGTCTACGTGGGCGTGCTCGTGTGGCTGGGGCTGGCGCTGCGGGACGGCGCGGTGCGTCGCCTGCTCCTCGGGGCGCGCGGCTGACGCGCGAGAGGGCGATTGTCCGCGCCTGCCGGCGATGCGACGTTTACGTGGGTAGGGCTCGACGACGTTTACGTCGACGGAGCTCGACTTCGCACTCCAGGGCAGGCGCACGACGTCGCATGAACTCACACGACACGCACCGCGCGATCGAGGCGGTCTGGCGGATCGAGTCCGCCCGGATCATCGCCGCGCTGACGCACCTGACCGGCGACGTCGGCGTGGCCGAGGACCTGGCGCAGGACGCGTTCGTCGCCGCGCTCGAGAAGTGGCCGACGGCCGGGATCCCCGACCGCCCCGGCGCGTGGCTCATGGCCGCCGCCAAGCATCGCGCGATCGACCACCTGCGCCGGGGCCAGCGTCTCGAGCGCAAACACGACGAGCTCGGGCGCGAGCTGGAGGTGGACCAGGAGATGGCACAGCCCGACCTGGACGAGGCGATCGACGACCCGATCGGCGACGACCTGCTGCGCCTGATCTTCATCTGCTGCCACCCGATCCTCCCGACAGAGTCGCGCGTCGCGCTCACCCTAAGGATGGTCGGCGGGCTCACGACCGAGGAGATCGCCCGGGCGTTCCTGGTCCCGGTCCCGACGCTCGCCCAGCGGATCGTGCGCGCCAAGCGGACGCTGCGCGAGGCGCGCATCCCGTTCGAGGTGCCGCGCGGCGCGGAGCTCGAGGAGCGCCTCGGCTCCGTGCTCGAGGTCATCTACCTCATCTTCAACGAAGGGTACTCGGCCACCGCGGGCGACGACTGGGTCCGCCCCGCCCTCTGCGACGACGCGCTCCGCCTCGGCCGCATCCTCGCCGAGCTGGCGCCCGACGAGCCGGAGGTCCACGGCCTCGTCGCCTTGATGGAGATCCAGGCGTCGCGGCTGCGCGCGCGGGTCGGCCCGTCGGGCGAGCCGGTACTCCTCCTCGATCAGGACCGGTCGCGATGGGACCGGCTCCTCATTCGCCGCGGGCTCGCCGCACTGGATCGCGCGTTCGACCGGATCCGGGCGATCGGAGGCGAGGCGGGCCCGTACGTGCTCCAGGCCGCGATCGCCGCGTGCCACGCCCGGGCACGGACCGCCGAGGAGACCGACTGGCCCCGCATCGTCGCCCTCTACGACGCCCTCGCCCGCGTCGCGCCGACGCCCGTCGTCGCGCTGAACCGCGCCGTCGCCGTAGGGATGGCGTTCGGCCCCGCCGCCGGGCTCGATGCCGTCGACGCGATCGCCGACGCGCCCGCCCTCCGGAACTATCACCTGCTCCCCGCCGTCCGCGGCGACCTCCTCTTCAAGCTCGGCCGCACCGACGAGGCGCGCGCCGAGTTCGAACGCGCGGCGTCGCTCACGATGAACGAGCGCGAGCGCGCACTGATGCTCGAGCGCGCGGCGGCGTGTGGGTGAGGGGGTGTAGTGTGGGGGGTGAGTACGGAGTTTGGGGTGCGCGGTGTGTGGGGGTGAGGGGGGGGTAGCGTGGGGGCGCGGGGATGGGGTGGGTGGCGTGGACGGGGTGAGG
>CALBZE010000072.1 GCA_937889645.1 uncultured bacterium
GGGCTCAGGGCCTAGGGCTCAGGGCCTAGGGCTCAGGGCCTGGGGCTCAGGGCCTAGGGCTCGGGGTTCAGGGGCGAGCCGGGGGCCGGTCGCTCTTTTTGCTTGCTAACGATTCAGCCTTTGGTTCCGTGACGGGTGGCTCGGGCCCGTCCCCCGTATACGTCGGGGGCAACTCGTCGCGAAGCCATTGGCTCACAGAGTAAGGCCGCCGGGGCACCTCGCCAAGCGGGCACCGGCGCGAACGGGTCAGGAGGGTGCCGGGATCGCCAAGAGCACGACACCCGACACCCGACACCTGAGCCCTGAGCCCCGAGCCCTGAGCCCTAGGCCCCGAGCCCCGAGCCCCTAGCCCCGAGCCCCGAGCCCCGAGCCCCGAGCCCTCACCTCATCCCCGCCGCCGTCACCGGCGCGAGGGGCTCGTCCTGCCAATAGAACGGCCCCGCCTTCTTCTGCCGCGGCCACAGCTCGTCCAGCGTATGCGCGTCGTAGAGGCGGCCGTTCTTCATGACCATCCGCAGCGTTTCGGTGTTGCGGATGTTGTCGAGCGGGTTGGCGTCCAGGATCAGCAGGTCGGCGATCTTGCCGGGCTCGACGGAGCCGATGTCCTTGGCCAGGCCGAGGGCCTGGGCGCCGAGGATGGTGGCGACGCGGAGCGCGTCGTAGTTGGACATCCCGCCCGACTGGATGCTCCAGAGCTCCCAATGGTAGCCGAGGCCCTGGAGCTGGCCGTGGCTGCCGACGCCGGCGATCCCGCCGGCCTCGACGACTTGCTTCGTGAACTCGCCGAGCTGCCGGAAGACGTGGACGTCGGGGTGGAACCACCCCGCGCCGCGCCGGACGGCCTTCGAGTAGACCTCCTCGAAAGGCGTGAAGCGGAGCAGCCGCTCGTTGCGGAGGACGTCCTCGGTGGCGAACCAGTAGTTCTCGCCCCAGGGGCCGCCGTAGGCGACGAGGGTCGTGGGCGTGTAGGCGATCTTCGACTCGGCGAAGAGCCTGACCACGTCCTGGTAGAACGGGAAGCCGGGGAGGTTGTGCTCCTGGCCGCTGTACCCGTCGATCACCATGGTCAGGTTCATCTCGTAGTCGAGCCCGCCCTCGGTCGTCGGCATGAGCCGGAGCTCGCGCGCGGCGTCGATAATCCACTGCCGCTGCTCGCGGTTCCCGGTCATGTACATCTTGATCGTCTTCGTGTCGTAGTAGTCCGAATAGCGACGCAGCACGTCCTTCGCGTGGTCGCGGTTGCGGATCTGCTCGCCGCTGAAGACGCCGGGGCCGGTCGAGTAGATGCGCGGGCCGAGGATCATCCCCGCCTCGACCTTGTCGCCGTAGGTCAGGACGTCGGTCGAGCCGGTCTGCGGGTCGCGCGTCGTCGTCACGCCGAACGCCAGGTTGACGAGGTACGCCCACACCTCATCGCGGTGGATGTCGAACGACGGGCGCAGGTGCGCGTGCGTGTCGACGAAGCCGGGGATGATGGTCTTTCCTGCGACGTCGATCACCCGCGCGTCTGCGGGCACCTGGACCGACCCGCGACGGCCGACGGCGGCGATGCGGTTGTCGCGGATCACGACGTCGGCGTCCTCGACGACCTCGTAGCCGTTCATCGTGATCACGCGTGCGCCGCGCAGCACGGCGACGCCGCGTGGGATGTCGCGCTCGGCCTGGATCGCGACGCGCACCTCGAGCGGCTTGTAGGTCGGTTTGTCCTGCTGCCGCCCGCGGCCGGCCGCGGGCTTGTCGCCCTTCGCGGAGTCGGCGGGCGCGTCCTTGGCGGCGTCGCCGGCGGCCTTCGCGGCCGCCTCGGCCCTCGCCGCGGCCTTGACGCTGTCGTCGAACGCTTTCGCGCGGTCCAGGTCGTAGACGAAGTGCGCGTTCCCGATCGACCAGTGGACCCTGGTGCCGTCCGCGCTCCAGGCGGGGAACTGGCCGCCGATGTCGGTCAGCTTGCGCGCGGGGAACGCGGCGTTCTCGGGGTTGGCGACCGAGATCGTGGGCGCGTCCGCGCCGACGAGCGGGACGGTCACGACGTAGAGGTCGTTATTGACCTGGGCGAGCGCGCGCTCGCCGTCGGGAGCCATGAGGACCAGAGAGGCGCGCGTCGGCTGGGTCGAGCCGGGCGCCGTGCCGCCCGTGACCTGGACGTGCCGGCGACGGTCGGTCCCGTCCCAGCGCATCGACACGAGGCCCTCGCCCGGCGTGTAGCCGTAGATGCGGCTCGGGTCGCGCGTGAAGTGCGGGTAGCGGACGTCGGCCGGCCCGATCACGGTCGCCTCGCCGCCGTTGGCGGGGATCCAGATCAGGTCGGCCGCGCCGCCGGGCGCGCTCTGCGTGAGCGCCTCCTCGAACGCCCGCGCCGGGCCGCGGATCGCGACGATGCGCTGCCCGTCCGGCGACCACGCGGGCTGCTGGTACAGCCCGGGCATGCGCGTGAGGCGCTCGGGTTTGCCGCGCCCATCCGCCCGCACGCGGTAGATGTGGCCGCCCTCCTCGAAGGACCACGTGACGTAGGCGATCCACCGTCCGTCGGGCGACCAGGTCGGCTGGTGCTCGGCCAGGTTGCCGTCGGTCAGCCGCCGCGCGCCGGTCAGCGTGGGGACGACGTCGTCGGCGCTGGCCTTGAGCGGCTCGCTCAGCTCCTGCACGTACAGCTTGTCGAGCGCGGTGAAGGCGATGCGCTTGCCGTCGGGCGAGGGCACCGCGTCACGGATCTGGCGGACGGTGAAGGTCGGCGCGTCCTCGATCGGGTAGTCGAACGCGACGCGCGGGCCGAGGTCCAGCTCGACGTCGACCTCGAACGGGATCTCGGTCGGCGCGCCGCCGTCGACCGGGATCCGCCAGATCTTGCCGCCGTAGGTCGCGATCAGCGCCTTCGAGTCCGGGGTGAAGCTCATCCCCGGGTAGACGTCGCGCCCGGCGCGCGACTCCTGCTCATCGCGCTGGACGGGGAACGCCAGCCACCGCTCGTCGCCCGTCTGAAGATCGCGGATGCGGAGGCCGGTCTCGGCGATCTGGCGGGTGCCGTAGACGAGCCAGCGGCCGTCGGGCGAGATCGTCGGGCGGAACGCGCCGCCGAAGCGCGACGACTGGATCGTCGTCCGGCCGGTCTCCCGGTCGTAGACGGCGAGCTGGTAGTCGCGGCCCGGGGAGTTGTACTGCCAGTCGCCGGTCCGGCGCGCGAACCAGATGTAGCGCCCGTCGGGGCCGAACGCGGCGCCCGTGGTGCGCAGGTTCTGCGGCTCGCGGATCAGCGCGGTGCCGCTCCCGCCTTCGACGTGGTAGATCCAGAGCTTGGCGGGGTTGAAGCCCGCGCCCCTCGAGACGACGATGTACTTCCCGTCCGGCGTCCACTCGGGCGAGTGGTAGAGGTTGTTCTTCCCCTTGGTGACCTGGATCGTGTCCTCGAGGTCGAGGGAGAGGATCCAGACGTTCTCGCCGCCGTCGCGGTCGGAGGTGAAGACGATGCGCGTGCCGTCCGGGCTGAAGCGCGGCTGCGCGTCGAACGCCATCCCGCGGGTGAGCGGCGTCGCCTTCCCGCCCGTGATCGGCATGATGTAGAGGTCGCCGAGCAGGTCGAAGACGATCGACTTGCCGTCCGGGCTCACGTCGACGGAGATCCAGGAGCCCTCGTTCGTCGTGAAGCGGAGCGTCCGGGCGGGCTCGATGTGAAGCCCTTCCTGGCGCGGGTTCTTTGCGGCCTTCTCGCCGCCGGCCGGCGCCTGCGCGAGGGCCGGGGCCGCGGTCGTCGGGGCGGCCGTCAGCGCGATGGCGGAGGCCAGGGCGACGGCGAGGGTGCGGACGGCCGGGAGGCAAGGCGTTCTCCTCATGGTGGCATCCTGCGGAACGGGTCAGGGGCGCGTGCCGGGGCGGGCGCGGCGCGACGTCGTCGGACGCGGCGCGGGGCTGCGGCTCGGCACGTGGAAGTGGAGACGGCGCCAATATATGCGGGTGCCGGGCGCGGGAACAAGGTTGGAGAAACAGCGACGCCGCCCGCGCCTGATCTGCCCGCGCGAATCGCGGCGTGGGAGAAAAATCGACGGGCCGCCCCGAAGGGCGGCCCGTCCCGGTGCTGCGGCCGGATCGGCGGGCGCTGGCGGATCCTGCGTGGCCCGGGCCCGCCGGCTCGCGGCCCCCGGCCAACGGCTCAGAACACCGGCGGCTGCCCGCAGATCGCGAGGAGACGCTGGATCTCCGTGCGGACGTCGCGCAGGTGGAGGCGCGTCATGCCGTCGGTGGTGCGGGCGAGCGCGGCGCCGACCATCCGGTCGAGCTCGGTCAGCTCGCCGCGGAGCGCCGGCCGGACGTCGGACGGGAAGCGCTGCTGGTTCTGCGCACCCGGCTGTTGCTGCTGCGGCCGGTTCTGCTGCTCGGGCTCGAGGATGTTCTTGACGACCTCCAGATACGCCCGCTGGAGGTTCCGCCGGTAGACGTTGATGCGGACGTTCTGCGCCGTGAGCTCGCCCCAGACGCCGGAACGCACATCGCCGAGCAGGTCGGCGATCGTGTACGCCTGGCCGGCGGGTAGCGTCGCCTCGTACTCGATGAGCCGGATCATGCGCGGCTCGGAGAGGAGCGTGGCGAGCACGCGGCTCTGTGCGGTGTGGATGCGCGCGATCACGCCCTCCGCCTCGATGCGCCGCAGGATCTCGGGGTTCAGGAAGTACTGCGGCACCTGGAACGCCGTGGTGTTCAGGAACCGGACGGCCTCGCGCTGACGCTCCTTCGAGACGGGGAAGAATCGCGGGCCGGTGCCGCGGCGCTCCTGCGACTCGGCGCCGCCGACGACCGCCGCGACGTGGCTCATGTAGCGGCCCCACTGCCCGACGGCCTGGCCGTACAGCTCCTCCAGCAGCGAGTAGTCCTCGCCCGGCTGTTCGGCGACCGGGAGGAGCATCCCCATGACGCGCTCGAGGTTCCTGAGCGCGAGCGTCGTCGACTTGACGGCGTCCGCGTCGCCGACGGCCTCGGTCAGCGCGCCGGGGTCGTTACGCTGGCCCGGCGTCTCGAAGCGGTACCACGGCACCGTGTCCTGCATGCGGGCCCACTGGTCGAGCGTCGCCTTCTCGTCGTCGGGCGTCTTCGCGCCGGGGATCGGCTTGTGCCCCCACATGACCGCGAACTTGTCGTACGGCCCGACTTTGGGGATCAGCAGGTCGAGGGGGATGTCGTCCTCCGGCTGCGCGACGTAGTTGAAGCGCGAGTAGTCCATCAGCGTCGGCGTGTGCGAGCCCATGCGGCGCAGGAACGAGACGCTGCGGACGCTGTCGGCCGGGAACGTCGAGCTGGCCTTCATGTTGTGCGGGAAGCCGATCGCGTGCCCGACCTCGTGCGTGACGACGTACTCCACGAGCTTCCCCATGAGCGAGTCGGGGAGCGGGAGCTTCTGCGCGCGCGGGTCGAGCGGCCCGACCTGGATGAAGTACCAGTTGCGCAGCAGGTTCATCACGTTGTGGTACATGTTGACTTCGGCCTTTAGGATCTCGCCGGTGCGCGGATCCACCTGCTGGCCGCCGGTCGCGTTCTGCGTGGTCGACGGGCGCCAGTAGATGACCGAGTGTCTGGCGTCGTAGAGCGAGAAGTCGGGGTCCTCCTCGGGCGTCGGCGCGAGCCGGGCCTGGATCGCGTTGCGGAAGCCGGCCTCCTCGAACGCGACGTTCCACGCCTCGACGCCGGACTTCACCCACGGCACGAGCCACTCGGGCGTGGCCGGGTCGATCCAGAAGACGATCGGCTTGACCGGCTCGGAGATCTCGGCGTTCGGGTCCTTCTTCTCGAGGCGGAAGCGACGGATGTAGCGCCGCTCCTCGGCCCGGTGCTCGGGGCGCGAGTAGTCGATCGTCGCGACGGAGATGTAGCCGACGCGGCTGTCGTGCAGGCGCGGCATCATCGGCTCCTCGGGGAGGAGGAGCATGCTCCAGTGCACGCGGGCGGTCGCGGGCTGGTCGCCGCCGCCCTGGGACGGCGCCGAGGTCGGCGCGCCGAAGCCGGACCGCTGCGGACGGTTGCCGGTCTGCGTCGCCTCGACCTCGATGTTGGTCGGGAACGCGGCGACGTGCTCGATGAAGCTGCGGTCCGCCGCGACGCGGTCGATGCCGCTCACGCCACGGACATCGGTGGTGAAGAGCCGGGTCACCTCGACGACGGCCGCGCTGTCGGGCCCCCACGTCTCGATCTGGAAGGAGGCGAGGATCGGACCGAGCGAGGCGGCGGAGACGGCCCTGTGGATCGAGCTGGTGGCATCGGCCGAGATCTCGTAGGAGACCTGCCGCAGCAGGATCCGGTCGCCGTTCCGCTCCCAGCGCACGACGCTGTTGCCCTGGTTGCCGACCCCGGCGGCGATGCGCCGCAGGAGCAGCATCTCCTGGCCGAGGCGGTGGCGCGGGATCTCGAAGTACAGCTTGTCGCCGATCCGGTGGGTGCGGAACAGCCCGTCGCGCGTCACTGCATCCTTCGTGATGACGCTGGCGTACGGCTTCGGGCCGGACCGGTCGGCCGCGCGCCCGCGGGCGCCTTCCTCCTGACCTGCACCTGCCTGTTGCTGCGGCGCGGGCGCGGCGGGTCGGGCGGGCGCACTGGAGCACGCCCCGACGACGAGGGAGACCAGCAGCAACGTCGCGCCAATGAGCGGCCGGTGTTCGCGCATCTTTGCGCTCCTTGCTGGAGTGGGCGGGAGCCGGCGCCCGTGTGCGGGGCCGGCGGGGGTCGCGTGAGACGCTGGCCGGGCCGGGAGCAGTGCGGATTCGCGGTGCGGCTCCCGGCGCCGGTGCTCCATAACAATACAGACGCGCCGCGATCGCAAGGTGTTGAGGTCGCGCGGGTGCGGCGGTAACCTACCCGGCGGTCGTCGACGCGTGAAGGTGCCGACGGCGGTCGCGGAACCGACGTGCCCGCCGTGTTGTATCCCGGGCGCTCGACCTACGACGAACTCCTCACTCCATGCGAAAGGGGAATCATGTGCGGAGTAGCGAGGTCGCGGGTATGGGCGCTCGTGGCGTTGTTGGCGACGGCGCCGGCCGCGGCCGCCCAGACGCCGGACGCGTCCGCGGCGGGTCCGGCAGTACGCCTGCAGGCGCTCGGCTCGGTCCCGATGACCGGAGATCATCGGCACGTGGCCGGCGGCGCGCTGGTCCAGCTCCGTCTGGGCTCGGCGTCCGTGGTCGGGCTCGGGATGGCGGGGAAAGGCGGCCAGTACGAGTCCTTGCTCGGCGGCGGGGGAGTCGGGCTTCGGCTGTGGCGGCTCGGGCCGGCCGACGTGACCGGGTTCGCCGGCTATGGCGTGTATCGGGAGGAGGGGTGGACCGGGATCCGTCGCGACGCCGGCGGCGCGCTGGTGGGCTTGTTCGGGACCGTCGATCTCGGCCCCGTCGCGCTCACGGTCGGCGCGATCGACCTCGTGGGTCGGTATTCGAAGGATGACGTGGCGGAGCCGTTCTGGTTCCGCGTGCCCCGCCTCACTTTCGGGGTCGGCCTGTGAGGCCGGCCCGTAGCGTATTCCCGTAGGCAGCACGCGTTGCTCCCCCCGAAGGATTCATGACGAAGAAGGCGAAGAGCGCTCCGGCCCACGCAAAGGGCGCCCCGTTCAATCGATACGTCGTGCTGGCGGCCGCGGCGTTGGTCGGCGCATGCGCCGGCGACTCAACGCCGCTCAGGGTGATCCCGGTCGAGCCGTCCGCGAGTCGGGCGGTGGCGGGGGACCGACTACACGGCACCGTCGGCGAGCCGGTCCCGGATTCGCTGGCCGTGCGGGTGACCGACCGTTACTCCAACCCCGTCCCCGGCGTCCGCGTCCGATTCACGGTCCGCGAGGGCGAAGGCACGGTATCGCCGGAGGTCGCGGTGACCGGGGCCGACGGGATGGCGTACACCGCGTGGACGCTCGGTACGCGGGCGGGCCCGCATGAGGTGGTCGCGGAGGCGGAGGGGACGCTGCCGGTCCGCTTCACGGCGTACGCGGCGCCGGACGCGCCGGACCGCGAGATGATCTCGGGCGATGGGCAGTATGGTCTAGCGGGGATGCCGCTCGCCGAGCCGCTCGCGGTCCAGGTTTGGGACCGGTACGGTAACCCGATCGAGGGCTTGCGCGTCGCCTGGGAGGTGACGAAGGGCGGCGGCCGGGTCGACCCGGCGACGTCCGCGACCGACTCCGCCGGCGTCGCGCGGACGCGCCTCACGCTCGGCCCGGACGAGGAGAACGTCGTCACGGCGCGCATCGAGGGGCGGCCGGAAGTGACGTTCCGGGCCTTCGCGGGCGACGAGATCAACCTGTCGATCGTGAACGCGTATCTGGTTCAGTCGGTGCAGCGGCCGGCCGGGGACGTGCCGCTCGTCGCAGGACGCGACGCGATGCTGCGCATCTTCGTCGTCGCGGACCAGGAGGCGCCGGCGCAGCCGGAGGTGCAGGTCGACTTCTACGTGAACGGCTCGCACGTCGGGAGCGAGCGGGTCTCGGCGCCCCGGCCGCAGGTCCCCGTGAAGCCGAGGGAGGATCTGCTGAACGGGACGTGGAACCTGCTCGTGCCGGGCGCACGCATCGTCCCCGGGCTCGCGATCCTGGTCACCGTCAACCCGGACGGCTCGATCCCCGAGAGGGATGGAAGCGACAACACGTTCCCCGCATCCGGCCAGCCGCTCCCGATCGACGTTCGTGTGCTCGATCCGTTCCGAGTCGTGCTCGTGCCGATCAGGCTCGCCTCCTCGGGCAAGACCGGGGACGTGAGCGCCGACAACGCCGCGTCCTACCTCGCGGACGCGCTGGCCATGTTCCCGCTCCCGAGCGCCCAGGTGCGCGTCCACGCGCCGTTCACGCCGAGCCCGGCCTCGATGAAGACGGCGGAGGACTGGACCACGGTCCTCCACGAAATTCGCCAGCTGCGCGCCTCGGAGGCGGATCCGGGCTACTACTACGGCATCGCGCCGGCCGAGCAGGGCCCGTACTGCGGGCTCGGCTACATCGGCGTCGCGGTCGCGGTCGGCCTGGACATCTGCGGAGGCGGTACCGCCGCGCACGAGTGGGGCCACAACTTCGGGCGTTTGCACGCGCCCTGCGGCGGGCCGGCCGATCCCGACGCGGGCTACCCCTACCCGGAGGCGTCGATCGGCGTGTACGGCTTCGACGTCGCCAAGCGCCAGGTCCGGGTTCCGTCGCAGTACTACGACCTCATGTCCTACTGCGACCCGGCGTGGATCAGCGATTACACGTACGAGGCGGTGCTGGACTTCCGCGCGAGCGAGAAGATCCGGTGGGACAAGGCCGCGCGGGGTGAATCGGTACTGATGGTCTGGGGTCGGATCGACGGCGACGTCGCCGTCCTCGAGCCGGCGTACGAGATCGACGCGCCGGCCGCGCTCCCGATGCGGCCGGGGCCGTACCGGCTCCAGGGGCTCGATGCGGCGGGCGGCGTCGTCTTCGAGCTGTCGTTCGAGCCCGACCGCCTCGGGCACGGCCCCGACTCGCGGCACTTCTCGTTTGCCGTGCCCGCGAGCGTGGCGCAGACGGGTCGCCTGGAGCGGCTGCGCCTGATCGGTCCCGGCGGCGTGATCGCGGAACGGTCGCGGCAGCCGGCGGTCCCGGCGGCCCCGGCGCCCCGGGCCGAGGCGGCCGGCCCCGGCCGCATGCAGGTCCGCTGGAACGACGCCGGCGCGCCGCTGGTCGTCGTACGCGACGCCGCGACCGGCCAGATCCTCTCCTTCGCGCGCGGCGGCGCGGCCACGATCTGGTCGGACGCGCGACACGTCGAGCTGATCGTCTCGGACGGGGTGGCGAACCGCTCGCGCGAGCGGGTGGAAGTCCAGCGCTAGCGCCCGCCCAGCACGACCGCGCCCGCCGTCGCGCCGGCGCCGAACGAGACGAGGAGGACCGGCGCGTCGGCCGGGAGCCGCCCCGACCTCGCGGCCTCGTCGAGCGCGATCGGGATCGTGGCCGCGCCGGTGTTGCCGTAGCGGTCGATGTTGATGAAGACCCGCTCGAGCGGGACGCCGGCCTCGCGGGCGAACGCCTCCAGGATCCGCAGGTTCGCCTGGTGCGGCACGACGAGCGCGACGTCGTCGATGCCGAGCCCCGCGCGCTCGAGCGCGAGCGCGGCCTGCGCGGCCATCGTGCGGACCGACTGGCGGAACAGCTTCGTCCCCTCCATCCGCAGCAGGTGCGCACGCTCCTCGAGGACGCGCTCGTCGAAGGGGCGGCGCGCGCCGCCGCCGGGTCGCACGAGCGCGCCGGCGAGCCGGCCGTCGGCCCACCAGGCCGAGGCGCGGATCGCGAGCGGGCCGTCGCCGGCCGCGAGGACCACGGCGCCCGCGCCGTCGCCGAAGAGCGGGCCGGTCTGCGGGTCGGCGCGGTCGACCACGGTCGACAGCTTGTCGACGCCTACGACCAGCGCGTGTTCTGCGTGCCCGGCGCGGAGCAGCGCGGCCGCGGTGACGAGTGCGTGGATCCACCCCGCGAACCCCGCCTCGATGTCGAAGCACGCCGCGCCCGTCGCGCCGAGCTCGGCCTGGATCTCCGCCGCGGTCGGCGGCGTCAGGTGGTCCGGCGTCGACGTCGCGACGACGATCAGCCCGATCGCGTCCGCGCCCAGCCCGGCGTCGTCGAGCGCGGCGCGCGCCGCGTGCGCGCCCATCGCGGCCGAGCCCACGTCCGGCCCGGCGACCCGCCGCTCGCGGATCCCCGTGCGACGCACGATCCAGTCGTCCGTCACGCCCGCCGCCGCGGCGATCTCGGCGTTCCGCACGATCTGCGGCGGGAGATGACGCCCCGTTCCAACGATCCTTGGCATGCCGGAAACGATAGGAGGTGGGCGTCGGGCGTTCCAGCCCCGGCGGACCCGGCGGCCGCGGCGGTCGGTCGGCGACGGCGGTTGGCGCGGGAGCGGCGGTTCCCGGGAGACTTCGCGCGACGCCGCGTCGCCCGCCCCGTGGTGCCGAATGGGCGGCGCCTCTATCTTTCCGCGCCATGAGCCGTTCGACGACCGTCCCGCCCGCCCCCGAGGCCTCGCCGGCGCCCGCGCCGACCGGCGCCGCGGTTTCCGTCCAGGCCGCACCGTTCGCAATCCTCGAGTTCCCCGGGCCCGACGTCCCGCCGGGCGGGCTGGTCTTCGCCGATCCGGTCGAGGTGATCGTCGCGGAGCGGCTGGAGGAGGTGCGCCCGGTGCTGGACGCCGTCGAGCGCGCCGCCGCGCGGGGGGTGCACGCGGTCGGGTTCGTCGCATACGAGGCGGCGCCCGCGTTCGACCCCACGCTCGTCACCTGTCCGCCGGGCGCGCTGCCGCTGGCGTGGTTCGCGGTGTTCCGGGCGGCTGAGCCTGCGCACGGAGCGGGGGGCGCGCCGTTCACGCTCTCCCCCTGGGAGCCGAACATCTCCCGCCAGCGTTACGACGCCGCCATCGCCGCGATCCGTGAGGCGATCGCGCGCGGCGAGACGTATCAGGTCAACCACACGCTGCGGCTGCGGGCGACGTTCGAGGGGGACGCGACGTCGTTCTACCGCCGGCTCCGGGCTGCGCAGGGCGCGGGGTACGGCGCGTACCTCGACACCGGACGGCACCGGATCGTCTCGGCCTCGCCCGAGCTGTTCTTCAGCCGACGCGGTACGCGGGTGACGACGCGGCCGATGAAGGGGACGCGGCCGCGCGGCCGCTGGCTCGAGGAGGACGAGGCCGCGGCGCGCGCGCTCGCGGCGTCGGTCAAGGATCGGGCCGAGAACCTCATGATCGTCGACCTGCTGCGTAATGACCTGGGCCGCGTCGCGCGATTCGGCACGGTCCGCGTGCCGCGCCTCTTCGACGTCGAGCGCTACCCGACGGTCTGGCAGATGACATCGACGATCGAGGCGGACGTGCCCGAGGGGACGTCGCTCGCGACGCTCTTCGCCGCGCTCTTCCCGTGCGGCTCGGTGACCGGCGCGCCGAAGGTCGCGACGATGCGGCTCATCGCCGCGCTCGAGGAGGCGCCGCGCGGCGTGTACTGCGGCGCGATCGGGTGGGTGCGCCCCGGCGGCGACTGCGTCTTCAACGTCGCGATCCGGACGGTCCACATCGACGCGGCGACGGGGCGCGCCGAATACGGCGTGGGTGGCGGGATCACGTGGGACTCGACGCCCGAGGGCGAGTACGCCGAAGCGCTCGCCAAGGCCGCGGTCCTCACGCACGAGACGCCTGCTTTCGAGCTGATCGAGACGCTACGGCTGGAGGACGGCCGGTACGCCCGGCTGGAGCGGCACCTCGCGCGGCTCGCGGCGTCGGCGCGGTATTTCGGGTGGCCGGATCCAACCGATTCGGCTCGCGCGGCGCTCGAAGCGTATGCGACGGGGCTCGCGCGGGGCGGCGGCGCGGGCACGGTGCACCGGGTTCGGCTGCTCGTCGGCGCGGGCGGCGACGCGCGGGTCGAGGGGCGGCCGCTCGACGACGAGGTGGCGGTTGGGCAGGCATCCGCGCCGAGCGACACGGGTCCGGTCGCGGCGCCCGCGCTCCCCGTCGCGATCGCGAGCCGCCCGGTCTCGCGCCGCGACCGGTTCCGCTTTCACAAGACGACGCGCCGCGAGTGCCTGGACGCGCTCCGCGCCGAACGGCCGAACGCGTTCGACGCGCTGCTGTACAACGAGGAGGGCGAGTTCACCGAGTTCACGCGCGGGAACCTCGTCGTCGCGCTGGACGGGGCGCTGTGGACGCCGCCGCGCGATTGCGGGTTACTGGCCGGCGTCCTCCGCGACGAGTGCATCGAGCGCGGCGAGATCCGCGAGAGGGTGATCCACCGCGAGGACCTCGAGCGCGCCGACGCCGTCTGGTTCATCAACAGTCTGCGAGGGTGGGTGCCGGTGAGGGTGGAGTGGTGAGCGGGGGCGCGGGCACGCGCGGGAGGGCTCGCGCGAGGGACCGGTCGCGCACGGTGAGGCGCCACTGCCGCGCGTTCCGGCCCGTCGACCGAGTCGGATCATTCACGATCCACCGATTTCACACACGCTGAGGGGGAGTCGAAATGTCGATTCAGGACACATCGAGTCGGGAGGAAACGATCGTGACGCGGGCGCGGGCGGCCGGTGGGTGCGCCGCGTGCGCGCTGGTCGTCGCCGCGGCGCTCTCGCCCGCCGACGCCGCGGCGCAAACGATCCGCTACCCGGAGACGAAGAAGGTCGACGTCGTCGACGACTACCACGGCACGCGCGTCGCCGACCCGTACCGCTGGCTCGAGGACACGAACGCGCCGGAGACGCAGGCGTGGATCTCCGCGCAGAACGCCCTCACCTTCGGGTACCTCGCCACGATCCCGGAGCGCGAGGCGATCCGCGCGCGGCTCACCGAGTTGTGGAACTACCCCAGGCACGGCACGCCGTACCGAGAGGGCGGCAAGATCTTCTTCTTCAAGAACGACGGACTGCAGAACCAGTCCGTCCTGTACGTCCAGGAGTCGTTGGACGGCGAGGCGCGCGTGCTCCTCGACCCGAACAAGCTGTCGGAGGACGGGACCGTCGCCCTCAGCACCACGGCGGTGAGCCCCGACGGGCGGTACCTGGCCTACGGCGTCTCGTCCGGCGGGTCCGACTGGCAGGAGTTCCACGTCCGCGACATCGCGACCGGTCGCGACCTCCCCGACCGGATCCAATGGGTCAAGTTCTCCGGCGCGACGTGGACCAAGGACGGGAAGGGCTTCTTCTACTCGCGCTACGACGAGCCCAAGGAGGGGGATGCCCTCCTGGTCGCGAACCGCAACCAGAAGCTGTACTACCACGTCGTCGGGACGCCGCAGGCCGAGGATCGGCTGATCTACGAGCGCCCGGACCAGCCCGAGTGGAGCTTCGGCACGGACCTGACCCACGATGGCCGCTACCTGATCGTCTACGTCTTCCACGGCACGGACGAGCGCGAGCGGATCTACGTCATGGACCTCGGCGACCCGATGGCGCCCGACCTCGATGCGCCGATCACGCCGGTGCTCGACGAATTCGACGCGTCGTACAGCGTGATCGCCGTGCTGCCGCCGGCCGATGGGTCCGGCGCGGCGCCGACCGTCTACGTGCACACGGACAACGGCGCGCCGCGCGGGCGGATCGTCGCCTTCCCGCTCGACGATCCGTCGCCGGCGAAGTGGCGCACGATCGTGCCCGAGGGCGACGACGCGATGCAGTGGGCGAGCTACATCGGCGGGCGCCTCGTCGTCGGCTACCTGGCCGACGCGTCGAGCCGCGTCCGCTTCTACGCGCTGGATGGCGCCGCGCTCGGCGAGCTGGCGCTCCCCGGGATCGGATCGGTCGGTGGGTTCAGCGGACGGCCCGAGGACACGGAGGTCTTCTACTCCTTCACGTCGTTCGCCCAGCCGACGACGATCTACCGCTACGACCTCGAGAAGGGCGAGGGTTCGGTCTTCCACGCGCCCGAGGTGGCGTTCGACCCGAGCCTGTACGAGACGAAGCAGGTCTTTTACACGTCGAAGGACGGCACGCGGGTGCCGATGTTCATCACGCACCGGAAGGGGATAAAGCTCGACGGTTCGAACCCGACCTACCTCTACGGCTACGGCGGGTTCAACATCCCGATGACGCCGAGCTTCTCGGTGGCGAACCTGGTCTGGCTCGAGATGGGCGGCGTGTACGCGATGCCGAACCTGCGCGGCGGCGGCGAGTACGGCCGCGAGTGGCACCAGGCCGGGACGAAGGAGCGCAAGCAGAACGTCTTCGACGACTTCATCGCGGCGGCCGAGTACCTGATCCGCGAGGGGTACACGAGTCCGTCCAAGCTCGCGATCGGCGGCGGCTCGAACGGCGGGCTGCTCGTCGGCGCGGTGATGCACCAGCGCCCCGACCTCTTCGCCGTCGCGCACCCGGCCGTCGGCGTGATGGACATGCTTCGCTTCCACAAATTCACGATCGGGTGGGCCTGGGTCTCGGACTACGGCTCGTCCGAGGACCCGGCGATGTTCCCGTACCTCTACGCGTACTCGCCCTACCACAACCTGAAGCCGGGCGTGTGTTACCCCGCCACGCTGGTCACGACCGGCGACCACGACGACCGCGTCGTCCCCGGCCACTCGTTCAAGTTCGCCGCTCGCCTGCAGGAGTCGCAGTCCTGCGCCCGACCGACGCTGATCCGGATCGAGACGCGCGCCGGCCACGGCGCCGGCAAGCCGACGAGCAAGGCGATCGAGGAGGCGGCGGATGTGTTGGCGTTTAGGGTGAGGAATCTGGGGGTGGAGCTGCCGGCCGGGTTTGGTGGGAGAGGGGTGATGGAGTAGGGGGCTCGGGGCTCAGGGCTCAGGGATCGGGCGTCGGGCGTCGGGCGTCGGGGCCTGGGGGAGCGACGCCGTGGGCTCGACCCCGGGGCCCAGCGCTGCCCGGCACCCCCTGAGCCCTGAGCCCCGAGCCCCGAGCCCTAGCAGGGGGCGGCGGCATGCCGGGCAACCAGCCGCGCCTCCACAAAGCGCGCCGCCTCTTCCTCCGCCCAGAAACCCAGCCGACGGGGGGCGGCGGGGGTCATAAACCCCACGTGGCCGCCGCGTTCGGTGAATCCGGGGACGAGGAACCGATTGCCCGCGATCGCAGAACGCGGGATCGCGTTTGGCGGGAGGAACGGGTCGTCCTCGGCCTGGAGGAGGAGCGTGGCGACGCGGATCTGCTCGAGGTAGGGGGCGCTGCTCGCGCGGCGGTAGTAGTCGGCGGAGTCGGCGAAGCCGTGGAGCGGCGCGGTGGCGGCGTCGTCGAAGGCGCGGAGGGTGCGGGCGCGGAGCGTCGCCTCGACATCGATCAGCCCTTCGAGGAGGTTGGCCTTGGCGCGGACCTTCTTCCGGAGGTTGCGGAGGAAGTACTCGGTGTAGATGCGGCCCATGAGGCCGCGTTCGAGGGTCGCGGCGCCGGCGGCGAGGTCGAAGGGGACGGAAATGGCGACGGCGGCGCGGAGGCGGCGATTCGCGGCGTCGCCTTCCTCCCCGAGGTACTTGAGGAGCACGTTCCCGCCGAGGGAGAAGCCGATCGCGCCCATGGGCACGCCCGGGAAGCGGCCGGCCAGGTGCTCGAGGACGTAGCGCAGGTCGTCGGTGTCGCCGGAGTGGTAGAAGCGGGGAAGCCGGTTCGGCTCGCCGCTGCAGCCGCGGAAGTTCATCCCGACGGGGCGCAGCCCGCGCGCGAGCAGCTCGTGGTAGGTCACGAGCATGTAGTGTCGGCGCGTGGATCCTTCGAGTCCGTGGAGCACGAGGACGATCGGCGCGTCGTCGTCGCGGGCGCCGGCGAAGTCGAGGTCGAGGAAGTCGCCGTCGGGGAGCTCGAGGCGCTCCCGGCGCAGCGGGACCCCGGGATCGGGGCGCAGGAACTTGCCTCCGATCGTCTGAGCGTGGGGGCCGCGCAGCCACCACGGCGCCCGGTACGGCCGGACGCTGTATGTCGCGTCGACGGCGGTCGGTGTAGTCATGCGTCTCCGGGAGTTGGAGTGTGCGTCGCTCGAGCGCCGCGGGGGCGACGGCGCGGCGCGGCATCTACCGGATGAAGCCGCGGCGCGGCGTTTGCCGGGCGACGGCGCGGCGTGGCGTCTATCGGACGAAGCCGCGGCGCGGCGTCTATCGGGCGACGGCGCGCCGGGATGTCGTCCGGGCTTCCGCACGCCCCGATCCGAACATACGGTTGCCGGGGGCCCGCATCAACGCGGGGTGCCGTCGTTGCTCCCGCCGGAATGTGTGGACGTATGGCCGGGTCTGCGTTGGGCCGGACCGGCGTCTGGCCGGACCGCCGCCGGGCCGCCGTCTGGTCGGACCGGCGCCTGCGCGGACCGGCGTTTTGAGCGGACTGGCGTTTTGAGCGGACCGGCGTTCGTGTGGACCGGCGCCTGGCTGGACCCGCGTTTGGCCGGACCGGCGCCGCTCCGCGACTTCGAGGTGCCGGTCGCGTACGAGGACGCGTTGCGCGGCCTGGTCTCGAGCGGCCGCTTCGAGGTGGAAGGGACGTGGGGCGGCGAGTCCGTGGCCAGGCGCGTGAACTGCGGCGAAAGCGACGGCGTGCCGCGCGCGGAGCTGGGCGTCGTCGAGCTGCAGGTCGAACTCCATATCGAGCCGCGCCAGGTGCGCGAGTCCGAGGTGCCGACCGCCAGGCCCGGAGAGGCGGTGGTCATCGGCGCCGGGCTGGGGCGCGAGGCGTCGCGGGTGACGGTCCGGTCGTGGGGCTCGGTCACGACGCCGGATGGTAAGCGCCACTCGTGTCGGCTGACGACCGGTTTCGCGCAGCGGATCCTACAGGAGATCGCCCTCCGCACCGGCGGCATCCTGGCGGCGTCGTAACGCCGCCGCGTCGCATTCGGACCCTCGCGGAAACGCGGCCGTCGCCCGATCTTTGGTCCCTGTTCGGGGTACCAACCCGCCTACGATCCACGATCCGCGACGGCGCGCAAACGCAGTGAAAGACCGCATCGTCATCCGCAACGCGCGACAGCACAACCTGAAGGGGATCGACCTCGAGCTGCCGCGGCGGGCGCTGATCGTCCTGACCGGGCCGAGCGGCTCGGGGAAGTCGTCGTTGGCGTTCGACACGATCTACGCCGAGGGGCAACGTCGCTACGTCGAGTCGCTGTCGACGTACGCGAAGCAGTTCCTCGAGCGGATGGAGAAGCCGGCGGTCGACCTGGTCGAGGGGATCAGTCCCGCGGTCGCGATCGAGCAGAAGAACCCGACCAAGACGAGTCGCTCGACGGTGGGCACGGCGACGGAGGTGTACGACTACCTCCGCCTGCTGTGGGCGCGCGTCGGGCGCACGTACTGCCCGGAGTGCGGGGCGGAGGTCCGGCCGGACACGGTGCAGTCGGCGACGGACGAGGTCCTGCGGCTCCCGGAGGGGACGCGGATCATGGTCGCGTTCCCGCTCCCGCCGAGCGCGCGCGCGTCGCACGCGCGGGTCGTCGAGAATCTGCGCGCGCTGGGCTTCGTCCGGGTCATGGTTGGCGGCGAGGTCGTCGACCTCGATGTGCCGGGCGCAGAGTCGCCGCCGGCGCTCGGCGTCGACCTGACCGGCGCCGACGAGGTGCTGGTCGTGGTCGACCGCCTGGTCGTGCGCGCCGACGCGGCCGAGCGCCTCGCGGATTCGCTGGCGACGGCGTTCCACACGGGGGAGGGGGAGGCGGCGGTAGTGGTCGCCGAGGCGCACCGCGTGATCCGCTTCACCGAGCGGTTCCGCTGCCCGGACCACCCCGAGATCCGCTTCCTCGATCCGTCGCCGCGGCTGTTCAGCTTCAACAATCCGTACGGCTCGTGCCCGAAGTGCACGGGGTTCGGCGCGGTGCTGGAGTACGACGTGTCGCTCATCGTGCCGAACCCGGGCAGATCGCTCCGGGAGGGCGCGATCGACCCGTGGGAGAAGCCGCGCTATCACCGGGAGCGCGCGCGGCTCATGTCGTTCGCGCGTGAGCGCGGCGTCTCGCCCGACGCGCCGTGGCGCGACCTCCCCGAGGACTTTCGGAACGCCGTGCTCTACGGCACGCGCGGCTTCCGCGGGATCCTCCCGTTCCTCCGCTCGCGGGAGAGCAAGCGGTACAAGCAGTACATCCGGGTGTTCCTGCGCCAGTACCAGAGCGCGCAGCCGTGTCCGGAGTGCGGCGGCTCGCGGCTCCGTCCCGAGGCGCTGTACGTGAAGGTCCGTGGGCGGACCATCGCGGAGGTGGCGGATCTGCCGATCCGCGAGGCGCGGGACTGGGTGGCGGGGTTGGTGGCGGCAGAGGGTGCGGCAGGCGCGGCAGGCGCGGCGGTGGATGGTGTCGCCGGGACCGGCGGGGACGTCGCTGCACCCGGCGCGGCCCTCTCCCCCCAGGAGCGCGCGATCGCGGCGCCGATCCTCCGGGAGCTGGAGGCGCGGCTCGGGTTCCTGGTCGACGTCGGGCTGGGGTACCTCACGCTCTCGCGCCAGACGCGGACGCTGTCGGGCGGCGAGGCGCAGCGGATCTCGCTGGCGAACTCGCTGGGCTCGAGCCTGGTCGATACGCTCTACGTGCTGGACGAGCCGACGGTCGGGCTGCACCCGCGCGACACGGACCGGCTGCTCGACCTGCTCCAGCGACTGCGGGACCGCGGCAACTCGGTCCTCGTCGTCGAGCACGACGACGCGGCGATCCGTGAGGCGGACGTCGTCGTCGAGCTGGGGCCGGGGAGCGGCGAGCGGGGCGGGACGGTCGTGTTCCAGGGGCCGCCGTCGCGGCTCGTCGAGGCCGACACGGCAACCGGGCGGCACCTCTCCGGGCGAGACCGGCTCGAGCTGCCGGAGCGACGTCGCCCGGTCGACCGGGCCCGGCTCCAGCTGCGCGGCGCGCGGCTGCACAACCTGCGCGGCGTCGACATCGACATCCCGCTCGGCGCGCTGACGGTCGTGACGGGCGTGAGCGGTTCGGGGAAGAGCACGCTGGTACACGACGTCCTCTACCGCGCGCTGGAGCGGGAGCTGTCGGGCGGCGAATCGACGGCCAAGCAGCACCTGGGCGAAGCGGTCGGCGCGTACGACCGGCTGGACGGCGTGCACCACCTGGACGCGGTCGTGCTCGTCGACCAGTCGCCGATCGGGCGCACGCCGCGCTCGAACCCGGTCACCTACATCAAGGCGTACGACCACATCCGCCAGATCTTCGCGGCGCAGCCGCTCGCCCGTCAGCGCAAGTACACGGCGGGCCACTTCAGCTTCAATGTGAAGGGCGGCCGGTGCGAGGCGTGCCAGGGCGACGGCGTCGTCCAGGTCGAGATGGTGTTCATGGCCGACGTCTACGTCCCGTGCGAAGTGTGCGGCGGCGCGCGCTTCAAGCCGGAGACGCTCGAGGTCAAGTACAAGGGCCTCGACATCCGCCAGGTCCTGGACCTCACGGTCGACGAGGCGATCCGGCTTTTCATCAAGGAAGACCGGCTGGGGCAGGCGCTCTGGCACCTGCAGCAGGTCGGGCTGGGCTACCTTCGCCTCGGCCAGCCCGCGCCGACGCTCTCGGGCGGCGAGGCGCAGCGGCTGAAGATCGCGCGGGAGCTGGCCGGCTCGGGGCGCAAGGGCGAGCGTCGCCTCTACATCCTCGACGAACCGACGACGGGGTTGTCCGGCGCGGAGGTGCGGCAGCTGATCCGCGTACTGCGTCGGCTCCTCGACCAGGGGCACACGGTCGTCGTGATCGAGCACAACGTCGAGGTCATGTGCCACGCGGACTGGATCATCGACCTGGGGCCGGAGGCGGGCGACGAGGGCGGGCGCGTCGTGGCGATGGGGAGGCCGGAGGAAGTCGCCGCCGGTCCCGGGCATACGGCGCGGTACTTGAGGGCGGCGCTGGAGGGGCGGTAGGCGTGTGGGCCGCCCCTGCGGGGCGGCGGGCGCGGCCGCACTTCGTGCGGCGGGGACGGCGCCGCTTTCGCGGCGCGGGGGCGGCCGGCGGCTGCGCCGCCGGCGGGGACGGCCGCGCTTGGCGCGGCGGGTGG
>CALBZE010000073.1 GCA_937889645.1 uncultured bacterium
ACGCGCTGGAACTCGACGCCGCCGCGCCGGGACAGGTCGAGCAGCCGGGCGCGAACGGAAGCGGCGACGTCCTTCGGGTTCCGGCCACCGGTCACCAGATCGCCTCGATGTATGGGCGGATCACGCGGGTCACGCGATCCACGGCCGCGAATCTCCAGAGGTCGTCGAGCTGCTTCGGGTAGAGCCGGCGGAAGTCCCGGAGCGCCTCGACCGCGACGTCGATCCCGACCTTGTTGCGGAACTTGAAGCAGTCCGCTACGGTCTTCGCGGCGCTGAAAACCCGGACCTTCACGCCGGCGATCCGGTGCTCCTCGACACCTTCCCGCAGCGCGGGACCGGACAAGTACACCAGGCGCAGCGGGGGGGAGTCCACGCGCGGACGCCAGGCCTTCCGGTCGATGGCCATCCAGACCTCGAACGGGTTCTGGGTGGTCAGCCCGTGGAAGCGCAGGGCGGACAGCAGGCAGATCACCCCGCCGGGCACCCGGCTCGCCGCTTCGGCGAGCTGCTGCCGCTCGGTCAGGTCGGCGCCAGGCAGCGCGTACAGCCCCCGCCCGATGCGCTCGATCTGCCCCTGCTCGCGCAGCCGGCGGATCTGGGTCCGCGAGAGGCCTGCCCTCTCCAGGTCCTTCGACCGTGCGATCCCCGTCCGCCGCAGCACGCGCCGGGCCCGTTCCATGGCGCTCTTTGTCACGTATCCTCGGCCATCATAGACAAGTGCCGAGATATTGTAACATGTCCGACCCTTGCCTGTCCAGTCGAGGCCCCAAGCGCCACCACCGCCCGCGCCCGGGGTCGCTGGCAGCATTCAGCCGCGTGCGCCCCCTCAGCGGGACCCGGTCACCTCCGCCAGCATCCGGATGATGTCTTCCTCGATCTGCCTGATCTCGGCCTCGATCTCCTCGAGGGGGCGAGGTGGCTTGTAGCGGTAGAAGTAGCGGTTGAAGTTGATCTCGTAGCCCACGATGCCCACGCGGCCGTCTTGAGGATCGCGCTTCCCGGTGTCGATCCACGCATCGGAGACGTACGGCTTCACCTCGCGCTCGAAGAACTCGCGCACGCTCGCCGGAACGCCCTCGTCGTCCACCGGGTCGTCGCCCGGGTGAAGCGGGACAGTCTCGGTATCACGCAGCTCGGGGTCGGGCTCCGGCCGGCCGTCCGCATCCCGGCAGATCGCAGCGGTTTCGTCACGCTCGGAGAGCGCCGAGAGGATCGCCCGCCGGATCGGTGCGCTCAAACGGACGCCTTGCGCCCGGGCAGCCGAGTCCAAGACCTGGATGAACTCGTCGCGGTCCTTGTAGAGCGTCGACGGCAGGGACCGGAGGAGCCGGCGAATGGCGTCCTGCTGCGCGAGCCCGGCCTGCCTCTCGAGCTCTCCAGCGGCCCCGGAGCGCCTCGAACGGGCCAGGGCCTGGAACGCGGGCTCTTCCTCGAGACGCGCAATACGCTCGGGGCTCGCCTGGAAGTTCAGGCGGAGCGGCCGCTCGACAGTGATCTTGCGGTACCCGAAGTGGGTGGTCGGGAACACCCTGCTGACGACGATCTCTACTTGCTTCCCGTCCTTCTCCACAATGCGGGTCTCGCCGTCCTGGAACCTGGCGAGAATTTCCACGATCTCCTGGGCCCGCTCCGGCGGGATCTCGCGACGCTTGTCGCCGAGACTGCGCCGCATCGGGACCCAAAAGGAGGTGGCGTCGATGAGTTGCACCAGTCCGCGCCGGCGTGGCTCCTTCCGATTCGTGAGCAGCCAGATGTACGTGGCGATCCCGGTGTTGTAGAAGAGCTGCTCCGGGAGGGCGATGATGGCTTCCAGCAGGTCGTTTTCGAGGATAATAGCGCCGGATCTGGCTCTCGCCGCTACCCGCATCGCCCGTGAAGAGCGGCGAACCGTTCATGATGATGGCGATTCTGGAGCCGCCTTCCTTGGGATCCTTCGCGTGAGCCAACATGTGCAGGAGGAAGAGGAGCTGCCCGTCGCTGATGCGAGGCAGGCCCGGGGCGAAGCGGCCGGCCTCCCCTCGCTCGTGCTCGGCGCGGACGGCTTCCTCATCGCGCCTCCACTCCTTGCCGTACGGTGGGTTGGCGATCAGGTAGTCGAATCGGCGACCCGCGTGGCGGTCGTTGGAGAGCACACTGCCGAACGCGATGTTGTCCGCGTCCCGACCGGTCGGGTCTTTCATGAAGAGGTCCGATTTGGCGATGGCCCAGGTTTCCGGGTTGACCTCCTGACCGAACAGGTGGACGTCGGCCTCCGGATTGATGGGCGGGCGGATGATCTCGCCGTTGTGCCGGACGCCCACCGTGATGTGCTCCTTGGTGATCATGAGCATCCCGCCGGAGCCGCAGCACGGGTCGTAGACCGTACGGACGATCCCGGGACGCCGGATTTCGGCCTCATCGCCCGCAAGCATGAGATCCACCATCAGGTGGACGACGTCGCGTGGAGTGAAGTGCTCGCCCGGGTTCTCGTTCAGGGCCTCGTTGAACCTCCGGATCAGCTCCTCGAAGATCATCCCCATCGTGGGGTTGTCGACCTTGTCCGGGTGCAGGTCCACGTTCTTGAACCGCTCGAGGACCTGGAACAGGAGGCCAGCCTCGTCGAGCTTGCTGATGGTGTTGTCGAAGTCGAAACGCTCGATCACCTCCCGCATGTTGGGGCTGAAGCCGGCGATGTAATTACGCAGGTTGGTTGCGAGGTGCTGCGGGTCGGCCACGAGTTTCTCGAAGTCGTACCGCGACGTGTTGTAGAAAGCGAAACCGGATGCCCTGCGGAGCTGCTTGTCGAGGTCTTGGAGCCCGCGGGCGGCCAGCTCGGCCTGTCGGGCGAGGACTTTCTCCTTCGTGGCAGCCACGAACGCAGTCGAGTCGGCGGAGGACGGTCAAGGGCAGGATGACATCCTGGTACCTGCCGCGCTTGAACGTGTCGCGGATGAGGTCCGCGATGCTCCAGATGAAGCTGACGATTTCGCTGTGGTTCGTTGTTCCTTACGTAAGATGCGCTCGAGCGATCACTTGGTCATCGTGAGCCGCGC
>CALBZE010000074.1 GCA_937889645.1 uncultured bacterium
CCCAAGCCCCGAGCCCTAAGCCCTAAGCCCTAAGCCCTAAGCCCTAAGCCCTGAGCCCTAAGCCCTGAGCCCTGAGCCCTGAGCCCTGAGCCCCGAGCCCCGAGCCCTTACCGCACCCCCACCGACCCGCTCACCGCCTCCCTCACCCGCCTCGCAATCCAATTCCCCAACTCCGGATGCGGCAACAACCCTTCACCGTCGTACGCGATGGGGAGCCCCTTCAGGTCGCCGGGGAGCTTCTGCGTGCTCACGTACCCCTTCGAGATCAGGAGCGGCACGACGACGACGTCGCGGCCGGTCAGCTCGTGCTGCAGCTCGATGATCTCGCGGATGCTGCGCACGGCCTCGGCGCGGACGGGCGCGGGCGCGTCGTCGCGGACGAGGCCGACCTTCACGTCGCGGAAGCCGGTCCGCGCGCGGACCGAGTCCGCGATCGGGCGAAGGTTCGCCATCCACTCGGCGTGGTCCTCGGCGGAGTTCGGGCCGTGCCCCACGATGAACAGCGCCTGCTCCCGCGGATTCTCGGCCAGGGCGAGGGCGCGCTCGGCGAGGATCGTCGCGATCTCGAGGGACGCGTCGAGCGCCGGCGTCACGTGGATCGGCACGTTCACGTGCGGCCTCTCGATTCCGGCGTGATGCAGGTGGTGCATCATCACGTCGTCGAGCGTGTCGGTCAGGCCCGCCAGGTAGCGGATCTGCTCGTAATGGCCGCTGTGGCTCGAGGCGAGCAGCGGGACGACGACGATGCGCTTGGCGCCCTTCTCGATCAGCTTCGCGACGGCGTCCTGGAAGCGATAGTCCTTAGCGCCGTCGCCCATCAGGAAACTGACCTCGACCGGGCCGCCCGTCGGCGCCGCGGCCGCGATCCGCAACACCGGCGCGTTCCACTCCTCCGAGCCGCCGTGCGCGATGACGATCGTCCCGACGGTCTCGTCCGCGGCGACCGGCGCCGAGCCGTGGATCGACTGCGCCAGCGCGGAGCCCGTCCCCGCGCCGAGGAACGTCGCGATCAGAAACGTGCCGATCCCTGCCTTCATCGAATTCTCCGCCCTTTCCCGCATGTGTCGCATACCTGTGCCGAGACCCGTTGTCCCGTTCGTTTCGGAGCGGGCCGGCAACGCGCGTCCGGCCCGCCTCGCGCCACCAGTCGGCCGCCGGCGTCGCCCGCCCGGCGCCCGATCCTGGTTCAGTCGCTCCCCCGCTTCGCCGCGCCGGTCCACGACAACCCGACGTAGATGTGCCGCCCGGTGAAGCCGGGCCACTCCTCGGACCGCTCGTCGAGGACGTTGTCGACCCCGGCGACGAGTTCGAAGCCGCCGCGGATCGCGTGGGCCGCGCGCGCGTCGAAGCGCAGGAACCCGTCGCGCCACGCCGTCGCATCTTCGGTCCGGCTCATCGGCGTGCGGCCGGTGTAGAGGCCGGTCACCGAGAAACGGAGCCCGCCGGGGCGCGCGTAGCCGAGCGTCGCGCGCGCGGAGTTGCGCGGCCTGCCGAGCAGCGGCTCGCCGGTTTGCGCCCGTTCGGCGCGCAGCAGCGAGTAGCCGCCCTCGAGGCGCCAGCCGCCGTGCGTGACGCCGGCCTCGACCTCGAGCCCGCGCGTGAAGCCGTCGTCGACGTTGCCGTAGGTGTAGATCGTGATCCCGGCCGAGTCGGCCACGGCCAGCGTCTCGATGAAGTCCTCGAACCGGTTCTCGAACGCCTGCACCCGCAGGTGCGTCCGGTCGCCGGCCCACTCGACGCTCGCGGTCACGTTCCGCGAGACCTCGGGCTCGAGGTCGGGGTTGCCGCGTACGGTGTAGCCGAAGCCCGGGCCGATGTTCAGGAACTCCATGTAGAGCTCCTTGAACGCCGGCGCGCGGAACCCCGTCCCGGCCGACGCGCGCAGCGCGAGCCGCCGGGTCGGGCGATACATCGCGGCGAGGCGCGGCGTCCAGTGCGTCCCCCAGGGGTCGCTCCGGCTATAGCGGACGCCGGGGACGAGCTGCAACGCCCCGAGCGTGAGCGGCGTCTGCACGTACGCCTCGAGGAGCGTCGTCTCCCGCCGGCCGCCGGCGACGCGGTCCGACCGAACCGACTCGCGCCGCGCCTCGAGACCCGCGTCGAAGGCGACGTCGCCAAGCGTCAGCGCATACACGACCTCGCCCTCGACCAGCCGCTGCGTCTCCCGCTCGCCCGTGCCGTCCACCGGGACATCGCTCGTCGCCTGGCGAGACAGGTGGTCGAACGCCGTCGCGTAGAACGTGGGCGAGAGCCGGTGCCGGCCGCGCTCCCAGACCGCGCCCAACCGCCCGCTCCACTGGCGGTTGTCCGCGAAGTGGTAGAGCTGCCCGGAGCGCCACCGCTGGCGCTCGTCCAGCAGCAGTCCGCTCGTTTCGAGACGGAGCCCCTCGAGCGGCGTGCGCCAGCCCAGCTTGACGAGGCCGTCCCACCGGCGCGACAGCGCGCCCTCGCCGGCGTCCATCCCCGGCGTCAGCTCGACCGACCGGCGTCCGAAATCGACGAGGCCGGTCCAACCGCCCACGCCGCCGACCACGTTCCCCGCGACGTCAACCCGTCCCTGGTCGCCCGCCGTCAGGTTCGCCGACGTCACCCACGTCGGCCCGGCCGGGCTGCGCGTGATCACATTCACCACGCCGCCCATCGCTTCCGAGCCGTACAGCGTCGACTGCGGACCCTTCACCACCTCGATCCGCTCGATCATCGACGTCGGGATCCGCGAGAGATCGATCGACCCCGAGAGCCGGCCGATGAACGGCTGGCCGTCCAGCAGCACCAGCACGCGCTCGGAGCCGAGCCCCTGGATCATCACGCCCGTCCCCGCCGGGTGGCCGCCCTGGATCTCGATCCCCGTCCGTTCCGTCAGCACGGACGCGAGGTCGGTCGCGCCGGTCTCACGGATCTCGCGGCTCGAGACCAGCTCCGTCGCCACGGGGACGTCGGCCAGCCGCTGCAGACGACGGCCTGCCGTGACCACCAGCGCGTCCAGCATCACCGGGCGCGGCGTGAGCTCCAGCACCAGCGGCGCGCCGTCGGCCGCGGCGGCGTCCAGCCGCTGGGCGAACGGGGCGTAGGCGACGTGCTCGGCCCGGAGCACCAGCGCGCCCCGGGGCACCGCGTCGAGGCGCCACGCGCCATCGTTCGCGGTCACGCCCTCGACGGGCCGGGCGCCGACCGCGCCGGCGGCCGGCTCGACCCACACCCGCGCGCCCGGGACCGGGCCGCCCGTCGCCGCGTCGACCACGCGCCCGACCAGGACGCGGAACTCGCGGACGGGCGCGCCGCCGTGATCCCGCGCGACGCCGCCCTGCCGCGCCGCCGCCGGCGACGGCATGAGCGGGAGCGCGAGCAGCGCCGCCAGCACTGTCGCGCCCCGCACCGCGCCGGCCCGGGCCGCACGCCACCGCATGCCGACGGCCGCAGCGCCACGAACCACGCCCGTGCGCGCCCCCGCGCCCAACCTACTGCAGCCGCTCATACCGGAACGTCACCCGGCGCGACTCGCCCGCGGGGCCGTAGTAGCCGATGAGCTGCACCTTGTAGACGGCGTCGCCGCGACGGATCAGGTAGACGTCGTACGTCGGCCAGATCTGGTGATTCCCCTGGAGGTTGTAGCGGTACCACGGATGCTCCGCGAAGACGCCGCCGAACGCGTCGCCCTTGTACAGCGCGCCCAGCCCGCTCGCGTCCGTCACCTCGTCGAACGTCATCCCCGACAGCACCGCGCCCGCATTGCCGGACCCGCTCACCCCGCCGTTCACGCGGATCGTCCACCCCTCGAACCGCAGGTCCCAATCGGTCCCGCCCGAAACCACGGCGGCCGTCTCCAGGTCCAGGTAGACCGGGCCCGTCGACACGTCCACCACCACCTGCTTCGTCTCGCCGAACGCCGCGCCCGCCGACGGCTGCACCGCGAACTCGACCGTGACCCGGCCGGCGTGCGCCTGCGACGCGCCCTCGATCGCAGTCACGTGGAACTTCGCGTACGCTGAACCGGACGCCGTGCGCACCATCCACACCTTCTCCGGCGCCGCGGACACCGTGTGCGTCGCGAAGTCGTACGCGTACCAGCCGCTGATCGCCGGGGCCAGCGCGTCCGACTCCCACGCCGACGCATCCGTCGGGATCTGCGACGCCGTCACCGCCTCGAAGTCCGCCAGCTCCGACTCCGGCGTCATCGCGACGACCTCCGCGTCCGTCGCGTTCGCGTTCTGGCACACGCAGTACCCGACCACGCCGGCCGGGCCGGCAGCACCGCCGTTCAGCATCACCGACGTCGCCTGGAACGCCATGTCCCACGCCGTCGACGCCGCCGCGTCGGAGACCTGGACCACCTCCGCCGTGTCGCCGTCGAATGCGACGTACGCCCACCCCTGCGACGCGTCGACGGTCAGCGTCGCGATCTGGGGCACGTCGGGCCCCGTGGAATCGGAGTCATTGCATGCCGCGGCGATTGCCGCGACGGTCGCTATCATCGAGAACGAGCGCATCCAACGCACACGCGCCTCCGCATCTGCTGACATTGAGATTCATTCTCAACTGCGGCGGACAGTCTATTTCGGCGGGGCGGCGGTGTCAAGGGCGGGGCCGGTCGGCCGCGCCGCACGGGCCCGCCGCACCGGTCGGCACACGGAGTGCAGCGACGACGTCGGCACGGCATCGCGCGTCAGGGGGCGACGGGTGACCGGGAAGGCCGTGCGGGCCGGCCACGCAACGTTCCGTCCGGGGCGGGGCGTCGGGCGTCCATGAGCATCGCGTACGCGGGGGGCCGATGCGAGGAAACAAGAGCCGCCGTGCCGCGCGCTTGCCGCTGGCGCTGGTCGTGCTCGCCCTGGTTTCCGCGATCGTCGTTCCGGCGGTGCTCCAGATCCGTCAGTCTTCGGATCGGGAGATCGTCACGGAAATCCTGCGCCCCGCGACGGCCAGGCTCTCGGAGATCCAGATCGCGATCGCCCTGGAGGCGGTGCACACGCGGGCGTACATGCTCACCTCGGACCGCGGATACGCGGATGCGTACCGCGTCGCCCGCGCGCGGCGGGTCAATGCGGTGGACCGGCTCGTCGATGCCATGCGGCTGGTGGGCCCGAGGGAGTACGAGCTGGCGTTGCGGATCCAGGCCCAGACGCGAGAGGTCAGCAGCCCTATGGACTCGCTGTACCAGGGGCTCATGAGGCCCGTGGATTACCGGGACCGCCTCCCTGTGCAGCACGAGCGTCTGAACCGGGTGATGGCGACCACGTACGAGCTGGCGCGCGACGTGGAAGGGCGCATCTCGCGGTACAGTGCCCGGATCGTGCTACTGGAACGCGTGGGCGTGGCCGCCACGGCCGCGCTCGTCCTCCTCGCCCTCGTCGCGACGCTGCAGGTCGCTCGGCTCGCGCGGGATTACGCCGATCTCGTGGACCGGCTCGACCTGCGCGCCCGGCGGCAGGCGGACCTCCGCGAAACCGCGGAGGCGCTGAACGCCGGGGTGACGGAAGCCGAAGCGGCCGAGGCGCTCGCCAAGGGCGCCGTGCGGAGCCTGGGTGCGTTGGGCGCGTACGTCGAACGTGCCCATACTCCCGAACCCGGGTCCGAGGTGGAGGTGATCGGGGTCCAGGGCGAAGGGACGCCGCCGCTCGGCACGAAGGTGCCGTACCCCGGCTCCCTCACGGAAGCGCTCACCGCGTCGCGCGAGCCCTACCTGCTGCACGAGGTCTCCGCCGTCGGCGACCCGACGGCGCCGTATCTGATCGAGCGCTGCCGGGGGTGCAAGGGGCTGGTCGCGCCGATCACCTTTGGCGGCGAGGCCGTTGGTGCGCTGGTCCTGCTGCGCTCCGCCGAGGAGGAGCAGTTCTCCCGCGACGAGGCTGCGTACGCGGCGGTCCTGGCCGACTTCGCGTCGACCACGTTCCGCCGGGTGGCGCTGGTCGAGGAGCTGCGGGAGAGCGAGGAGCGGTTCCGCCAGATCGCCGATCACGTGGGGGAGTCGATCTGGCTGAGCGACCCGGGCTTCCACGAGCTGCACTATGCGAACCCGGCGTACGAGCGGCTCTGGGGCCGCGGGCCGGACGGGCGGCTGCTGCTGCTTCGGGACCGCCTGAACGCCGTGCACCCGGACGACCGCGAGGCGGTGGAGCAAGCGCTCCGCGGCCTGCCGGAGGGCGAGTACGAGATCGAGTACCGCCTCGTGCGCCCCGACGGTCAGCTGCGGTGGGTTCGCTCGCGAGGCTACCCGATCCGCAACGAGCGGGGCGAGGTGTACCGGGTGGCCGGGATCACGGAGGACATCACCGACCGCAAGCGGGCCGAGCAGGAGCGCGAGGAGCTGCTCCGCCGGGCGGAGGAGGCCCGCGCCGAAGCCGAGCGGCGTCGCGACGAGCTGCAGCGCGTGACCGAGAGCCGGAGCCGCCTCATGCGCGGCTTCGGCCACGACGTGAAGAATCCGCTCGGCGCGGCCGACGGGTTCCTCCAGCTCATGGAGGAGGGCGTCGTCGGCGAGCTCACGGAGAAGCAGCGCGAGAGCGCGGCGAGCGCACGCCGCTCGATCGGCGCCGCGCTCGACCTCATCGACCAGCTCCTCGACCTCGCGCGTGCGGAGGCCGGGGGGATCGAGCTGCAGTCGGAGCCGACGGACCTGCGCGCCCTGCTGAAGGATGCGGCCGGGGAGTACCGCGCCCAGGCGGAGTCGCAAGGGCTCGACCTCACCACCGAGGTCGCCGGCGATGTGCCGATCGTCGAGTCCGACGGCTCGCGCATCCGCCAGATCATCGGCAACCTCCTCTCGAACGCGGTAAAGTTCACGGAGCGCGGGAGCGTGACCGTGCGGGCGGAAACGCGGGAGGGCGACTCGGCGCCCGGCCCCGGCCGCTGGGTCGCGATCGACGTCGCCGACACGGGGCCCGGGATCTCCCCCGAGCAGCAACGTCGCCTGTTCAAGGAGTTCAGCCGTGTGGAGGAAACGGGCAAGGAAGGCTCCGGGATCGGCCTCGCCATCAGCCGCCGCCTCGCCCGCGCGCTCGGCGGCGAGCTGACCGTCCAGAGCGAGGCCGGCAAGGGATCGACGTTTACGCTCTGGCTCCCCGCGGACGCGGCCGTCCAGGAGTCCGACGCGTCACGGCAGGCGGCGGATTGAGGGGGGGCTCGGGGCCTAGGGCTCGGGGCCTAGGCTCGGGGCCTAGGGCTCGGGGCTCAGGGCTCGGGCTCGGGGCTCGGGCGGTGGGGGGGCTCCCTGAGCCCTAGGCCCCAGGCCCTGGCGGCGGGGGGGGGTGGGGCGGGGCAGCATCACCTCACATGCCTATACATAAGATCGATCAACTCATCGTACATCGCCTCGGCCTCCGCCGGGTCCTCCGACCGCAGCGCCGCCGTGGCGCAGTGCTTCAGGTGGTTGCGCATCAGCTCGCGCCCCACGCTCCTGAGCGCCTCGTGCACCGACGCGATCTGCAGCATGATGTCGGCGCAGTAGCGGTCCTCCTCGACCATCCGCTGGAGCCCGCGGACCTGTCCCTCGATGCGACGCAGCCGCTTCAGGTTGCGGTCCTTGATCTCGGGATCGACGCCGACCGCGTGGCGCCCGCCTGCCTCGTCCGCCAGCGCGCCGCAGCAGACCCCGAGCGTGCCCTCGTGCGCGTGTGTCTTCGATTCCGTCGCCATCGTCCTTTCCTCCTCGGGGCTTCGCCTACGCGATCCGGGCCACGCCTACGCGACCCTGGCCATGCCTACGCGATCCGCGCCGTCCGCAGCCGCAGGCTGTTCGTCACCACGCTCACCGAGCTGAACGCCATCGCCGCGCTCGCCAGGATCGGCGAGAGCTGCAGCCCGAAGGCGGGGTACAGCGCGCCGGCGGCGATCGGGATCCCGAGCACGTTGTAGATGAACGCCCAGAACAGGTTCTGCTTCATCGTGCGCATGGTCCGGCGCGAGAGCGCGATCGCCGAGGCGACGCCACGCAGGTCTCCGCGCATCAGCGTGATGTCGCCGGCCTGCATGGCGATGTCCGTCCCGGTCCCGATCGCGATCCCGACATCCGCCTGTGCCAGCGCGGGCGCGTCGTTGATCCCGTCGCCGACCATGGCCACGACCTTCCCCTCGCGCTGGAGCCGCCGGATCTCGGCGACCTTCCCCTCCGGGAGCACCTCGGCGACGACGCGGTCCACGCCGGCCTCGCGGGCGACCGCCTCCGCCGTGCGACGGTTGTCGCCCGTGAGGATGACCACCTCGAGACCCATGCGACGCAGCCGCGCAATCGCCTCGCGCGACGTCGCCTTGATCGGGTCCGCGACCGCGATCAGTCCCGCGAGCGAGCCGTCGACCGCGACGTACATTGGCGTCTTCCCCTGTCCGGCGAGCCGCGCGGCCGCCTCCTCGAGCGGCGCGACCGACACGGCGTAGTCGGCCATCAGCTTGTCGTTCCCAACGGCGACGGCTCGCCCGTCGACCATGCCCGTCACCCCGCGCCCCGTGACCGACGCGAAGCCCTCGACGGCGCCCGGCTCCACCTCCCGCTCCTTCGCGCTCCGGACGATCGCGTCCGCGAGCGGGTGCTCGGAGGACGCCTCGAGCGACGCGGCGAGGCGGAGGAGTTCCGCCTCGGGCGACGGCGAGCCGGCGCTCGCCGCCACAGCCTGCGCGACGCCCGCCCCGTCGCCACCCGCAGCCGCCGCACTCTCCACCACGGCCGGCGCCAGCACCACATCCGTCACCGCCGGCCGGCCTTCCGTGACCGTCCCCGTCTTGTCCAGCACGACGACGTTCACGCCCCGCGCCCGCTGCAGCGCCTCGCCTCCCTTGATCAGCACCCCGAGCTGCGCGCCCTTCCCCGTCGCCACCATGACCGCCGTCGGGACCGCGAGCCCCATGGCGCACGGGCACGCGATGATCAGTACCGCGACGGCCGCCGCGAACGCGGGGATCAGCGGCGCCTCGTCGACGGCGACGTACCAGACCACGAACGTCGCCACCGCGATCGACATCACGACCGGGACGAAGATCCCGGTCACCCGGTCCGCCAGCCGCTGGATCGGCGCCCGCGAGGCCTGGGCATCCCGCATTAGCTCGACGATCCGGCTCAGAACGCTGTCGGCGCCCAGCGTCGTCGCACGATAGCGAAACGCGCCCGTGCGGTTGATCGTCCCGCCGATCACCGGGTCGCCCACCGTCTTCTCGACCGGCAGGCTCTCGCCCGTCAGCATCGACTCGTCCACCGCCGACGCGCCGGAGACGACCACACCGTCCACCGGGATCCGCTCGCCCGGGCGCACCAGAATCACATCGCCCGGGACCACATCCTCGATCGGCAGCTCCCGCTCGACGCCATCGCGCTCCACCCGCGCCGTCTTCGGCTGCAGCTCCGCGAGCGATCGCAGCGCCTGCGACGTCTGGTACTTGGCCCGCGCCTCGAACGTGTTCCCCACCAGGATCAGTGCGATGATGAAGAGCACCGCCTCGTAGTAGACGTCCGGCGCGAGGCCGCGGGAGAGAAAGAAGCCCGGGAAGAACGTCGCCGCGACGGAGTAGACGAACGCCGCGCCCGTCCCCACGGCGACGAGCGTGTTCATGTCCGCAGAGCGGTGCCGGAAGGCCGACCACGCCCGCGTGTAGAAGTGCCGCCCCGCCCACGCCATCACCCCGACCGTCAGCACGAAGAGCACGCCCAGCAGCACCCGCGGGTCCGCCGCGTACAGCCACGGGAAGACGCGCGAGAGCCACGGGTCGATCACCTCCATGCTCCAGCGCATGAAGGGATCGCCGCCCATCGCGTGCCCGGCCGCGCCCTGCGCCGCCCTCGAGAGCGCGCTCATGACCGGCATCGAGACGATCATCCCGATCACCGCGGCGACCAGGCTCACCGCCGCCTTCAGCCGCAGCGCCCGGAACTCCTCCTCCTGTGCCCGGTCCTGCGCCTCCTGCTCCTCGAACGCCGTACGGTCCGCGCGGGGGAGCTCGGCGCCGTACCCCGTCTCGCTGATCCGCTCGACCAGCCGGTCCAGGGTGACCACGGACGCGTCGTACGACACCACGGCGTTCGCGAGCATCAGGTTCACGCTCGCCTCGCCCACGCCCGGCGTCTTTTCCAGCGCGCGCTGGACGCGCGCGGAGCACGCCGCGCAGGTCATACCCGTTACCGGGATGGTGACCTTCACGAGCGACTGCGCGGGACTCCGCACCGCTTCGCCCGCCTCGTACGTCGACACGTCCACACCTCCTCCGGACGCCGGCCCCGATGCGGCAACGTCGGCGGTTTCAGCGCCGATCGTCGCGCCCGGACAAGAAGAAATACCAGTTGATCCACGCGATCGCCGCGACTCCCAGAGCCACGACGATCCAGTCTCCGGCCGTCACGCGACGGCGCCGATCGAGCGCACCTCGTACCCTTCCTCCACCACCGCCGCCTCGATCGCCTCCGGCTTCACGACCGCCGGGTCGTACGCGACCACCGCCGAGCCGATCTCCACCCGCTCGACCTGGACGCCCTCCAGACCCTTCAACGCCTGCCCCACCGCGTGCACGCAGTGGCCGCAGCTCATCCCTTCGATCTTCAGCTCGATGCGCTCCATGATTCGCTCTCCTTGCGTTCGAACGTGTTGGTATCGAGGTCTTCGAATCCGGCCGGGGGCGCGATATACCCCCCACCCCTATGCACACTAGATACCCCCGACCCCTATGTCAAGGTCCCAGCCGCCGCTCGAGAACACGAGCATAGAAGGAGCGCCGGTGCGGGCGGCACGAGCGTGGTGGGAACACCGGCACCAATGGCACACGAGTGAAGGGGTCGCCGGCGCCAACGGCACGAGAGTGGAGTGAGCGCCGGCAACGGCGGCACGAGAGTGGAGTGAGCGCCGGCAACGGCGGCACGAGAGTGGAGTGAGCGCCGGCAACGGCGACGCGATATCCACGTGATGCCGAGCGCAGATATGCTGAACTGTACGGTTTAGTATTTGATTCGGGATCGGCCTTGCGGAACTGAGTAGTTCCGGGCGCCCGGACCGTTCAATGTCCGGCACGTTCGGCGCCCCCGAGCATGCGGCGCCCCCGAGCATGCGGCGCCCCCGACCGTGCGGCGCCCCGACCGTTTCGCGCCCGGACCATTCGGCGTCCGGACCATTCGGCGTCCGGACCATTCGGCACCCGGACTGTTCCGCGCTCCGACCGTTCCGCGCCGGGCCCGGGCGCCCCAACGTACGGTCGGTGCCTGGCGCGCCGGTAGATGTCGGGTGCGCGTTGCCCGCCCGCGCCACCGCGCCACCGCGCCACCGCGCCACCGCGCCACCGCGCCCCGGCGCCCCCTGCGCCCCCCTGCGCCCCGGAGCCCCCGCTCCCTTCAAGCTCGCGCCGGAACCGCCGTCCGCTCGAGCAGCTCTGCGATCTCCGCGAGCGCGGACCGCGCCTTGTCGCGGGCGTACCACTTCCGCATCTCGCGATACCGGTCATCCTTGGACATCGCCTGCGCCTCTTCGGAGAGGAACCACGCCTGCAGCTCCTTCGGCCGCGATCCCCACCACCCGAGCTCCTGGAACGACTCGTCGAGGACGATCACGACCGGGATCGCTCGCGACGTCCCGGTTAGGTGCTGGTCCATGAGGTCCAGGTTCTCGTCGCGACGCAGGACGCGCAGGTCGAGCTGCGGGACCGCCTCCGCCAGCCGCGCGATCGCGGGCACCGTGTTGAACGCGTCGCCGCACCAGTCCTCGAGCAGCACGAGCAGATACCGCCGCGACGGCAGCTTCCGCATCCGCTCGACGAGATCCTCGGGCACCTCGGCGCGGCGGTACATCTCGCGCCACATCTCCTGGTTCTTCTCGGCGGCCTCTATGAACTCCTCGAGGCGCATCGCGGCCTCGTACCGATCCTTCAGCATGGCTTCCCTCATGTCCTTCACCCCGCCGCCCGCACCCGTGGCCGGCCGGGGTTCGGTCCGGTGATTCGCGTCGTATCCGGGGCGACGTACCCCCGAACCCTAATCCCGATCGCCTCGCTTCGGATCCCTCGGCCGCCCAAACCATGCGACCGCGCCCCTCAGTCGCCGGCCCCGCGCGGTTGAATCCATCGGCCACCGGCCCCGCGCGGTTCGATCCATCGGCCACCGGACCCGCGCGGTTCGACCCATCGGCCGCCGGACCCGCGCGATCGGGTCACTCGACCGCCGCGACCGTGCGAATCGTCGGCGCGACCCGGATCGGCACACCGCACGAGTTCGCGATGAAACACCGCTCGTGGGCCGCCTCGTGCAGCCGGCGCGCGAGCTCCACGTCGTCGCCCTCCGCGACCGAAACGACGGGGGCCAGCGCGACCTCGCCGAAGCGCCCGCCGCCGCCCGGCTCTAGCACGAGCGCGCCCCGCGCCGCGTCCTCGTAGGCGATGACGCGGATCCCCGACCGCGCGCACAGTCCGAGGTAGACGAGCATGTGGCACGCGGCGATCGCGGCCACGAACAGGTCCTCCGGGTTGTGCAGCGACGGATCGCCGCGGAAGCTGGGGTCAGAGCTGCCGATCAGCTCCGGCTTCCCGTGCACCACGATCCGGTGCTCGCGGCTGTACGCGGTGTAGTCCGCCGTCCCCCGGCCGAGGTTCCCGCTCCAGACCACCCGGACGTCGTACACATGCGCATTCGTCGCTGCTTTCGCCTTCGTCATGACTCGCCCCCCGAGTTCGCTCATGGTCACGATAGCTCGATCGGCCGACGCCGCGGCGCCCTTCGGTGCTCCCCGTCGGCGATCCCCCGGCGGACCGCCCGTCGACGATCTCCTCGACCGTCCGTGCGTCGGCGATCCCCTTGCCGACAACGCTACGACGGCCGTATTTCGGCGGAGCCCGAAACGTCGCACGGTTATCCTTGACCCGCCATGGACACCGCACCACGACCCGACCTCGCCCGCGTGGCGGGGATGATCGGCGAACCCGCACGCGCCGCGATGCTCGAAGCGCTGCTCGGCGGGGAAGCGCTGCCGGCGGGCGAGCTGGCCCGTCGGGCCGGCATCCGGCCGTCGACGGCGAGCGAGCACCTCGCCCGCCTAGTCGAGCACGGCCTCGTCGTGCGACGCGCCTCCGGCCGCCACCGCTACTATGCACTCGCCGGCGCCGACGTCGCCGCGGCGCTCGAGGCGCTGGCCAGGATCGCCGCGCCCGCGTCGCACGGGGTCGACTCGAGCCGGAAACGCGCGGAGCACGCCGGGAGGGCCGGGGGGAAGAGCGCGTCGCCGGCGATGCAGGCGCTCCGCTTCGCCCGCACGTGCTACGACCACCTGGCGGGCACGGTCGGCGTCCTCCTGACGGATGCGATGCTGGAGAAGGGGATCATCGCCGGCGAGGGGTTCGAGGTGACGGCGACCGGCGAATCGTGGCTGCGCTCTCTCGACATCGACCTGGCGTCGCTCCGGCGCGCCCGGCGCGCGCTCACGCGCCCCTGTCTCGACTGGTCCGAACGCCGCGATCACCTGGCCGGCGCCGTCGGTGCGGCGATCGCCCGCGCCATGATCGACCGGGGCTGGCTCGTCCGCATCGACGGGAGCCGCGCGCTGCGACTGACCATCCGCGGCCGCGATGGCCTCTACCGCTCGCTCGGCGTCGACATCGAGCCGCCGCTACACCTCTACGCCCGCCTCGCACCCGCCGCCGGTCGCCCGCGGTCGAAGTGACACCCCGGGTGGCCGCGGCCACGGGGCTCGGGACCGGGCGCGGCACGGGGTCATGCGGGACCCGAGGCCATGCGCGGCGTGGGCCCTACGCGGCGTGGGGCATGCGCGGTACGGGCCCTCCGCCCCCTCCCCGACCCACCTCGCCTCACGGCTCCCACCCTGGCATACCCGTTGCCCCTTCCCATTCGGGAAGGGTGCGTCGACAGCCGGAGGAGCCAATACCATGAAGCGCTGGATCGCCGTCCCGATCGCGGTGGGGCTCTGTGCGTCCGTGACCGGATGCAGGCTCGAACGGTCGGACGAGACGATGCGGGAGGACCGGGCGGAGATCGCGGAAGAGCGCCGACGGACGCGCGAGGAGATCATCGAGGACCATCGCGACCTCATGGAGCGGATCCGCTCGCTGCCGCCCGAGGAACGCATGCGGCTCCACGAGGAGATGCACCGCGACATGATGCGCCACATGGAAGGCACGCACCGGCACGAGGGCGGTCCGCCCGACGACGGTGCCCGGCCGCACCACCCGCCGGGCGCGACCTCGGACTCGACGCCCTAGAACCCCGACCGCCGCGCCGGATCGACGCGCTCACGCCTCTCCGAGCAACGCCGCCGCCAGTGCGGGGAGCACCTCTCCGACCCGCCCCTCGACCCTTGCGGCGGCGACGTCGTCCGCGCGGGTCGGGCCGAGGTTGACCACGCCGACCGGCACGCCCGTCTGCCGCGCGCGGTCGACGAAGCGCCGACCCGAGTAGACCGCGAGCGACGAGCCGACGACGAGGAGCACGTCGCCCTCGTCGAACAGCCGCCACGCCTCGTCGACCCGCTCGCGCGGCACGTTCTCGCCGAAAAAGACGACGTCGGGCTTCATCACGCCGCCGCACACCTCGCACGCGGGGACGCGGAACCCCTCGAGCAGGTGGTTCGGGATCTCGGCGTCGCCGTCGGGCGCGGAGGCGACGTCGCCCTCGCCCGTCAGCCGCGCGAGCCGATCGGCCCACGCTTCGTTCAAGGCGACGAGCCGCTCCTGGAACTCCGTCCGCGGCTGCCGCCACCCGCAGGCGAGGCAGCGGACGTGGGCGAGGGCGCCGTGGAGCTCGACGACGCGTCGGCTCCCCGCCGCGTGGTGCAGCCCGTCCACGTTCTGCGTGATGATCCCGCGCACCACGCCGCCCGCCTCCAATCGCGCGAGCGCGTGATGCGCGGGATTCGGCCGCGCCGTCGCGATGCGACGCCACCCCACGGCGCTGCGCGCCCAGTACCGGACGCGGGCGGCATCGCTGCCGACGAACTCCTGGTACGTCATCGGCTTGCGCGGCGGCTGCGGCGCCGTCGGCCCCCGGTAGTCCGGGATCCCCGACTCCGTGCTGCACCCCGCGCCGGCCAGGACGACGACGCGCCGACCGCGCAGCAGCTCGACGAGCGCGCCCGTCGCGCCGAGAACCGTCGGATCGAACGTCGTCGCCATCCACTACCGCCTAGTCTCGAGAAGCGTCCGGCACGGCGCCGGCCGGCACGCCGGCCGGCGCCTCCGCCTCTCCCTCCTCCGTCGCGCCGCGGGCCCGGCCGCCTCCGCTCGCCGTCACCTCCGCCGGCTGGCCCTTCACGTACCGGTCCAGCCAGTCGATGAACCGCGCCCACATGTCCATCTTCGTCTCGATCGCCCGCGGCGTGTGCGATTCGTACGGGTACTCGTACAGCACGGCCGTCTTCCCCAGCGCCGTCAGCGCATCGATCAGCCGACGGCTCTGGACCGGGAACGTGCCGCTGTTGTCGTCGTCACCGCCGTGGTACAGCAGGAGCGGCGTGTTGATCCGGTCCGCCTTGAAGAACGGCGACATCTCCATGTACACGTGCGGCGCTTCCCACAGCGTCCGCCGCTCGGACTGGAACCCGAACGGCGTGAGCGTGCGGTTGTAGGCACCGTCACCGGCGATCCCGGCCTTGAAGAAGGGCGCGTTGGCCAGGATGTTCGCGGTGGTGAACGCGCCGTAACTGTGCCCGCCGTGCGCGATCCGGTCGATGTCGACGACGCCGAGCGAGTCCACCGCCCGGATCGCCGCGTACATCGCGTCGACCAGATGGATGATGTACTGGTCGTTGTAGTTCTCGCCGATGATCGGGATGTCCGGGTAGACCAGCGCGTACCCCGCCGCGAGCCAGATGTCCGACCAGCGCAGCCAGCTCATATGCGTGAATGCGTTGAGGTTGCGCGACCGGATCGCCGCCGACCGGTACGCCTCCGCGTTGCGGTACTCGCGCGGGTACGTCCAGAAGATCGCCGGGACCGGCCCATCGCCCGGCTTCCAGCCGACCGGCATCGAGACCCGCCCGTAGACTTCCACGCCGTCGCGCCGCTTGAAGGAGAAGTCGATGCGCTCGACGGCCGTGATCTCCGGGAACGGATCCCGGTTGTGCGTCAGGTTCTCCAGCGTGCCGTCGCGCGTCCACAGGAAGCTGTCCGGGAAGTCGCGCACGCTCTCCCGGCTCACGATCATCCGCTGCAGGTCGGGGTCCAGCGCGACGAGCGGGCGGTCGTAGCTGTCGGCCGAGCCCTCGAATAGCCGCTCCGTCGAACCATCCGCAAGGGAGACCCGGTCCACGAACGGCCGCGGCCGGAAATCCGCCTGGAACCCGTCGCCCACGAGGTAGGCGGCGCTCCCGTCGCTCGAGACGACTGCATACTCGACGCCGTTCCCCGTCCGCTGTGTCATCAGCTCGCCCGGGAGCTTCAGCGGGTCATCCGTCGAGTGGAAATCCACCACGATCCGCCGCTCCGGGTTCGCTTGCCGGAGATCCCAGTAGGCGAGCCCGACGCGGCCGCCCTTCGTGACACCCGCGAACAGGTGCTTCCCGTCCAGCGAGAAGGTGACGCTGCGGATCGGGTCCTCGCTCTCGGCCACGACCTCCGCCTGCGCCGTGTCCCAGGGCGCCGTGAGCAGAAAGACGCGGTCCGGGCGCGGCGCGTCCGCGCCGGCGGAAGCATCGCGCGGCGCGCGCTTCACGAAGACGAGCCCCGCGCCGTCGGGCCGCCAGGCGAGGTTGCGGAGGCCATCGCCGCCCCCGCCGCCGAAGCCGCCGCCGCCGCCCTCGCGCAGCGGCTGGAACGCCAGCGTCGCCAGCTCGCGCCCCTGGCGGTCCATGAGCACTGTCCGGTGCGGGAAGCCGTTGTAGTACGTGCGGTACGAGAACGGCCGCTCGATCCGCGTGGCCAGGATGTACCGCCCGTCGGGGCTCACCGCGATCGACTCGTACATCCCCGGCTCACCGATCGGCCGCGGCTTCCGCCCCGGCGCCAGCTCCGCGATCTGGCTCCGTGTGTAGTACTCGAACAGCCGCTCGTCGTGCTCGTTCTCGAGCAGGAACGGCAGCGTGCGCGACGGCGTCGGCCGCGGCCGCGTGCGCCGCACGACCGGCGACGACGGCACCCGGTTCCACACCGGCTCCCGACCCCGGTCCGACGGGACCAGCAGCGTGATCACCGTCCCCTCCGGCGTCCACTGCAGCATCCGCGACGGCCGCGTCCCCTGCCCCTGCGAGCTCGTTCCCAGCGTCGCCATCACCCGCGCGTCGCTCAGCCGCTGCGCACGCCCCGTCGCGGCATCCGCGATCCACGCCTCCGTCCCCTCCGGACGGTGCGCCAGGAACGCGATCTTCGACCCGTCCGGCGACCACGTGAAGTCGCTGAAGAACGACTTCTCCGGCAGCTTGACGTCGATGAAGGCGCGCTTCTCCAGCGAGTAGAACCGGAAGCCGTAGATCCCCCACGTGTCCAGGTGCCACTGCCGGTTCGTCTGAGGACGCAGCTCCAGACCCGCGAGCCGGTACGTCTCCTTCGACATCAGCTCCAGCGTCGACAGCTCCGTCGTCTGCGGGATCAGGAAGTGCTTCCCGTCCGGACTCGCGTACGACAGCTCCGCGTAATTCTTGTCCGTCCGAAGGATTTGCTGGATCCGCTCGGGCGGCAGGATGTAGCGGTCGTGGTCCGGGTTCTCGGTCGCGGCCCTCGCGGCTCCGGCGGCCGCCGCGCCACCCGCCCCGCCCGCGTCACCCTGCGCGTGGAGCCTCGCCGGCACGACCGCCGGCGCCCCGAACGACGCCAGCAGGACGATCAGGAGCAGCAAGCGGGACCGCCCCGCTCGCCTACGGCTGTCCAGAACCACCGTCACCTCCGGGTTCGATGCGACGATTACTGTGAACGTGCGGATTCCTCCATAATGGGCCGCGATCCGCGCCGCCGCCAGGCGGGGCGAAGCACGTCGCGCATTGCTCCCGGAGCCGGCCGCCGGCCAGCCCGTCGGCCTTCGCGTCGCCGCACGCCTTGACAGGATTACTGTTTTTCGATATGAATTTATCGACATTCGATAAACCCTCGACATCGCTTTGCGATGGCTGCACGGAGAGTTGCGATGGCTGCGACGATGACCGGTCGGCGCGTGACCCGGCTGGCGAAGATCCTGGTGGACGCCCTGTGGTGGGTTTCGCTGGTGCTGCTCGCGTTCGGCGCGTTGTTCGCGATCCTGGTCGCGCTGGAGGTCCGCGACGGCACGGTAACGACCGCGGTGCGCGTCTCGGTCCCCGCCCACTTGGCGCGCGGGATCATGGCCCTCGCGTCGCCGATCCCGAACGTCGGCGCCGCCCCGGAGCTCACGGGCCTCGAGGGGATGCTCGAGATCCGCGTTACATGGTGGATCGTACTCCTCGCCTCGACCGTGGTCGTTCCGACGGTGATGGCGTTCCTCTACGCCTTCCACCTCCTGCGCACGTTCCTGAGGGACGTCCTGGCGGACCGCGTGTTCACGGAGGCGAACGCGCGGCGCCTCGCGCACCTGGGGTGGCTGCTGGCGGCGGCGGGGACGGCCCTCCCGGTCCTCGAGTACGTATACGGTTGGGCCGCGCTCCGTTACGCCGGCGTCTCGGGATTCGCCCCGAAGTTCGACTCCTCACCGATCGTGCTCCTGGCCGGGCTGCTGTTTCTCGTGGTCGCCGCGGCATGGCGGTACGGCGCCCAGCTCCAGCAGGACCACGACCTGACGGTGTGAGGCGAGGATGGCGATCCGTGTGCACCTCGACTTGATGCTCCTGCGACGGGGAATGACGCTCTCCGAGCTCGCGGAACGGGTCGGAATCACGCTCGCGAACCTGTCGATCCTCAAGACCAACAAGGCCCGCGCGGTCCGCTTCAGCACGCTCGACGCGATCTGCCGCGAGCTGAAGTGCCAGCCGGGCGATCTGCTCGAGTTCGTGGAGGACGGAGAGGATGGCGAGAACGCCGAGGATGGCGGGGATGACTGAGACGACGAGGACGCCGAGGACGACGAGGACGCCGAGGATGGTGCCTGCTGAGCGTCGCTACCGGGCGTCCCCCTGCGCGCGACGCGGCGCGGCCCGTGCTCTCATCACCCTCCCCGGCTTCCCCCCTTCGTTAAAATACTAAACCGTACGGTTTACTTATTCAGAGGTGGGGCAAAGGGTACGTACTCGATGCGGGGAGCGAGGCTTTCGTTCTAGGCCGAGAGCCAAGCGCTCGTTCTGGGCAGTGGGCACGGTGCCCGGTCAGAGCAGAGTTCACGGCGCCCGTCCGGAGCCCGGTGCAAAATCCTTTCCTGCTCCGGCCCAGGGGGTTAACCATCAGACGCTGCCCCGGATCCGGGCGGTATACCCGGCGCCCGGCTCGATCCCGAAACGACGAACTCGGAGCGGGAACAATGAAGCCGAACGGAATGCGCCGGCTACGGCAAGCGCGGCGGCGCGGCCGACCGCGTTCCGAGGCGAAGCGGCGGATGATCCTGCGCGCGGCGCGCGCCCTCTTCCTGCGCGACGGGTACGCCCGCTGCAGCATGAACGTGATCGCGACCGCGGCAGCAGTCTCCAAGACCACCCTGTACAGCCACTTCGAGGACAAAGAGGACCTGTTCCGGACGATCGTCGAAGAGAGTGCCTCAGAGGTGACCGCGCGATTGATCGAGCTGATCCGCGACCGTTTCTCCGAAATGGACGATCCCGCGCTTCAGTTGGCCGACTTCGGCCGCGCTTGGGTGGCCGCGAACAAACAGTTCCCCGAGCACCAGGCTCTCCTCGCATCGATCGTCGCCGAAGGGCGTCGTCTCCCCTCGATCGTCGAGGCCTGGTGGGATTTCGGCCCGGACCATGTGCATCGCGAGCTCGCCTTCCAGCTGCGCCGCCTCGCGGACAGGGGGCTCCTCGCGATCGACGACGCCGACGAGGCCGCTACCCACTTCAGTGCCCTCGTTACCGACGTCGTGAGCCGGCGGTCGCTTTTCGGCGCCGTCGCCCTCCCCGAGGCGGAGACCGACGCGCTGGTCGAGAGCGGCGTCCGGGCGTTCCTGCGGATCTACGGTCGGCGGCCGGGCGCCGAAGCGTAGTCGCCCCAAGATACGCGATCGGGGCCGCGCGCCGTCGCACGCGACCCCGTCCCACGCCCCGCGCCGCACTCACTCGAACCCGAACAGCGGCGGGAAGAGGAAGGCGACCACCGCGGCCCACCCGGCGATCACGTAGAGGTAGGTCATCTGCCACGCCCAGATCCGCTGCACGGGCACGCCGCCGCGGAGGAATCGCGTGTACAGCACGGCCGAGCCCGCCAGGTTGACGAGCAGCACCACGTTCATCCCCAGCGCAGCCGTGCGGTTGGGCGTGAACCCGAAGTCGGAGATCCGGGCGCCGATGGCCCGCAGGGCGAACGCGTCCACGACCAGCGCGGCGACTACGAGCGCCAGGTTGAGCCAATCGAACCGCGCCGGGCCCTCGAGCGGGTCGCGAGCCGAAATCGAGTACAGGAGCAGCCCGAAGACCACGACCAGGAGCAGGTCGACGGTGATCAGGAACTCCCGCTCGATGTCGATCCACCGCCCCGTCGCCACGATCGTCGCGACGAACGCGACGAGCACCAGGGTGAAGAGCGGGACGAAGATCCGCGCCAGGACGGGCGCCATGTTCTCGATCACGCTCTGCTTCGCTTCGACCAACCACGTCGCGACGACGAGCGCGCCCGCCGCGCCGCACGGCACGATCCAGTTCCCCGCGACCGACTCGATGTCGTAGCCGATCTCGTCGAAGAGCCCGATCGTCAGCCCGGTCAGCACGCCACCGCCCAGGGCGATCAGGACGAAGTAGATGAAGAGCTCGCCGGTGAACCGGAGGAAGTCCATCCTCCTCTCGCTCCCTCGCCACTTGCCACCGACGTAGGCCACGCCCACGGCGAGCCACAGCACGATCGGGAGGTGTATCGCGGTCAGGACCAGCGTGTCCGGGACCCGCGCCCCCGGGGCCCACGATGGGAACGGGAAGAGGTTCACGACGAGCGCCGCGAGCGCGAACGCCCCGGCCAGCCACAGCCGGCTCGACGTCGCAAGCGGCCGCTCCCACGCGAAGTACGCCACCACGAACGGCAGCGTCAGGAACCCGATATTGAGCGGGTAGAAGAAGCCCGCCGCCTCGGATTCGAAATCGATCCCGAAGAGCGCCGGCAGCTTGATCGCGACCGCCGCGGCCACCGCGAGCGCCAGCGCGACCCACATCTTCCGCGTCCCTTCGGCCCCGGCCACCCCGGCGCCGCCGGCACCGGCGTCGCCCGACAGCACGAGCTGCTTCCACAGCCGCTCCGAGTGCTCCCGCGCGAACTCCCGCGTGAGGGCGTCGACCGACCCCAGGCGCTTCACCGCCACCAGGAACGCCTCGTCCTCCGAGAGGCCATCCGCCTTCAGCGTGGCGATCTGCTCCCGCAGATGATCTTCCAGCTCCTCCACATCCCGCTGCGTGATCGTGCGGCTCCGACGCATATGCGTCCGCCACGCCTCTATCTGACCCTCGAGCGAGTACTTCGCGGGATCTCCCAAACGATTCGGATCCATGGGCTCACACTTTCATTGGGGGTTGATCAGGGGGCGTTCAGATCCAGCGGCCGGTCGCACCGGGGCCGGCGAACGCGGGCAGGGGTTGCCGGACGAGGCGTCCGGCGCCCGCCGACGCGGGCAAGGGTTGCGATACGACGCCGCCGACGCGGCCCGCGAACTCGGCCAGGGACGACCAGATGTTTCGCAGCGCCCTGTCCACCGTGCTCCACTGGCGTCGCTCCTCCGCCAGCTGCCCGAGCCCGGCCTTCGTGATCCGGTAGTACTTGCGCCGTCGCCCCTTCTCCGACTCCTCCCAACGGGATTCGATGAGCCCCGACCGCTCCAGGCGATGCAGGACCGGATAGAGCATCCCGTCCGTCCACTCCAGCTCGCCGCCCGACAGCTCCTTCACGCGCTTCAGGATGGCGTAGCCGTAACTGTCTCCCTCGGCCAGGATGGCCAGCACGAGTGGCGTCGACGACGCCGCGACGAGGTCCTTGTTGATGTTGATGCCCATCGGATCGCTCTCCTCTGCGCTCCTCCGCGGCCCCGATCGTTCGAGGCGCGCCTATGTCAATCCGCTCCTCGAGTCATGATACCTAACAGCACTATACATAGCAGCACAAGGTATGTCAATAGGGGCGAGGGGCGGGCCGGGGTGAGGCGGGCGGGTGACGGGAATTTGCCGGGGGCGGCGGAGGATCGGCCGGGGTCGGCTGGGGTGGCTGGGGGCGGCCGGGCGCGGAAAGCGCCGCGCGCTTACGGGATTCGCTCGGCTTCGGGCGGCCCCTCGCGCAGTTCCTTCCGCAGCACCTCGACGATCGACTCGAGGACCGGCTCCCCCGTCCGGGACGCGTCCCACGCGGCGTACCACGTCCTCCACAGCCCGCCTTCACCGAGCGGGAGGACGACCAGCCGCTCCAGCGAGCCCTGGGCGCGGAGGATCCAGCGCGGGACCACGGCGACGCCGTACCCCGCCCGCGCCGTCTCGATGACGGCCGGCGTCACGAGCATCTCCAACGTTCGCGCCGGCCGCACCCCCGACGGCTCGAGGAACTCCCGCTCCAGGACGCCTCTTCCGGGCTCGGCGTAGTGGCAGATCAGCGCTTCCGTCCGGAACCTCTCCGGTGCGACGTACGGCTCGCCCTCCAACGGGTGCCCGCTCGCCACGACCGCGACGAGTTCGTCCCGAAAGAGAGTCGCTTGGTCGACGGCCCCGGCGTCCGGCGGCGCGCTGTACACGATCGCCACGTCCACGACCGCCCGCTCGAGCGCCCCGTACGGATCCTCCGTCGCCTCCGGCGCGAGCCGCACCTCGACCCCGGGGAAGCGGTCGGCGAACGCCCGAGCGACCCACGGGAGCCAGTGGTAGCACATGTAGCATTCCGTCGCGATGCGGAGCGTGCCGACGTACCCGCGCGCCAGGAGCTTCACGTCGTGCTCGGCGCGCTCGATCTCGCCCAACACCCGCTCCGCCGCCTCCAGCAGGCGCCGGCCTTCCGGGGTCAGCGCCGTCCCCCGCGCGTGGCGGCGGAACAGCTTCGCGCCTATGCGACGCTCGAGCTTGGCGAGCTTGCGGCTCAACGCCGGCTGCGAGATGTACAACCGGCCCGCCGCGCCGGTCAGCGTTCCTTCCTGGTGGATCGCCCTCACCATCTCGAGGTGCTCGACATCGAGGATCATGGCAGGAGCTCCGTCGCATTCACGGGATCGGTGCCGGCGCCGGACCCATGCCGGCGCCGCATACGGTGGGCTGCCACCATACACCGCAAGCATACCCCGCGAAGGAGATCGCGTCCACGGCACTTCCGGGCGACGTCGCCCGAGCATCCTGCGGCCGGCCGATCTCCCGCATCGCCATGCCCCTGCCGCACGGGGGCCATGCGGAATCGGCATTGGACGCCGCGGCCTTCCCCGCCCTACGTTGGCGCACCGGGACCCGTCGGGGGGCTGGACGGGCGCAATCGCACTGCGGCAGCGCGTGCGGCTCATGGTCAGGCTGCGCGGGGGTCCGGACGTACGCTGCGGCACCCGATCTCCGCGGATCGAGAAGGGAGGCGAACGATGGACTACCGATTGGACTCCGCGCGGGCGATCCTGTCCCGCACGCCGGCCGTGCTCCGGGCGATGCTGCAGGATCTGCCGGACGAATGGTTGAACGCGCCCGAACGGCCCGGCGCCTGGAGCCCGCGCGACGTCGCGTGTCACCTCGCCGATCTCGAGCGGGATACCTGGCTGCCGCGGCTTCGCACGATCCTCGATCACGGCCGCACGCGGCCGCTTGCGACGATCGACCGCGAACGGTTCCGTGCGCGGTACGCGGATGCGCCGCTCGAGACGGTGCTGGCCGACTTCGCGTCGCATCGCGGAGCGAACCTCGCCGCGCTCGACACGTTCGACCTCGACGCCGCGGCGCTCGCGGCCGTGGGGCTTCACCACGCCCTGGGCGAGGTCACGGCGTCGGAGCTGTTGAGCGCGTGGGTGGTCCACGACCTGACTCACCTGGCCCAGATCACCCGCGCGCTGGCGGCGCAATACGCCGATGCGGTCGGGCCATGGGTCGAATTCCTCGGGATCCTCCGCGCCCGAGGCGACGCCTCCGCCCCACGCGCCTGAGGAGCGACAGCGACGACGGCGCGCGGGCAGAGGACTCCGTGGGGATCGCGGGCGCACTCCAGGACATGTTCGGCGCCGACGGCGCGCGTACCGGGCTCCGACCTGCCGTGACCGCCCGCCTCGGTGGACACGGCGGGGATGACCCTCCATCTTGAGGATCCACGATCCACCGGAACCCGGATGGTGACGATGCCCCCCGAACGCCCTGCGCCGGTGATGCGCATCCTGCTCGCGGTGGACGGCTCGAGCCGCAGCGACGGCGCCGCGCGTTTCGCACTCTGGTTGGCCGGGCGGGGAGCCGAGGTCGCGGTGGCCACCGTGGCCGAGCTGCCGATGGAGTACCGGACCGGCTATCCGTACCCGCTCCCGCGTCGGGAAGAGATCCAGCGCCGGACGCACGAGCACCTGGAGCGGGTCCGCCGCCAGCTACGTCGGGTGGGGTTCCGCCACGTGCCCTCGATCCACCTCGGGATCGAGGCCCCGGTCCGTTGGATCGTGGAGCATGCAGGCGACGCCGACCTCGTCGTCCTCGGGAAGAGCACGCGCAACCCGCTGGAGCGTCTCCTGTCGGACGACGTGCCCGCCAACGTGGCCAGGCTCTCTCCGGTCCCGGTGCTTGCGGTCCCGAAGCCCGCCGAGGTTCCGTTCACCCGCGCGCTCGCGGGTATCGATTTCGCCGACGCGAGCCTGCGCGCCGCGCATCGCGCGGCCTCCCTGCTGGCTCCCGGCGGGGCACTGCACCTGGTTCACGTGCGTGATGCCGCGGCGGCAGATCACGGCGACGGACCCGACCCGGGGACGCAAGCCGCGCAGGAGCGGTTGTCCGAGCTGGCGGCCGAACTCACGACCGCCCACGACATCGAAACCACGGCAGAGGTGCGGCTCGGGCCGATCGAGCCGTCGCTCATCCAGGCAGCGGAGGAGGTCGACGCCCAGATGATCGCGCTTGGCAGCCACGGCCACGGCTTCGTCGACCGGCTCCTCCTCGGAAGCACGACCATGAAGCTGCTCCGCGCCGCGCCGTGCGGCGTGCTCGTCGAGCCGATGGCGAAGGGGGAAGCCGGCTGAGCCGACTCCCCCCCGCTCCGTGTGGATTGCCCCGCCTACTCCGTGCGGATCGCCTCGACCGGATCGACCGCCGACGCCCTTCTCGCCGGCAGGTAGCTCGCGACGAGCGCGACCCCCACCGTCACCACGGACACGGCGGCGAACACGAGCGGATCCCGCGCCCGGACCTCGAAGAGCAGACTCTCGAGCACACGCGCCGAAAGCGCGGCCGCGACGAGTCCGATGACCACGCCGACGAGCGCGACCCGGCCGCCCTGCGCCACGACCATCCTCCGTACGTTCTCGGCCGTCGCGCCCAGCGCCATTCGGACCCCGATCTCCCGCGTCCGCCGGGATACGGCGTACGAGATCGTGCCGTAGATCCCGACGGCGCCCAGGACCAGGGCGAGCGCGGAGGCCGTGAACAGCGTCAGCATCGTGAACGACAGACGCGCCATGGACCGATCGACGAGCTGCTCCATGGTGAAGACGCGGTACATCGGAGCCCCCGGCGCGATCTCCTGGATGAGCGCCCGTACCTCCGGCGCGAGGCGATCTGCCCGGGGCGAGCGCACGACGTACGCGGGCGTTCCGACGCCCCAGGCTTGCGCCGTCGGTCCCACCAGCGGGAGGTAGACGAGCGGCTCGGGGGTCCGCTGGCGGAAGTCCTCGAGGATGACGTCCTCGACGACGCCGGCGACCGTGATCCACGGGAACGCGTCGGGCGCGCCGGCCGGGCGCAGCACCTGGCCGATGGGGTTCTCGCCCGGCCAGAGCAGCTCGGCGGCGGAGCGGCTGACGATGGCCGTCACGTCCCTCGTCGGCTCGACCCTGCGCTCTAAGAGGCTGCCGGCCAGGAGCTGGATCCCCATCGTCTTGAAGTAGTCGCCGTCGGCGAACGTGAGACGGACGCGGGGAGCGTTCTCCGGCGGGCCGTTGTAGTTCGCCGTCGCCACACGGGTCTCGCCCGCGCCCTCGTCGAGCGGGAGCGTGTTCACGAGCCCGACCGACTCGACTCCGGGCAACGCGGCCAGGCGGTCCATGAACATGTAGTGGAACCGCGCGAACGTCGGCCCGTTGTTCAGCCCGTGCTCCCTGGGGTCCGGCGCGAACTGGAAGGTGAAGATGTTCTCGGTGTCGTAGCCGGGGTCGACGTCGCGGAGCGCCCGGAAGCTCTGGAGCAGCAGCCCCGCGCCCACCAGCAGCACCAATGCGGCGGCGGTCTGGACGACGACGAGGGCGTTGCGCGTCAGCGGGTTCTTCACCGCCCCGGTGCGCTGGCCGCTGCGCAGTCCTTCGATCACGTCCAGCCTCGAAGCCTTGAACGCCGGCAGCATCCCGGCCGCGATCGCCGCCACGATCACGACCAGAGCAGTGAAGAGCAGGGCGCCGGAGTCGACGTCGACCTGTCCGAGCCGGGGGATGCTCTCGGGAGCCGCGCGCACGATGAGGGGCGTGCCCGCCCAGGCGAGGAAGACACCGGCCGCGCCGCCGACGGCGGCCAGGATCAGTGCCTCGGACATGATCGTCCGGATGAGCTGCCCTCGGCTCGCGCCCAATGCCTGGCGGACCGCGAGGTCGCGCTCCTTCCCCTCGGCCCGCACGATCAGGAGATTCGCCACGTTCGCGCACGCGATGAGCAGGACGATCCCCATCGTCCCGAGCAGCACCCAGAGCGGCGTGGCGAAATCGCCGACGAGCTCCTCTTCGACCGAGCGGACGATCGGACGGTAGCGTTCGAGGATTCGCGCGTATGCCGGCGATCCGCCGAACCGCTCCAGGATGCGCGGCGTGAGGGTGGCCAGCTCCGCCGCCAGCGACTCGTGGGTCGAGCCCGGCGACAGTCGCCCGATCACGTTCAGGTTGAAGCCTCCCGGCTGGACCGGCGGCGTGATCAGGTCGTGCGCCCAGAGGGCGATCCGCTCGCTCGGGAATTGGAACGACGGCGGCATCACGCCCACGATCGTCCGCATCTCACCCGACACCTCGATCGGCTTCCCGATCACGTCGGGATCGCGCCCGAACCAGTCGCTCCACAGCCAGTGACTGATGACGACGACCTGGCCTTCCTCGTCCTCCATGGTCGGCAGCCGTCCGATCACCGGCGTCACGCCGAGCGTCGTGTACAGCGACGGCGGGCCGGTGGCGATGAAGAGCCGCTCCACGAGCTCGCCCGAACGGACCGACGTCTGACCACCGCCGACGAAGGCGAGATCCTCCAGCCCCCGCGCACTCTCGCGGTACTCGAGGTAGAACTCGGCCCCGAGGCCGAACTCCTCCGGCAGGTCCGTTCCCGGCGCCGTACCCCGGATGACCACCAGCTCGTCGGGCTCCGGGAAGGAGAGCGGGTCCAACAGCACGGCCTTCACGACGCTGAAGATCGCCGTGTTCGCCCCGATCGCGAGCGCGAGCGTCAGCGCCGCTATGACCGAGAACGTAGGTGTACGAAGCAGACTCCTGACCGAGTGGGTGAGGTCCCTCCTCCAACCAGCAGGCATGCGTCGGCCCTCCGAGGGTGGGTTGTTCCGAAGCGGAATGTTTCCCGTGTCCAGCAAGGTCCCCGCCACTCGGGATGAATTCGGCCAACACGTTGCCGATCCACATCTTGCGAGAATCACTGCGACGCCGTGAAGCGCGCCGGGGACGCCCCGACGTGTCCGTCTTTGGGATCGAACGTCCCATTGTCGGACACCGCATCGCATTCCCACCCTCGCCGGCGCTCTCCTTGACAGCTTAGGAGAGGCGGTTGTACCCTGTCTCCTAACCTATCTAGGAGAAGCTCTGGACATGCCCTTGGTTCCTTCCGACTTCACGCCTATTGGCATCGGGGCGCGACTGCGCTCCCTCTGGCGAGGCTTCCGTCATCGCGAAGCCGTCGAGGCCGACATGCGGGAGGAGTTCCAGCACCACCTGGAGCTGCTCACGGAAGAGCTCGTCCGGCGTAACGGGCTGGATCGGGACGAGGCGTATCGACGGGCGCGCCTGGAGTTCGGTCACGTGGAAGGTCACCTGGAGGATGCCCGCGCGTCGCGAGGCCTGCGCTGGCTCGACCGGTTGGCGTTCTCGTGGCTCGACGTGAAGCTCGGCGTTCGGATGCTGGCCAGGTATCCCGGCCTGACCCTCGTCTCCACGTTCGCGCTCGCCGTCGGGATACCGGTCGGGTTGGCGCCGGGCCATTTCGTGGACGGGCTGATGGCGCCGCTCCCCGTGCCCGAGGGGCGTGAGATCCGCCTGCTGCGGCTGTGGAGCCCGGCGCTGGGTCACGCGGTGTCCACGACGACGCACGACTACGATATCTGGCGAACGTCGCTCTCCACGTTCGAGGCGATCGGCGCCTTCCGGCAGACCGCGTACAACGTCGGCGCCGCTGCCGGGGGCTGGACGTTGGTTCGTGGTGCGGAAGTCACGGCGTCGACGTTTTCGGTTCTCCGGGCCGCGCCGCTGCTGGGGCGGCCGATCCTTCCCGCGGACGAGGCGCCGGGCGCGCCGGACGTGGCGGTGATCGGCTACGATCTGTGGCAGACCCGATTCGGGGGCGATCCGAACATCGTGGGTCGTTCCATCCGGGTCGGCGGGGTGTCGCGGACCGTGGTCGGCGTCATGCCGCAGGGCTTCCGTTTCCCGATGCAGGAGCTCGTATGGACCCCGTTGCGGGTGGCGCCCGGCCGTGCGCCCGAATCCGCCGAGCCGGTGCAGATCTTCGGGAGGCTGGCCGAGGGCGTGGACGATGCCCACGCGAGCGCCGAGTTCACGCTTGCAGCGGAGAGGTCGGCGGTGCCGGGTCGTGATCAGCGTCTCCAGCCCCAGGTGCGCCCCTTCGCCTACATCCTCCTGCCGGGCATGGGCGGCGGTCTCCGAGCCTCGCCCGAGTTCCTGATCTCTCAGAGCATCGCACTCCTGGTCCTCCTGGTGGCGTGCGCCAACGTGGCGATGCTGGTCTTCGCCCGCACCGCCACCCGCGGGAACGAGCTGGCCGTGCGAACGGCCCTGGGTGCGAGCCGGGGCAGGATCATCACCCAGGTCTACGTCGAATGCCTCGTCCTGACGATCCTTGCGTCCGGCGCGGGGCTCCTGCTCCTGGCTTCCCTGCCCGATCTGATTTGGCGGGTGATCCCGGGGAGTTGGACCGCGGCGCTGCCCTATTGGATCCGCTGGGATGTCGGCTTCGATACCGCGGTCCGCGCCCTTGCGCTGGCCGCCGTCAGCGCCGTCATCGCAGGGGTCGTCCCCGCCCTGCGCTTCACGGGCAAGCAGGTACAGTCCACGATCCAGCGTACGCGGGCCGGGCGGACGGGTGTCCGCTTCGGTGGCCTGCCCGGCATCCTCATCGCAGTGGACGTCGCGGTGGCCGTTGCGGCGCTGGGATTCGCCATGACCGCGTGGGACCTCGCCGAGCGAGCCGAATCGGCCGAGGCGGCGGTTGGCATCCCGGCGAACGAGTATCTGGCTGCCACCGTCCGACTTCCCGCACACGCCGACCCGGGTTCGGTTGCGGGCGCCGCCGGCGAGCGCAGAGCGCGGATGGCCGCCATCCAGAACGAGCTGGTGCGGCGACTCCGCGAGGAATCGCAGGTGACGGGCGTGGCCGTGGCCGACGTCCTGCCCCGCATGGACCACCCCACGCGCCGGGTCGAGGTCGAGGGCATGGATGTCGCCGAGCACCACCGTGGATTCACCACCCGCGTCGCCCGCGTCGCCGTCGACTTCTTCGGCGAGGTGGGCCGGCCGATCCTCGCGGGCCGGGACTTCAACGCCGGCGACGTCGAGGAGAACGCCTCGGCGGTCATCGTGAACACCACGTTCGTCGAGCGGGTGCTCGGCGGTGAGAACCCGATCGGCCGGAGGATACGCTTCGTCCCCTTGGGCGACGGCGAGCCGGGCCCCTGGATGGAGATCGTGGGTGTGGCCGGCCACCTCGGGATGCGGATGATCTCCCCGGAAAACGACCAGGGCGTGTACATCCCCGTCGCGCCGGGGGAGCTGGAGACCGTCCGGCTGGCCTTACACGTCAGGGGCGACCCGCTCGCCTTCGTCCCGCGCCTCAGGGAGGTGGCGGCGGACGTCGCCCCGGATCTCATCGTGTCGGTGACGGGCCCTCTGAGCGACGTCTTCGAGGGTGACTGGTACCTGATCCTGGCGATGAGTCTGGGCGCCGGGCTCCTCGTGGCCGTACTCCTCGCGCTGGCCGCGTCCGGGATCTATGCGATCATGTCCTTCTCCGTCGCGGCGCGGACCACGGAGATCGGCATCCGGTCCGCTCTGGGCGCGAGCCGCCGCGAAGTGATCCGGCTGGTGGCTCGGCGGGCCATTGCCCAGATTGCCGTCGGGGTCGTGATCGGGATGCCGCTCGCCGCCCTCTTCCTCGTCAACGATGTCGACCCACGGCACGTAGGCATCGGAAAAACGTTGGCCGCAGGGATCCTGACCGTGGCCGTGGTGGGCCTGGCGGCCTGCACCGGCCCCACGCTCCGTGCGATTCGGGTCGATCCGAACGTTGCGTTGAAGGGGGAGAGTTGAGGACGTCGGTCGCATCGAGGGTCGAATTCGGACATGAGCGATGGAGGGATCGATGCTGCTGGAGCATGACCAGGACCTGGAGCATCTGAGATACCCGATCGGTCGCTTCCAGGCGCGGGCGGGGCTCTCGTCGGCCGAGCGCGCCGCCCTGATCGACGACATCGCGGCCGTTCCGGCCGCTTTTCGCGCGGCGGTCGCCGGGCTGTCGGACGCGCAGTTCGAACGGGCGTTCCTGCACCCGGAGCTCGACCGCGTGACGCTCGGCGTTAGCGTTCAGCTCTATGCCTGGCACGGGCGGCACCACCTGGCGCACATCACGCGGCTCCGCGAGCGAATGGGTTGGTAGGCCGACCTATCGACCACCGATGTGCAACACCAGCTTCCCCAGGTAGTGCTCTTCGAGGGCGTGGTGCGCGTCTGCGGCCCGTTCGAGCGCGAAGCTCCCGCCGATGTGGACGACGCACGGCCCCTGCTCGATCAGGCGGACGAGGCGCCGGACGATGTCGCCATCCGGCTCGCCGTTGTAGCTCTCGACGCGCACCCCTCTCGGCGCCACGGGCTCGGGTCGAACCCCGTTCGGGTAAGCCACCCGTCCGCCCTCGCGAAGAGTCGACAATGCCGCCTGTGCCGTCTCGCCGCCGGCCGTGAGGAGCGCGACATCCACCCCCTCGGGCGCGAACGCCCGGGCCGCCGCGACCACATCGTCCGCGCGGCCGTGAACGGCTGCATCGGCGCCGAGGCGCCGCGCCAGCGCAACGCCGTCCGCTCCGGACGCGACGGCCAGGACCCGGACGCCCAGCCGTTTCGCCAATTGGATAGCCATGTGCCCGACGCCCCCGCTGGCCCCGAAGATCAGCAGGGAGGACCCCGGGGTCACCTCCAGGACGTCCTGGAGCCCTCGCAGCGCCGTGAGGCCGACCCCGCCGACGGCCGCGGCCTGCTCCGGCGGCATTCCCTCGGGTAGGAACGCGACGAGGTCTTCATTCACGGCCGTGTACTCGGCGTAGAAGCCGCCGCGCGGGTTCAGGAACCCGACGGCGAACACGCGGTCCCCCCGGGCAAACCGCTCCACCTCGTCGCCTACCGCGGCGACCACCCCGGCCCCCTCCGACCCCAGCACGTAGGGGAACGCCGGTTCCGTTCCGAGCATCCGGGCATAACCGCCTTCGCGCTCGAACGCGTCCCACACGCCGACCCCCGCGAACTGGATCCGGATGAGCACCTCCCGCGGACCGGGTTTCGGAACGGGGAGCCGCACCATCTCGAACGCATCGGTGCCGCCGAAGCGATGGATGGCCATCGCGCGCATCATCTCTGGAACGCCCGTCATATCTCCTCTTCCGATCGTGGCTCGAATCGACGCGGCCGTCTCGCGCCAGGGACACGGCCGCTGCTCCGCCTCCAATCTCGGCTGGTTCGCGCGCGGCGTCTTGGAAAAAAATCCAGCTCGGACGACGTCTCCTCGTCAGCGGGCCGGCTCGGCCATCCCGATCCATTCCGGGGGCCGCACCGTGGAGAGGAAGGTACCCGGCGTGATGCCGGCGAACTCGCGGAACTCTGCGGTCATGTGCGACTGGTCGTAGTAGCCGGACTCGAGGGCGGCCCTTGAGAGCGAATTCACCCCACCGCCGTGGAGCAGCGCCAGGGCCCGCCGAAACCGCACGATACGGGCGTATCGCTTGGCCGAGACCCCGACCTCCCGCCGGAACGCGACGGAGAGCCGCGAGCGCGAGAGGCCGGTCCGCTCCTGCAGCCGGGTCACCGGGACGGCCCCGGCCGTTCGCTCGATCTCCGAGGCCACCCATGCGACCGCCGGATCGGCGACCCCGCCGGCACTCCACCGGGCGCGGGTCCACGCGATCGCCCGGGCGAAGCGCTCCTCGACCGCCGCACTACCCCCCAGCGCATCGACGAGGATTCGAGAGGAGGGGCCGATGCAATCGCGGAGATCGACGGTCCGGTCCACGAGCTCGTCCATGGGTCGCCCCAGGACGGACCTCGCCCCGGCTGGATGGAGCCGAATGCACAGCACCGTGGACTCCCCCGATGGCGCCTCCAGGGTGACCGGCCCGGTTGCGATCCCGGAGATGCAAGCCACAGGCAGGGCGCTGCTCCGATCACCCTGGACGATCCGGTGAGGCGTCCCGACGTGCACGACCAGCTCGACGGTCGGCCCCGGAAGGAGCCGCTCGCGAGGGATCGCCGCTTCGCCCGCCCAGTGGACGATCTCGCGCACGACGCCGTAAAGCGGATCGCCTTCCGACGGCTTCCACGCATGGCGGATCCACCGACCCAGCGGCGATTCGCTACGGACCACTGTCAACTCCCACCGCATGCGGTCCCCCGGTTTGGCTCGTGTACGACGCGGACATCGGAATCCCTCCCGGGATCGCCCGGACGCGTCAGTCCGAGCAGCCGAGCGCCGACTCGAGTTCCTCCCTGACCCACGCGTCCGATTCCACGGACAGACGCGCCGAAAGCGCATGACGAGCCTCGGACGAAGGGATCCGCCCGAGCGCCCATGCGGCGTGGCCGCGCACCAATGGCTCTTCGTGCGCAAGGGCATCCACGAGCGCCGGAAGCGCCTCCTCGGAGCCCCAGTTGCCGAGGGCGACGGCGACGTTGCGTAGCAGCCCCGCGTATCCGGCGCGCCGGATGGCGGATCCCGAAAAGCGTCGGTCCCACTCCTCCCGTGACAGCGCCATGAGCTGCGCCAGCGCCGGAGCGACGGCTCCCGCGCGGGGCTCGAAGGCCGGTTCCGACGCCGGCACGGAGAACTTGCGGGTGAAGGGACACACCTCCTGACAGATGTCGCACCCGAAGATCCGGTTCCCGATCGCCGGGCGCAGCTCGACCGGAATCGGGCCGCGGTTCTCGATCGTGAGGTAGGAGATGCAGCGCGTCGCGTCGATGACCGGAGCGCCGTTCGCGTCGCGGCCGAGGAGCGCGCCCGTCGGGCACGCCGCGACGCACGCGCTGCAACGGCCGCAGCGGTCCGCCTCGAACGGCGCGTCGGGCTCCAGTTCCAGCTCGAGGAGGAGCGTGCCGATGAAGAAATACGAGCCGCGCCGGGGGTTGATCAGCATGGTGTTGCGGCCGAACCACCCGAGCCCCGCGCGCCGGGCGAGCTCCCTCTCCAGCACCGGCCCCGTGTCCACGTACGCCCGAGCGGCCGGCAGCTCCCGCCCCACCTCCCCCTCGATCCACCGAAGGAGTTGGAGCAGCTTCTTCTTCATGACCTTGTGGTAGTCCCGCCCCCAGGCGTACCGCGCGATCACGCCGACATCGGGTCGGGCGGGGCCGGAAGCGCCGGCGCCCGCGCCAGCCCCCGCCGCACCGCCCTCGTCGCCGGCGTAAAACAGCCCGACCACCACCGCCGACTTCAGCTCGGGCCACGCCGCGCGCGGATCGAGGCGCCGGGCGACGGCGTCGTCGCGCGCCAGGTATTCCATCCCCCCGTGGCACCCCTCGGCGAGCCACCGCCGATAGAACTCCCCGTGCTCGCTCGCGCGCACCGGCGCGATCCCGACCAGCTCGAACCCGAGCTCCCGCGCCTTCGCCTTGATCCGTTCGCCAGGCACCACGCTCCCGTCCCGCATACGGGGTTGGTACCCGGCGCCTCGAGACGCGGATCCGTGCCCCCGACACCGCGTCGGACCACGTTTCTGTCACAACACCGGCACCCTGAGGCGTTGCCTTGACGAACACCGTTTCGTCAGAATGCACCTTCACGAACGACGTCGTCGACGGGCCGGCGACCCCCGTTGCGGGTGGGCGAGACGCACGCTACATCTGCAGCGAAACACCCGGCGCAGCCGGGGCCGGCCTCGACTCTCACTACAACTCGGACCCACGTGCCAGGTCCGAGGCGCTTTCCGCGAGCACGGCACGAATGCGTCTATCCGAACTCCTTTTTCCGACTCACCGTATAGGAGGAGGCACACCTGTTATGAGCAGACGCGCTACAAATCACCTCGCAGCATGGCTGCTGGCTCTCGCCGGCCTGCTGGGCTCGGCGGCGACGGCCGCCGCCCAGACCGGTACGGTGAGGGGCGCAGTCACCGACGCGACAACCCAGGCGCCGATCGAGGCCGTGGACGTGTACGTCGTCGGCGCCGCGAACGTCCGGACGCTCACGAACGCGCGCGGCGAGTTCCTGCTGGTCGGCGTCCCGGCGGGGACCGTGACGATCCGCGCGGAGCGGATCGGCTACACCCCCGCGCAGCAGACCGTCACGGTGACGGCGGGCCAGACGGCCGTTGTGACGCTGTCGCTCGAATCGAGCGTGATCTCGCTCGACGAGGTCGTCGTCGTCGGCTACGGCACGCAACAGCGGCGGGAGCTGTCGACCTCGGTCGCCCGGGTGCAGGCGAGCGAGATCACGAACGTCCCGGTCGCGAGCGTCGAAGGGGCGCTCCAGGGCCGTGCGCCGGGCGTCCAGGTCACGCAGAACGCGGGGAACCCCGGGAACGGGATCACGGTGCGCGTGCGCGGCGCCGCGTCGCTCTCGGCGGGCAACGACCCGCTCTGGGTCATCGACGGCGTGCCGATGCTGAGCGAGGACTTCTCGCAGGTCGGCGTGGGCGGCCAGGACCTGCGCGCGGTCAGCTCGCTCACGCCCGACGAGATCGAGTCGATCGACATCCTCAAGGATGCGGCCGCCGCGGCGATCTACGGCTCGCGCGGCTCGAACGGCGTCATCATCGTGACGACCAAGCGCGGCCGGGCCGGGCTCGGCGGGCCGAACATCACCTTCAACGCGTACACGGGCGTTCAGCAGCTCGCGCGCAAGCTCGATCTGCTCAACGCCGCCGAGTACATCGAGTACATGAACGAGGGCGCGGTCAACGACGGGTACGACCCGATCATCGTCCCGCGCGATCAGTTCGACCCGGATCTCCACGACTTCTGGTACGAGCCCGGCGTCGACACGGACTGGCAGGACCTGATCTTCCGCCGGGCGCCGATCCGCAACATGCAGCTCTCGGCGAGCGGCGGTACGGAGCGGCTGCGCTACTTCATCTCGGGCACGTACTTCGATCAGGAGGGGATCGCCCGCGGCTCGGGGTACGACCGCGGCTCGGCTCGCCTCAACGTCGACTTCGACGTCAACGACCGCATCTCGGTGCAGACGTCGGTCGGCGTCACCCGTGAGCTGCACCAGCGGGTCGAGAACGACAACACGATCAACGGCGTGGTCACGAACGTGATCGCGAACCAGCCGTTCATCCCCGCGCGCAACCCCGACGGCTCGTACACGAGCCCGGCGGACCAGCTCGAGTACACCAACGCGCTCGCGCTCGCCGAGTACAACTCGAACGACACGCGCGTCCTGCGCGCGATCGGGAACGTCGCCGCCACGATCCGTCTGAGCGACCAGCTCCGGCTGAACTCGCGGGTCGGGATGGACGTGCTCGACCTGCGCGAGCTGGTTTGGGACTCGCCGAAGGTGATCGGCACCTACGCGGCCAGCGCCGGCGGCGTCTCGACGATGGCGACGACGAGCGCGAGCCGTTACGTCCTCGAGAACTACCTCACCTGGGACCGCGCTCTCGGCGTGGGGCAGCTCTCGCTGACCGGCGGTCAGAGCGTCGAGTACAACGACAGCGAAGACATGTACATGGTCGGCGAAGGGTTCGCGACCGACGGGTTCCGGTACCCCGGCAACGCCGGCGTCATCACGAGCTACGACGCCTCGGCCACGGGGTACAACCTCGTCTCGTTCTTCACGCGGGCCAACCTCTCGCTGCTGGACCGCTACTTCTTCACGGCGAGCCTGCGGACGGACGGGTCGTCCCGCTTCGGCCCGAACAACCGCTACGGCGTATTCCCCGCCGGCTCGTTCGCCTGGGCGCTCACCGATGAGGCGTTTATGGCCGACCTGCGCGACCGGGTCGAGATCAAGCTCCGCGCGAGCTACGGCCTCACGGGGAACCAGGGAATCAGCGACAACTTCGCCTACATGGGCCGCTACACCCGCGCGAACTACGCGGGCGCGCCGGGCATCGCGCAGACCAGCATCGCGAACCCGAACCTGAAGTGGGAGTCGACCTCGGAGCTCGACATCGGCGCCGACTTCAGCCTCTTCGGCGGCCGCGCCACGGTCACGGCCGACTACTACATCAAGCAGACGCGCGACCTGCTGATCAGCCGCCCGATCACGTCGACGAGCGGCCATACGTCCTACTGGGACAACATCGGCGGGATCGAGAACCGCGGCTTCGAGCTGGCGCTGCAGACCGTGAACATCGTCCCGCGTGAGCCGAACGGGCTGCGCTGGGCGACGACGTTCAACATCTCGACCAACAAGAACAAGGTCACCGAGCTGTACAACGGCGAGCCGTTCAACGCCGGCCTCTACTCGATCAACCGCATCGAGGAAGGCCAGCCGCTGAGCGCGTTCTACGCCCTCAAGTTCCTCGGCGTCGACCCCGAGACGGGCGAGGCGATCTACGAGGACGTCAACGGAGACGGGCAGATCACGGCGGCCGACCGGCAGATCGTCGGCAGCCCGCACCCGGATTACTGGGGCGGCCTGACGAACGAGCTGTCGTTCAAGGGTGTGGACCTGCGCGCCGTCTTCGAGTTCAGCTACGGCGCCGAGGTCTTCAACGCGATGCGCATCTTCGGCGATGACGGCGGCTATTACTACGACAACAAGTTCGGCAACGCCCGGAACCGCTGGCAGAAGCCCGGCGACATCACCAACGAGCCGCGCGCCAGCTACCTCGGCGACTCCGGCGCCCGCCAGGTGTCGAGCCGCTTCGTCGAGGACGGGTCGTACATTCGTCTCCAGGAGGTCACGCTCGGCTATCGTCTGCCGGCCGCTGTGACGTCGGCGCTGCGACTCAAGAACGCCCGCGTCTACGTCACCGGCCACAACCTCAAGCTGTGGACGGACTACAGCGGCTACGACCCCGACGTCAACAGCAACGGCTCGGGCTCGATCACCGGGCTCGGCACCGACTTCTACGCCTATCCGCGCACCCGGTCGATCTCGCTGGGGATCTCGGGCGGCTGGTGACACGGCGGCAACGGACGATTCACTCGGATAACGAACATGGGACGAAACATGAGAAAGACATACCTGTTCCCGGTGCTGCTCGTCGGGCTCGCCGCGTGTGACTCGGTGCTCGACGTCGAGCCGACGACCGCGGTCTCCGAGGACCGTGCCATCGTCGACGAGGCCAGCGCCCGCGCCGCCCTCGCCGGCGTCTACGACGCGCTGACCGACGACCTGTACTATGGAGGCGACTTCCTCTACTTCACCGACCTCTCGTCCGACGACGTGAGGCACTCCGGCACGTTCGCCGCGTTCGGCGATGCCGACAGGCACCAGCTCCGGGCGGACAACGGCACCGTCGATGGGATCTGGACCGCGATCTATCGCGCGATCGGGCGGGCCAACTCGCTGATCCAGCGTCTGCCCGACATCGAAATGGCCGCCTCCACGCGCAACCAGATGCTGGGCGAGGCCTATTTCATCCGGGCGCTCTCGTACCACAACCTGGTGAAGCTCTGGGGCGGCGTGCCGCTTCGCCTGGAGCCGCCGGCGGATCCCGAGGAGGCGTCACAGATCGCGCGTAGCACGGTCGAGCAGGTGTACGAACAGATCCTCGACGACCTCGCGACCGCCGAGTCGCTCCTCTCGAACGAGTCGCAACCGCGCAGCGCGTCGCTCGGCGCCGTGAACGCGCTCCGCAGCAGGGTCTACCTCTATCTCGGCCAGTGGCAGAACGTGGTCGACGCGGCCGACGAGGTGCTCGAGCTGGGTTACGCGCTCGCGCCGAAGTTCAGCGACCTGTTCGACCCGGACGGCGCGTCGACCGACGAGGACATCTTCCGGCTGAGCTTCACGCCGCAGGAGTTCAACTACATCGGCTACTACTACCTGAGCCGGCGTAACGGCGGCCGGTACGAGGTCGCGCCGGAGGACGCACTGATCGATCTCTTCGATCCGGCGGACGAGCGGTTCGCCTGGTCGATCGGTTGGGATGAGGCGGGGAACGTCAATGCGACGAAGTACCCGACACCGGCCGGCGCGGAGGACGTCCACGTCATCCGCCTCGCCGAGGTGATCCTCAACCGCGCCGAAGCGCTCGCGCGCCTGGGCGGCAACGCCAACCTCCAGGAGGCCATCGCCGCGTACAACCTGATCCGCGTGCGTGCGGGCCTGCCCGCGCACACCTTCGGCGTCGACGTCACCAACCAGGCGGAGGTGCTCGCGGAGGTCCGGCTGCAGCGGCGCCTCGAGCTCGCCTTCGAGGGCGACCGCTTCGCCGACATGGTCCGGGCCGGCGAGGCCGGCGCGATCCCGGAGACGCAGCGGCTCTACCCGATCCCGCAGTCCGAGATCGACGTGGCGCCGAATCTCACGCAGAACCCCGGCTACTGAGGCGGGGTCGCGCGCTGGAGTCGGGGCGGCCGGCGAACGCCGGCCGCCCCTTCCTTCTTTCGCTCGCCGGTTTCGCCCCCTGCCGCCCGCGCCCACTCCGTCGTCCACCCCACCCGGCCGCCCGCCGGCCCTTCGACGCCACCCGCACCCAGGCGCCGCCCCCCCAGCCCCCACCCCCCAACCCCCAACCCCCCCCACTTTACCCCCCCCCCCTCCCCGCCTATGATCCCCGCCGTTCGATCGAGCAGAACCGTATTCCCGGACGAGAGATCATGCCCCGTACGATCCGCGTCGCGCATTCGCCCGATTCCGACGACGCGTTCATGTTCTACGGCCTCGCCAGCGGCGCGGTCGAGACCGGCGATCTGGAGTACATCCACGAGCTGCAGGACATCGAGACGCTGAACCGCCGCGCGCTCGCCGGCGAGCTGGAGGTCACCGCGGTCTCGATCCACGCGTACGCCTACCTGGCCGACAAGTACATCCTGCTCCCGCACGGCGCCTCGATGGGCGAGGGGTACGGGCCGCGGCTCGTCGCTCGGGAGCCGATGGAACGCGACGACCTGCGCGGCAAGAAGATCGCCGTGCCGGGCACCATGACGTCGGCGTTCCTCGCGCTGAAGCTCTACTTCCCCCAGGCCGACACCGTCGTCGTCCCGTTCGACCAGATCATCGAGCACGTGAAGGACGGCCGCGTCGACGTCGGGCTGATCATCCACGAAGGGCAGCTCACGTACAAGGACGAGGGGCTGCACCTGATCGCCGACATGGGCGAGTGGTGGGCGTCGGAGACCGGCGGGCTGCCGCTGCCGCTCGGCGGAAACGTCGTCCGTCGCGATCTCGGCCCGGAGTTGATCGCGCGGATCTCGGCGCACCTGCGGGAGTCGATCGCCTACAGCCTGGCCAACCGGGCGGCCGCGCTCGAGCACGCGATCCAGTACGGTCGCGGCCTCGACGAGTCGCGCACCGACGAGTTCGTCGGGATGTACGTCAACCCGCGGACGCTCGACTACGGCCCCGACGGCCGCAGCGCGGTGCAGCTCTTCCTCGACCGGGGTTACGAGGCCGGCCTGATCCCCAACCGGATCACCGTCGAATGGGCGCCGTGACGCCGTAGCGGCGCCCTTTCCACTCGATCCGTCGTCCTCGCCACCCGCTCCGCGCGAAGATGAAGGCGGCGACGAGGGCGGCGAGCGGGTACAGCAGGACGTGGATCCGGAGCACGCCGTAGCGCGCGTAGGCGAGGAGCCAGAAGAGGACGGAGGCGGCGGTCGCGGCGGCGGACCATCCCACCACGAGGTCGCTCGACGGCGCATCGAGCATCAGCGCGACCGCCAACGCCACCGGCGGCGCCACCCACATGAGGAGGAACCACGCGGCGACGAGGTAGGGGAGCGCCGGGCGCAGCCACCGCGGGACCGTCTGCCGCCCGCCTGTCGCAACGTTTTTCGACCACCCATCCAGGATCTCGCGGAGCGACGCGTACATCCGCGTCGACATCAGCTCCTCGGCGTGCGCGATCAGCATGCGACGCCCCGCGGCGACCGTCCGCTGGGCGAGCCGCAGGTCCTCGGCGACCTCGCCGCGCACGCCTTCGTGCCCGCCGATCGCCTCGTACGCCTCGCGTCGCATCAGGATGAACTGCCCGTTCGCGATCACGTCCAGCGGGTTGCGGGCCCGGCCGATCCGGCGCGCACTGCCGTAGCGCAGCATGATCGCGACCAGGAACTGCGGCATGACGAGCCGCTCCCAGAAGCTCGCCAGGACCTGCCGCGGCAGGACCGTGACCAGGTCGACGCCCGCGGCCTCCATCGCCGCGACGGCGTGGCCGAGCAGGTCCGGCTCGTGCCGCGTGTCCGCGTCGGTGAAGAGAAGCAGCTCGCCCCGCGCGTGGCGGTACCCCTGCCAGCACGCCCACGGCTTGCCGAACCACCCCTCCGGGAGCGCCTCGCCCGTAACGACCCGGACGTTCTCCACGCCGCGCTCCACGAGCGCCGACAGGATCTCGCCCGTGCCGTCCTCGCTGCGGTCGTCGACGACGATGACCTCGTAGTTCCGATACCTCGTCCGCAGCAGCGTGCGCAGGCACCAGACGATGTGCGACGCCTCGTTGCGCGCCGGGACGACGATCGAGACGAGCGGCCCGTCCGTCGCCGGGCCATAGTCCCGCAGCCGAGGCCGGCGACGGTAGAGCAGCGGTATGAAACCGAGGAACGCGATCCAGGGGAGCGTCGCGAGCAGTAGCGCCATGCGTCGGAAGCTAAGAGAGGCGGCGGAACGGCGCCATGGACCGAGACGACGTCGCGTACGTCAATGGCGCGCTTGCCCGACGACCGTCCCGCGGTCCGGGGCCGCGGCGTCGTCTCCCCTTGCCGCGGCTCGGCGCGCCGCGGTACCTTCGCGCCGCGATCGATACGCCCCGGGGCGTCACGTCGTCTCGAGACCCCAGATGAAGATGAGCGAACCGAACCGCGCCGGTTCGACCGGGATCACCATCCGCGACGCGCAGCGCGCCGTCGACGCCTGGATCTCCCAGTTCGAAGAGGGATACTGGCCGCCACTCTCCAACCTCGCCCGCCTCATCGAAGAGGTCGGCGAGCTGGCGAGGGAGCTGAACCACCGCTACGGCCACAAGCCGAAGAAGCCCGGTGAGCCCGAGCAGGACCTCGCGCTCGAGCTGGCGGACATCCTCTTCGTGATCGTCACGATCGCGAACGAGCAGCAGATCGATCTCGAGGAGGCGTTCGGGCGCGTCCTGGAGAAGTACCGCGTCCGCGACGCGCAACGCTGGACGCGGAAGGAGAGCTAGCCGGCTCCGGCCACGCCGGCCCCCGCGAGCTTCCACATGCACCACGTCACGACCGCGAGCGCGTGACGGATCCGCCCCTCGGCCACCCACCGGTCCACCTCGTCGACCGTCGCGACACGGACGTGGATGTCCTCGCCCTCGTCCTGCGCCTGCTCGCCCGCCCACCGGCAACCCCAGGCGTGGACGACATGGAGCCGGTTGTTCTGCAGCGCCGGGTTCGGGTCCAGCTCCGCCACGTGCACGCATTGGGCGGCCCGGTACCCCGTCTCCTCGGCCACCTCCCGCATCCCGGCCCCGCACGGGTCCTCGCCGGGCTCGATGATCCCCGCGGGGAACTCCAGCGTGACCTCCCGTGTCCCGAAGCGGAACTGCTCGACCAGGACGATCCGGCCGTCCTCCGTCTGCGGGACCACGTTCACCCAGTCCTTCATCTCGAGGACGTGCCGGTCCAGCAGCGCGCCCGTCCGCGGCGAACGCACCGCGTCCCGCCGGACCCGGAAGATCCCGTAGTCCCCGACGAGCTGCGACCCTTCCCGCGCCCACGCCTCCGGCTTCTTCGCCATTCCGTTTCCCGATCCCTCGAGCGCGCCGCCCCACCACGCCGCGACGTGCGCCCGGGACAGCCTTTCCCGGACGAACCCGGCCGCCTCGGCGCCGGGGGCGGTCGCGCCTAGAATATGAACGACAGCACCAGGATCACGAGCCCGATCACCAGGATCAGCCACGCCGCGCTCCGCAGCGCCGACCACACGCCGCCGAACCCGAGCAGCGCCAGCAGGATCAACAGGATCGCCAGGATCAGCAACACGTCCATCCGGAAGCCCTCCGTTGGGGGACACGAGACGCCCTTCCCCCAACGGGCACGATCCATTCCAGAAGGACGGGCTCCGGCGGAGCTGGCGACCCGGCGCATCAAGGAACGAGCACGATCTTCCCGAACTGCTCGCCGCGCTCGAGCCGCTCGTGCGCCTCGCGCACCCGGTCCAGCGGCCAGACGACGTCGATCACCGGCTCGAACGCCCCGCGGAAGACGAGCTTCATCACGGCCTCGAACTCGCTCCGGCTCGCCATCGTCGTGCCGACGATCTCGAACTGCTTCCAGAACAGGTTGCGCAGGTCGACGGCGCCGTTCGGCCCCGTCGTCGCGCCGTAGACGACGAGGCGGCCGCCCCGCGTCAACGCCCGCAGGTTCTGCGCGAACGTCGCCACGCCCACGGAGTCGAAGATCACGTCGACGCCGCGCTTCCCCGTCGCCTTCCAGATCTCCTGCGAGAAGTCGACGGCCTTGCGGTCGAAGACGACGTCGGCGCCGAGCGCCTTCACGCGCTCCACGTTCTCGGCCGTCGTCACGGCGAAGACGCGCGCGCCCGCGTGCTTCGCGATCTGGATCGCGGCGGTCGCCGCGCCGCCCGACGCGCCCGTGATCAGCACGTCCATCCCGGCACGCAGGCGGCCCTGCGTGATGAGCCCGCGCCACGCGGTCTGGAAGACCAGCGGGACCGCCGCCGCCTTCTCGAACGGGCAGTCGTCCGGGATCGGGTATAGGTTCGTCGCCGGAACCGCTACATACTCGGCGAAGCCGCCCTGCGTGTGCTCGCCGATCAGGCGGAACCGCACGCACATCGACTCCTGCCCCGCGTGGCACCACTCGCACCGCCCGCACCAGAGGGACGGGTTCACCACGACCCGCGTCCCGACCTCGACCCCGTGGACGCCGGGCCCCAGCTCCGCGACGACGCCCGCAATGTCCGACCCGCCGATGTGCGGCATCGTCGTCTCGATCGGCAGACCACGCCGCACCCACAGATCCAGGTGGTTCATCGCCGCCGCCTTCACCTCGACCAGCACTTCGCCCGGCCCGGCCGTCGGCCGCTCGACCTCCTCGACCCGGACCACCTCCGGGCCGCCATACTCGTGGAATATCGCCGCTTTCATCTCGACTCCTCGAGCCAATGGGTTGCCGCAAGAATAGGGGCCCACCCCAAACGAAGCAACGCGACGGCCGCTCCGACGGCGCGACCCTGAGTTCTTGCCCGAGCCCCGCCTTGTTCCCACCCCTCCGACCGATTAGGTTGAGCCGCCTCACCGAGATACGAAACCGTAGCAGCGACGCCGCGCAACTGGTGGCTTGACAATGCGTGAATCGGATTCCGAGGATCTCCTGAGGAAGCTGGAAGAGCGCGCCCTCGAGGACGCCGCCGAGGAGGTCCCGGAGCCGGAATTCAACGTACGCGCAGTGCTCGGCGGCTCCGGCGACGACTCGATCCCGGACGTCACGCTGGGCGGCTACATCGCGGAGCACGACCGACCGCCGGCGTTCACCGGCTCGGATGGCCAGCCCTATACCGTCGGCGTCGACACGGAGGAGACCGGGGACCCCGCCCGGCCGTTCGTCGGGTTCCTGGTCTTTCTGCGTTGGGCCTCGACGGGCGCCGGGATCATGGAGCACCTCGAGTCGGGCGATCTGACGACCGGCGCCACGGCCGACGAGGCGACGCGCGCGCTCCTCGACCTCTCGCTCTTCGAGGTCAAGGCCGAGCTGGACGCCGCCATCGAGCGCCGCCGCAAGGAGTTGGAGGATTGATGCTGAGGGATGCGATCCTATTGATGAGTGAGAGTCGGCTCCTGCGTCGCATCGCGACGGAGGCGCCGTTCGCCAGCAGCGTCGCCCGGCGGTTCGTGGCCGGCGAGACGCTCGACGACGCGGTCCAGGCCGCTCGCGCGCTCAACGAGAGCGGGATGCACGTCACGCTCGACTACCTGGGCGAGTCGGTGAGCAACCGCGAGGAGGCGACCGCCGCCGCGGACGTCTACCTCCAGCTCCTCGACCGCATCGCAACGGAGCGGCTGGACGCCAACGCGTCGCTCAAGCTGACGCAGATGGGGCAGGACGTCGACGAGGCGTTCCTGCGCGAGAACGTCGGCCGCGTCCTCGACTCCGCGCGCGAGAAACAGATCTTCATCCGCTTCGACATGGAGTCGAGCGCGTACACGCAGCGCACGCTCGATTTCTTCCGCAGCGTGTGGGACGAGGGGTACCGCAACGTCGGCGTCGTGATCCAGAGCTACCTGTACCGGAGCGAGGACGACGTCCGCATGCTCAACGAGCTGGGTGCTCGGGTCCGGCTCTGCAAGGGTGCGTACAAGGAGCCCGAGAGCGTCGCATTCCCCGACAAGAAGGACGTGGACGCCAACTACGTGCGGCTCATGAAGCTGCTCCTGAAGGACGGCAACTACCCGGGGATCGCGACGCACGACGAGAAGATGATCCGGGCGACGATCGACTTCGCCAAGGCGGAAGGGATCCCGGCGACCGACTTCGAGTTCCAGATGCTCTACGGCATCCGCCGCGACCTGCAGCAGCGCATCGTCGACGAGGGGTGGAACCTGCGGATCTACGTGCCGTTCGGCGAGGCGTGGTATCCGTATCTGATGCGGCGGATGGCGGAGCGGCCGGCGAATCTTTTCTTCATCGTCGATGCGGTGGTACGGGAGTCGCCGTTGCGGTTCCTGATGGGTAGGCGGTGAGGGGAGCCGCCCCGGAGGGGCGGCGGGGGCGGCCGCTACGCGGCGGGGAGCGGCGCCGCTACGCGGCGCGGGAGGCGG
>CALBZE010000075.1 GCA_937889645.1 uncultured bacterium
GAATGTCGATCTTCTCCTCGATCGACCGCATCAGGCGCTCGTCCGGCTCCTCGTATTCGCCGGTGTACTTGTTCCGGACCTTCTCGCGCTGCGTGTACGCCTTCACGTTGTCGATGTAGTTGGCGCACAGGCGCTGGAGCGCTTCCTCGTCGCCGCTGATCGCGCGCTGGACCTCATTCTTCACGATGTCCTCGTACTCCTCGCGCACGACGGCCAGCAGCTCGCGGTAGCGCTCCTTCTGCTCGGGGTCGTTCAACAGCGAGTGGTGGCGCAGCCCGCTCTCCAGCTCCTTCAGCACCATGAACGGGTTGACGCACGTTTCCTCGATGTCGGCGACGAGGCAGTTCGAGATCTTGTCCTGGATGTAGCGGGGGCTGATCCCCTCCATCCCCTCGCGCTCGGCCTCCTTCCGCAGCTCCTTCACGTTGTCCTCCGTGAAGCCCGGGAGCGTCTTGCCGTTGTAGAGCTTGAGCTTCTGGAGCCGCGTGAGGTTCACCTTCTTCGGCTCCTCGAGCCGCGTCAGCACCGCCCACATCGCCGCCATCTCGATCGTGTGCGGCGCGATGTGCTTGCCCTTGATCCGGCGATTGTTGAAGTCCCGTTCGTAGACCTTGATCTCCTCGTCCAGCTTGGTGACGTACGGGATGTCGATCTTCACCGTCCGGTCCCGCAGCGCCTCCATGAACTCGTTGTTCTGGAGCCGCCGGTACTCCGGCTCGTTCGTGTGCGCGATGATGACCTCGTCGATGTCCGTCTGCGCGAACTTCTTCGGCTTGATCTTGTGCTCCTGGCTCGCGCCCAGCAGGTCGTAGAGGAAGGCGACGTCCAGCTTCAGCACCTCGATGAATTCGATCAGACCCCGGTTCGCGACGTTGAACTCGCCGTCGAAGTTGAAGGCCCGCGGGTCCGAGTCCGAGCCGTAGATCGCGATCTTGCGGTAGTTGATGTCGCCGGTCAGCTCGGTCGAGTCCTGGTTCTTCTCGTCCTTCGGCTGGAACGTGCCGATCCCGACCCGGTCGCGCTCGCTGATCAGGAGACGGCGCACGCGGACGTGCTCGATGACCTTCGTCCAGTCGCCGTCGTACTTCAGCATGAGCTGGTTGTAGACGTGGCGGCAGGCGGGGCAGAGGTCGCCCTCGACGCGCAGCCGTCGGTCGTCGGGCAGCTTGGCGTTCAGCTCCTCGACGAAGAGCGCGCGGTGCTCCTCCGGGATCAGGTGCAGCGGCTCCTCGTGCATCGGGCACGGCATCGCCGCATCCTGCGCCGCCTCGCCCATCTCCGCCGGGATCCCCACCGAGTGCAGCCCGTCGCCCACCCAGGAGAAGGTGTAGAGCGCGCCCTCCGGCGTGCGCGAGTAGTGCTCGAGCCCCTTCTTCAGCAGCCGCGCGATCGTCGACTTCGACGAGCCGACCGGGCCGTGCAGCAGGATCACGCGCCGCTCCGGGCCGTACCCCAGCGCCGCGGCCTTCAGCACCTGCACGAACTTCATGAGCGGGACGTCCAGCCCGTAGACCGCGTCCTTCCCGCCGCCGATCGGGTCGTCGAAGAAGTTGTAGTGCGTGATCTCCTTCTTGTACTCCGTGTACTTCCGCGTGCCGAAGGAGATGATCATGTCGTAGAGCCGCTGGAACGCGTTGCGCGCGACCAGCGGGTTCTCGCGGACCAGCTCCAGGTACTCCGCGAACGTCCCCTCCCACACGAGATCCTGATACGACGCCGGATCCTGACGCTGCCGGATGTGCTCGATGATGTCGAGGACCGGGGTGCCCATGCGTACTGCTCCTTCCAAGGACTGCTACGGTGAGGCGTGATGCAGGCGGGTACACGGCGAAGGGGACGGTGTTCCGTCCCCTAAGCCTTTAATTCATGCGATGTTGGGACTGATCGTGGAACCGGTCCGCGATCTGGCGGAGCAGTCGGTCGATCGGGTCGCCGCGCATCGGGAAGAGGTGCCGGTCGGCGATGCGGTTCAGCGCGATGCGCAGGACCGGGAAATTGTCGGCGAAGGTCTGGTAGAGGCGGTCGAGCCCCCAGCTCTCGGCGTCGGCGGTGTGGGCCGCGAGGCGGTAGCCGGTCGCGCCCATCGCCTCGTAGTAGCGGATCCCCGGCGCGCCGCGCCGCTCGACGCGGGCGGCGATGTAGTCGGGGAAGACGCCGCTCAGCCAGAGCGCGAAGTTGCCGAGGTGGGCGCGGAGCAGGAACGCCTCCCGGCCGGTCGCGCTCTCGATCGCCTCGACGATGTCGGCGAGGTAGTCGTAATCCCGGCCATCCACGTCGTCCGTCGGTCGGCGGGCCCGGTCGCCGCGGCCGAACTCGAGGAGCAGCGCCGCGAGGTAGTCGGCGACCACGGGGTTGTTGATCCCGTCCTCGAGGAGCGCGTGACGGACGAGGATGTAGAAGACGAGCGGCGCGGGCGCGGCGCTGATGCCGCCGGAGGCGAGGACGGCGTTGAGGGTGCGAGGGTCGTCGAGGATGGCGTCGATCCCTTCTTCCCGGAGGCGTTCCTCTTCGCGTCTTCGGGCGCCCTCGTCGCCGCCCGAGGTGAGTCCGAGGAGGAACCCGGCCTCTTCCCTGCCGAACGACGCCCGGACGTTGGGAAGGATCATAAAGCCTCCTGCGACCTGAGGTTACTGCCGTTGCGAAGCGAAGTTACGCCCTTGCTCGGCCACGGGCGCGCGTCTACCTTTCGCCTGGTGCAACGCCTTCACCCCGCTTCCATTTATTGCATCCGTCATGCCCGCCGCGTCAAGCTCGATACGCGGCCGCAAGGGCTTGGAGGGAATAGATGTTACGACGCCAGGGGCTCGAACGTCGCCTCTTCGGCTGGATGCTCGTCCTGGCGCTGACGCCGGCGCTCGTCCTGGTCCTCACGGGCGTGTGGCTGTGGGCGGGCTCGCGGGACTGGGTCGGCACGCTGGGCCCGTGGGACCGCGTCGCCGAATCGGGGCGGGCCGTGTTCGACGCCGCGGCGGCCGTGGCGGAGACCGATTCGGTGCTCGCGGCGGCGCTCGAGCGGCACCGGGAGGAGCTGTCGGCGTCGCTGCGGCTGGCGCGGCGCTGGGCGTTCCTGGAGCGGCGCGTCGCGGCGATGGTGCCGGGGCTCGCGCTCGGCCTCGCGCTCGTGGTCGGCGGATTGGCGCTAGTCGTCAGTCGTCGGGTCGCGCGGGGGCTCGCGCGCCCGATCGGCGAGCTGGTCGACTGGGCCGGCCGGCTCGGCCGCGAGGAGCCGCTCCCGGCGCCGAGCCCGCGGGAGTCGCGCGAGGTCGTCGAGGTGCGGGCGCTGCGCGCGGCGTTTCGTCGCGCGGCGGGCGAGCTGGCCGACGCGCGGCGCCGCGCGCTCGAGGCCGAGCGCGTCCGCGTCTGGGGCGAGATGGCCCGGCGCGTCGCGCATGAGATGAAGAACCCGCTCACGCCGCTCCGTCTCGCCGCGCACCGGCTCGCGCGTTCCCAGGGACAGGCGTCCGATTGGGAGGAGCCGGTCGCCGTGATCATCGAGGAGACGGAGCGTCTGGAGGAGCTGGCGCAGCAGTTCGCGGCGCTCGGCCGGCCGCCGGCCGGCCCGACGAGCCCGATCGACGTCCGCGAGCTGGTCGCCGGGCTGCTGGCGACGGACGTGCCGCCCGGCGTCGTCGCGACGCTCGACGCCGACGACGAGCTGCCGCTCGTGGACGGCCACTACGACGCGCTGCTGCGCGCGTTCCGCAACCTGATCCGGAACGCTGTCGAGGCGATGTCCGGTTCGGACCGGCCGCGTCGCATCGACGTCGCCGTCCGCGCCGCGGACGGGCAGCTCGTCGTCTCGATCGGCGATGCCGGCCCGGGGCTCCCGGAGGGCGCCGGCGACCGGATCTTCGAACCGGACTTCACGACCAAATCCAGAGGAACGGGCCTCGGCCTCGCGCTGGTGCGACAGGCCGTCGCCGCGCATGGCGGCGAGGTCGTCGCGCGGAGCCGGCCGGAGGGCGGCGCGGAGTTCATGGTCAGGCTCCCGACCGGCGCCGCGGCGGGCGCTGCCGCCCGGGCGAGATAGCTGTCCGGGCGCGACGACGTGCCGGCCGCAATCGCGGTCGGGGCGCCATAGCGATCCGGGCCGCGCGAACCGCCCGGGCGTGAAAGCTGCGAATGTCCGGGGCGCCGTTCCTGACATGCACAACGGAAGAGGGATCATGAAGAAAGCGCTCGCATGGACGATGGCGATCGTCGTCGCCGGGTGCGCCGTCCGCCTCGGCGGACCCAAGCCGGTCGAGTACCGGACGATGGCGCTCAACGTGGGCGGCGACGCGGGCCCGGCCGAGGTCGCGCGGTGGATCCGCAGCGCGGACGCGAACCTGGTGCTGCTCGCGGCCTCGGCCGACAGCGCGTGGTTCCACGAGGTCGCGAGGCAGGCCGACCTGACGCTGAGCGGGCCGGGCCCGGCCGGGTCGGTCTCGTTCGCGTTCCTGGCCAGCAAGCCGATCGGCGACACGACGGTCGTGCTGCCGCTCCCCGACGGCGGCGGCGTCAGCCTGCACGACGCGCTCTACCGGGTCGACAGGGAGCGCCTCCTGGACCTCCTCGCCGTCGAGATCCCGTCGGCCGCGCAGTCGCGCGAGGCGGTCAAGGCGCTGCTGAATTACGTGGCGACGGACGTCATGACCGAGGCGGCGGTCGTCCTCGCGATCGACGTCCCGGACGCGGCCACGGGCGACAGCGTCTCGGCGCTCCTGTCGCCGATCTTTCGCGACGCGCGCACGTGCCTGCGGCCGGGCGTGCAGGCGCCGGCCGACGAGGGCGGCCGGTCGATGCGTCTCTTCTTCGGCCCCGAGGCGAAGCTCCGGTGCGAGGAAGCGCGTCCGCTCGGCGGGCGCGGGCCGCTCCTGGCGCGGCTGATCTTCAGCCACTACTGAGGCGGTGACGTGGCGGCGATCCTGGTTGTCGACGACGAGTCCAACATCCGTCGCATGGTCTCGCGGGTGCTCGAGGCCGAGGGGCACCGCACCCGCGAGGCGGGCGACGGCCGCGCCGCCATAGCCGCCGTCGAGGAGGAGGAGCCCGAGGTCGTGCTCCTCGACCTCGCGATGCCCGAGCTGGACGGGCTCGGCGCGCTGCGTACGCTGCGCGAGCGCTGGCCCGAGCTGCCGGTCGTGATGATGAGCGGCCGCGCCACGCTGGGCGACGCCGTCCGGGCGACCAAGCTTGGCGCGTTCCACTTCATCGAGAAGCCGCTCAACCCCGAGTCGCTGCTCCTCACGGTCCGCAGCGCGCTGGAACTGAGGCGTGCGCGGGAGCTGTCGCGCGCGCTCGTCGCCGAGCTGGGCGGCGAGCAGCCGATGATCGGCTCGAGCCCGGCGATGCGCGCGATCCGCGAGCTGATCGCCCAGGTCGCGCCGACCGACGCGCGGGTGCTGATCACGGGCGAGAGCGGGACGGGGAAGGAGCTGGTCGCCGCCGCGCTGCACGTGCAGTCGCGGCGCGCCGACGGGCCGTTCGTCCGCGTCAACAGCGCGGCGATCCCGCGGGAGCTGGTCGAGTCGGAGATGTTCGGCCACGAGAAGGGCGCGTTCACGGGCGCGACCGAGCGGCGGCGCGGCCGATTCGAGCTGGCCGACGGCGGCACGCTCTTCCTCGACGAGGTCGCCGAGCTGAGCGCGGAGGCGCAGGCCAAGCTGCTCCGCGCGCTGGAATCGGGCGAGGTCGAGCGGGTGGGCGGGCAGGAGCCGATCCGGGTCGACGTCCGCGTGATCGCCGCGACGAACCGCAACCTGCGCGACGAGATCGCGGCCGGCCGGTTCCGCGAGGACGTCTACTATCGGCTGAACGTGATCCCGATCCACCTGCCGCCGCTGCGCGAGCGGGCGGAGGACATCCCGGAGCTGGCGGCCCACTTCCTCGCGCGGTTGCAGGCCCGGCACGGTCTCGTTCCGCCGGTCCTCCGCGCCGACGCGATCGAGCGGCTGGTCCGCTATCGCTGGCCCGGGAACGTGCGGGAGCTCGCGAACGTCTGCGAACGGCTCGCGATACTGCACCCCGGCGGCGAAGTCGGCGCCCGCGAGGTCGCGGCGATGCTGCCGGACGGCGGCGCCGCGGGCACTCCGGCCGACGCGGCGGGGGGTACGGCCGCCGGTGCCGCGGCCAGTGCGACAATGAGGACGATGCCGGGCCCGGGAGGCGACGGCTCGCTCTCCGAGAGGCTCGATGCGTACGAACGCGCGCTGATCCTGGCCGCGCTCGAGGAGGCCGACGGCAACGTCGCCGACGCGGCGCGGCGGCTCGGGACCGACCGGGCCAACCTGTACCGTCGGATGAGGCGTCTGGAGATCGAACGATGAGAGCCAACCCGAAGCGACCGATCGCGGTCGCCCTCGCGGCGGTCGTGATCACGGCGACGGTGGCGGCCGCGCAGGAGGCGCGCCGCGTCGCGGTCACGCCCGAACGGGCGGCCGAGCTGCTCGATCTGATCAACCGGCCGGAGACGGTCCGCATGGCCGGCGCCTCGCGCATCGCGGTCGGCACCGAGATCGTCGGCGACGTCGCCGTGATCGGCGGGCCGCTCCACCTCGCCGGGCGGGTGCGCGGCAGCGTCTTCGTGCTGAACGGCGACGCGTTCCTCGAGCCCGGCGCGGCGGTCGACGGCGACCTCATCGTCGTGGGCGGGTCCGTGACGGGCGTCGATTCCGCGACCGTGGCCGGGCGGGTCGAGGTCTACAGGGAGCCGCTCCGCTACCGCCTGGAGAACGGCCGCCTCGTCCCCCCGCTGGCCGAGGAGGAGCCCGGGCTCAGCGCCGGGCACGAGTTCCGATACGGCCGCACCGACCTGACGCTCGCGTCGCATCGGGGCTACAACCGCGTCGAAGGGCTGCCGATCCGCCTGGGGCCGAGGTTCGAGACCTGGAGCGCGAACCCGACCCGCGTCGAGGCCTATCTGATCTACCGCACGGAGTCCGGCTTCGACGTCGACGCGGCGGATTTCGGCTACCTGTTCCGCGCCGAGCAGTTCCTCGGCGGCAGGCGCGCGCTCCGCGTCGGCGCCACGCTGCACTCCGAGATCGTGCCGATCGAGTCGTGGGGGCTGACCGACAGCGAGAACGCGCTCTCCACGTTCCTGCTCCGCCGCGACCATCGCGACCACTACGAGCGGGTCGGGTGGAGCGCGTACGTGCGCGCCGCGCCGCACGGCGGCCGCTTCGACGTCCAGCTCGGCTACCGCGACGAGCGGCACACGTCCGTCGGCGTCGGCGCACCGTGGACGCCCTTCGGCGACGCGGCCTGGCGGCCGCAGCCCCGCGTCGCCGAGGGGCGGCTGCGCAGCCTCGTCGCGCGCATCGGCTACGACACCCGCAACGAGGGCGCCGACCCGACGACCGGCTGGTGGATCCGTGCCGAGCTCGAGCGCGGGCTGGGCGGTTCGCTCGAAGTGCCCCGCGTCATCGAGGATAACGACCTCTTCGTCGCACCGCCGGGGCCTCTCGTCACCTTCGTGCCTGCCGAGACCGAATTCGCCGCGGGGTTCCTCGACCTCCGGCGCTACGCGCGGCTCAGCCCGTCGTCGATCCTCGCGCTGCGGGTCGTCACGGGCACGTCGCTCAACGACCGGCCGCTCCCACCGCAGCGCCAGCACGCGCTCGGCGGCGAGGGTTCGCTGCCGGCGTACCGCCCGTTCCAGTTCGACTGCGGCGCCCGCGAGACCGCCCCGCGCGTCGACGGCATGCTCGCCTACTACGGCTGCGACCGGCTCATCCTGCTCCAGCTCGAGTACCGGACGGGGTTCCCGATCGGGCACGGCTGGGGCCGCAAGCTCGGCGCCGACATCGACCTCGGCGAGACGCCCGGCTGGGTCGTCTTCTTCGACGCCGGCCGCGCGTGGACCGACCGCGCCGCGCTGGACGGCCGCACCGACGGCCTCGACGACTTCGCCGCCGACGTCGGCGTCGGCCTGCGCCTCGGCCGCCTCGGCCTCTACTGGGCCCTCCCGCTCTCGGGGAGGGAGGACAACGTGAACTTCTTCGTCCGCCTGGGCACCCGGATTTGAGAGCAGTAATCCTCGTCCTGGCCCTGACCTTCGGCGGCGTTTCTGCCACGCTCCACGCGGCTCGCCAGGCGGCGCTCGGCATCGCGCCCGACCCGGCCGCGGGGTACGCGCCCGTGCTCCGTTTCGGCGCGATCCTCGCCGATCCCGCGCTCGAGGAGGCCGTCCGCTCCGGCCTGCCGCTCCGGCTCAGGTCCCGCATCGAACTCTGGCGCGACGGCTTCATCGACCACCTCGAGTCGAGCGACGCGACGACGTGGGTCCTCCTCTACGACCCGCTCGAAGGCCGCTTCTCGGTCAGGTCGCAATCCAGCGCGTCCGTTGCGCGCGACTACCCGACCTTCGACGCCGCACGCGCCGCGATCGAGGGGCCGCACCGCGGCTCGATCCGCCCCGCGCGCAACGGGCGCTACTACTACACGGCCGTCGTCGAGCTGGAGACGCTGTCGCTCTCCGACCTGGAGGAGCTCGAGCGCTGGCTCAAGGGCGAGCTGCAGCCCGCCGTGAGCGGCGAGCGCTCCGTCCCGGGCGCGGTCGGCCGCGGGATCAAACGCCTCTTCATCCGGGTCCTCGGTCTCCCCGCCCGCCGGTACGAAGCCCGCAGCGAGTGGTTCGAGTTCAGGCGGGTCACCGGGTAGCGCGGGCGCGCCACTGGTTCACATCTTGCATTGGACGACGCGCGTCCCGACGGCAATCCGGAGGCGATGTGGACTCGATTCGCGATGCGGGCGGCGTCATCCAGAAGCAGGACGATGCCGTCGCGACTCTGCAGAGCACCGAAGATGGCGATGTGCGGCCGGCCGCCGATCCCGCGGCGATCGAGCGCGAACTTCGCGGCCGGCTCTACCAGGAACTCGATCTCCTGGCCTTCGCGTTCGAGATGGAGGCGGCCGAGGCGATCGAGCGCGGAGCCGACGAAGAGGCGGCGCGGACGCAGCAGACGCGTTTGGGCATCAGGCTCGCGCAACGGCTCGTCGGTGCGGTCCCCGCGCCGGAAGTCGACCGGCGCCTGGAGCGCTGGCGGGCGGCCTACCTGAAGAAGTTTCCGCTCTAGGCGAGCACGCGGCCGCGCGGCGGCGCGGCCCTGGTCCGGGAGGCCGGGCCCGAGTATCCTGTGGCGTCGCCGGCCGGACACGTGACATCGGGTGTTGCAGCATCGCTCTGCCGTGGACCCGGATCCGTATGACCGATAAGTTCCGTTTGACTCCGCAACCGAACGGTGCGGCCGAGATCCGCTGGCGTGCCTGGGGCGCCGCGGCGTTCGAGGAAGCGGCGGGCACGGACCGGCCCGTGCTCCTCAACCTGACCGCCGTCTGGTGCCAGTGGTGCCGCCGCATGGACGAGACGGTCTACTCGGACCCCGAGTTGGTCGAGTTGATCAACTCCGAGCTGATCCCCGTGCGTGTGGACGCGGATCGTTATCCGCACGTGCAGGACCGTTACATCGCGGGCGGCTGGCCGACGAATGCGTTCCTTACGCCCGGCGGCGAGGTGCTTTGGGCGGGGACGTACATCCCGCTGGAGCAGTTCCGTGCCGTGACGAAGGGGGTGCTCGCTGCCTGGCGCGATCGGAGGCCGGAGCTGCAGGCGGAGATCGAGCGGCGCCGGAAGGCGATGGAAGCGGCGCGCTCGCGTCGCCCGTCCATCGGACTCGTGCGCCGTGTGGCCGCCGACGATGTGCTCACCGTCATGCAGGAAGGGTTCGACGCGAGGAACGGAGGGTTCGGCGGCGCGCCGAAGTTCCCGTACCCCGACGCGATCGAGCTGCTCCTCGTCCAGGCCGAGCGTCTGTCGAACCCCGATTGGCAGGAGATGGCGTTCCGCACGCTGGACGGCATGCTCGCCGGCGAGCTGTGGGACGAGCCCGAGGGCGGGTTCTTCCGTTACGCGCTCGAAGCGGATTGGACCGCGCCGCGACGCGAGAAGCTCCTCGACGTGAACGCGGGGCTGCTCAGGGCGTACGCGCTGGGCGCGCACCTGACCGGCCGCGAGGACTGGCGGCGCGTCGTCGAGCGGACCGTCGCGTGGGGCGAGGCGGTGCTGCGCCAGCCGTCCGGGCTCTGGGGCGGCAGCCAGGCCGCGGACGACGAGTACTTCACGTTGGACGCCGGTGCTCGCGCGAGTCGCCCGGCGCCGTACGTCGATCCGGCGGTCTACACGAACGCGAACGCGCACTGGATCCGAGCGCTCGCCGAGGCCGGCGGACGCCTTGGCCGCGACGATTGGGTCGAACGGGCTTCCGCCGCATTCGACACGCTCCTCGCGGCCGCGGCGGCGCCGGACGGGCTCCTCTACCACTGCATCGAGCCCGATGGAGAGCGCTCAGTGCCGGGCCTCCTGGCCGATACGCTCGAGGCCGCGCGGGCCGGGCTCGCGGTATTCCAGGCGACGGGCCGGACGGACGTCCTCACCCGCGTCCGCGAGCTTGCCGGCGCTCTCGAGGAGCGGCTCTGGGCGCCTGATGGCGGATTCTACGACCACGTCCCGACGGCGGACGACGTCGGCGCGCTCCGGTACCGGGACCGGCCGTTCGAAGCGAACGCCGCGGCCGCGCGCTTCTTCAACGACCTCTCGCTCTCGACCGGCGAGCGGAGCGACCGTGCCATCGCCGAGCGGACGCTCGCGTTGATCTCGCCCCTGGCAGGGCGCTATGGCGTGGCCGCTGCGGAATTCGCGCTCGCGGTCGAGGAGTTCTTCGAGCCGCCGCTCCGGCTCGTGATCGTCGGGCCGGCCGATGCCGCCGCGCCGCTGCGGCGCGCTGCGCTCACTCTGGTCGAGCCCGACCGGCGCGTCTGGAGCCTGGAGCAGAGCGGCCGCCTCGGCGCGCTCAACTTCCAGGCGCGCGAGACGCCGGCGGCGTTCGCCTGCGGCCCGCGCGCCTGCTCGCCGCCGGTGACCGAGCCCGAACGGCTGGCCGAGGCCGTCGCCGCCGTGAGTTGACGACGAGGCCGTCGCCGCCGGGAACTGACCACGAAAGCGCGGCCGCCGCGAACCGACGACGGAACCGCGGCCGCCGCGAACCGACGATATCGACCCACGATGCTGGATTTCGAAGGGCGCGCGTTGCGCACCGAATTGATCGGACTCTTCACCCGCCCGATCGACGAGCCGCTCACGGACGACGAGTTCACCGGGCTGGCGCGTCGCGTGTTCGCGTACCAGTTCGCGCGGAACGAGCCGTACGCGGCCTACTGCCTGCGGCGCGGCGTGCGGCCGGAGACGATCGAGCACTGGACCCAGATCCCGGCCGTGCCGACCGCCGCGTTCAAGGAGCTGCCGCTGGTGAGCGGAAAGCTCGCCGACGCCGAGGCCGTGTTCCGCACCAGCGGCACGACGCGCGGCGCGGAGCGCCGCGGCGAGCACCACATCCTCGACCTGTCGCTCTACCACGGGTCGCTGCTCCCCAGCTTCGCGGCGTACCTGCTCCCCGACGGCGCGGAGCTGCCGATGCTCTCGCTCGTCCCGTCGGTCCGGGAGATGGTCGACTCCTCGCTCGCGCACATGATCGACGTCGTCATGGACCGGCTGGGCGCGGATGGCAGCCGCAGCTTCGCGACGGTCGCGACCGGGATCGACTACGACGCCCTCGACGCCGCGCTCGAGCGCTACGCGTCGGAGGGCACGCCCATCATGCTGCTCGGAACCAGCTTCGCCTTCGTCCACTGGACCGACCACCTGCGCGAGCGGGGGATGCGGCACGCGCTCCCGCCGGGCTCGCGGCTCATGGACACCGGCGGATTCAAGGGGCGGAGCAGGGAGGTGCCCGAGCCGGAGCTACGCGCCACGTACCACGAGCTCCTCGGCATCCCGGAGGACCACGTCGTGAACGAGTACGGGATGACCGAGATGTGCTCGCAGTTCTACGACTCGGTCCTGCGGGAGAAGGTGGTGCGGGGCGCGGCGGGGCCGCGGCGGAAGATCCCGCCGCCGTGGGTGCGCACGATCCCGGTCGACCCGGAGACGCTCGAGCCCGTCGCACCGGGCGAGGTCGGGGTGTTGAGGCACCACGATCTGGCGAACCTCGGCTCCGTCGCCGCGATCCAGACCGAGGACCTGGGTCGCCTCGAAGGCGACGGCTTCGTCGTCCTCGGCCGGGCGAGCGGCGCGCCGCCGCGCGGCTGCTCGATCGCGATGGACCTCCTCGTCGAGGCCGCGCGGGCGCGAGGACGATGATCGACGCGTTCCACCTGCCGGGGCTGGCCGAGGCCGACGTCGCCTCCTGGGACGTCCGGGAGTACGGCGACGGCGCGGTCCGCCTGCGCTTTCCGGTGATGGAGCCGGCGACGCTCGGCGGCGTGCTCGACACCCTCGCCCGGGCGCGTGCCGAGCACCTCGCCGATCGGCCGGTCGCGGAGATCGTGGCCGTAGTCGACGCCGTCGCCCGCCGGTTCCTGGACCCCGCCGACCCCGTCCGCCGGCTGGCCGAAGACGCGCTCCCCGCCGTGACCGGCTACTCCCCGCCGATGGCGCGCCTGATCCTGGACCGCATGGCCGCCGACTGGAGCGCGGACGCGCTCGAGCGGCTACTGCACGAGGAGCTGGGGGATCCGGCGGTGCTCGATGGGTTCCGGGAGGGGCGTCGCGCGCTGGGCCCCGAACTCGCCTTCCACATCTTCGCCGGCAACGTCCCGGGCGTCGCGGTCACGTCGCTCGTGCGGGCGCTGCTGGTCAAGGCCGCGTCGCTAGGGAAGACCGGCTCCGGCGACCCGCTGCTCCCCGTCCTCTTCGCCCGTGCGCTGGCCGAAGTCGACCCCGGCCTCGGCGCGTGCGTCGCCGTCACCTACTGGCCCGGCGGGAGCGCGGGGATCGAGGGAGTCGTGTTCGAGCGGGCGGACACGGTCGTCGTGTACGGCGGCGAGGCGGTCGTGGAGAGCGTGCGGGCGCGGGCGCACCCCGGCGCGCGGCTGGTCGAGCACGGCCCGAAGCTCTCGTTCGCCATCGTCGCCCGGGAGGCGCTGGAGGCGACGCAGCGCGATGCGACCGCGGCCGACACGGCCCGCGCCGTCGCCACGTTCGACCAGCAGGGGTGTGTCTCGCCGCACGTCGTCTACGTCGAGGACGGCGGTGCGACGACGCCGCGCGACTTCGCCGCCGCCCTGGCCGGCGCGCTCGCAGCGCTCGAGGCCGAGCTGCCGCGCGGGCGGATCACACCGGCCGAGGCGGCCGCCATCCACCAGCTCCGCGGCGCGGCCGAGTTCGCGGGGCTCGCCGGGCGCGGCGTCGAGCTGTTCGCGAGCGACGGGACCGAGTACACAGTCGTCTACGACCCCGACCCGACGTTCGAGGCCTCGTGCCTGAACCGGGTGGTCCGCGTTAAGCCGATCGGTTCGCTGGACGATGTCGCCGGGCTCGTCCGGCCGTACGCGCGCTACCTCCAGACGGTCGGGATCGCCGCGCCGGCCGGTCGCCGCCGCGTCGTCGCCGAACGACTCGCCCGCGCCGGCGCGACGCGCATGACGGATCTCGAGCGCATGCCCTGGCCCCCGCCGACGTGGCACCACGACGGCCGCGGGCCGCTCCTCGAGTTGATTCGCTGGGTGGATCTGGAAGGGTGAGTCGACCGACGCGGGCCGAACGCTCTCCCGGAATCGCGTCGCGATCGCCGGCCCGGCTGGTCGGCCCGCCCGGCACGCACCGCGTCCCGGTGCGCCCCGGCCGCGTCGCCTGCTACTCCGACTGCGTCTCCGCCTGCTCCTCGCGCTCGGCCCGCCACATTACGAGCTGGCGCGTCCCCGTGCTGCTCTCCTCGACGCGGACCGTCAGCGTGTCCCCGTCCGAGATGCCGAGGTCGTCGCGGATTTCCTGCGGTATCGTGATCCGGCCACCCACACCCACGTTGACATCCCCGTAGTAGAGCGTCCGGAACATGGCCATTTGCCGCCTCCAGCAAGGATTCGCGCCGAGCCGGTCACGTTGTTGTAACCGATGAATTTCCATCAAGTTACATCGCCGGACCTGGCGCAGCAAGTCGAACGGCACGGGCGCGGCGAGCAGGCCGGCGCGGCCCCGCGGCGGTCGGGCCGACCCGTGAGGGGCCGTCAGGCCGGCTCCGAGCGACGGAACGCGTCCAGCACCTCGTCCTCTTCCATCGTCAGCCACCGTACGTCCGCGTCGTCGGCCGGGATGTCGAGGCGCGTCACGCGCTTCAGTTCGCTCGGCTGATCGACGCAGACGAAGATCACCTCGGCGTGGGACTCGCCGCCGCGCAGCGTCCCGGACCGCACGCTCCCGACCCACGTCCGGCCGCGCTCGTCCTCGATCTCGCGCTGCGTCATGGCCGGCGTCGCGTCCTTCGGCCTGCGCTCCCACTCGGTCATGCCCGACCTCCTGTCCGTTCGCCCTCCGCGGGGTTCGGCCCCTCCGACCGACGAGGGTGCAACCGGTGTACCGCGCGCGAGTCCGCGGCGTGCATGGCCGGCTGCCGCCGCCGGCCGGGCGGCGCTGACGGCGGTCCGGCACGACGATCCGCCGCGACACCCTACACCGGGTACAGCCCTTGCACCGATCGGGGGCGTTCGACCGGCGGCCTTCGAGCCGCCGTTTCGGCGTAAATGGAGGTCGAAGACATGCGAATATTTCGCGATCTCCTCCGGGCCGTGCTGTGGTCGCTGCGGCCGTCGGCCCGGGGGCGTCGTTGGGGAGCATACCTGCTGACGACGGTCGTCGCCGTCTCGATCGCCTGGTCGGCCCGCCGGCACGAGGCGGCCGCGGGCGTCATCCGGGACGCCGGCACCCCGGCCACCGCGATCATCGAACGGCTGATCGACCGCGCCGAGCACGTCGGCCAGCTCTGGCGGGAGGTCGAAGAGTACTACGAGCAGGAGATCGCGCCGATCGAGCGCGTCCTCGTACGCTATCGCGCGGATCCGGAGCTGGCTCGCCGGATCGCCATTGCCCTGGTCACGGAGGCGCGCGCCGTGCAGCTCGAGCCGCGCCTGCTCCTCGCCGTCCTGCTCGTCGAGAACCCCTGGCTCGATCCGACGATACGCAGCCCCGTCGGTGCCGTCGGGCTCATGCAGGTCATGCCCCACCACGAAGGAAAATGGCCTCCGTGTCCGTCCGACCTGGAGGACGTGGAGGCCAACATTTGCTACGGCGCCCGGATCTTCGCCCACGCGTTCCGCGCGACCGGCGGCGACGTCGAACGCGCGCTCCTACGCTACAACGGCTGCGTCCGCGGCACCAACACGCCCGACTGCCACACCTACCCCTATCACGTCTACGCGCGGGCCGGCCGGGCCAGCATCCTCGCCTGGCTGCGCCCCCACACGCAGGGCGACGCCCGGTAGGGAAGGGCATCGCCCGGTGGGGCGGAGAGCCCCGAGGCAGGACGCGGCGCAGCATGCCAGGGCGCCGCGCCGCAGAGTGGGGCGCCGCGCCGCACCGATTGGCGCGGCGACGCCCCGAAGCCGAATCACGCGCCGACCGGCTCCGGGGCGCGCGGCGCCAGTCCCGCCGCCTGGCGCGCCCGGATCTCCTCGCGGACCAGCTCGAGGACGTGGGCCCGGTCGATCCGCTCCGCGTCCCAGTACCGCGTGAACGCATTCCCGCGGCGCCCCTTCCGGTCGCAGTCCACCGAGCCCGCGTACCCGCGACGGTAGCTCAGCACGCACCCGTCCCAGGTGCCGCGCTTCACCGCGTTCCGTTCCAGGTCGAGCGCGAGCTGGACCAGCCCGTCGTACGCGAACTCCCGGAGCTCCGCACGCAGCTCCGCGTCCGCGTCGGCAGCTCGGGGGCTCGAGAGGAAGGAGAACAGCCACATACCAGCCTCCTCGTGGGGATCGATGGGTGATTGGGGGTTCGCCGGGGTGTTGCAAGAAGCGTGCGTGTCGGGGCTCGGGGCTCAGGGCTCGGGGCTCGGGGGGTGGGGCGACCGGGACCGCATATTGGGGGGATTTGTGCGGCGCGACGGGGGGCGGCGGGTGGGCAATGCAAAGGCCCGCTCCGACACACTGTCCGAAGCGGGCCCGGGGTTCGGCGTTGCTCCCGACCTTCGCCCCGGTCGGGACTGGGGCGGCAGGGCTCGAACCTGCAACCTGCCGGTTAACAGCCGGCCGCTCTGCCCGTTGAGCTACACCCCAATACACGGCCGCGGCAGGACACGTCGTGATGTGCCCGCGAACGTGGCCGTGAATGCTAAATGTAATTCACATCGAAAGATAAATCAATCGGCAGCGGCCGGGCGGGTGCCGCCGGATGTAGAGCCCTCTCGCCGGAGCTCGAGGTCCGCGGGGAGGAGCGACCGGTGCAGCGAGAGCGCGGCGCGCACGCCCTCCGCGGCGGCGGCGATCGCCAGGTGCGGGTGGCCGGCGATATCGCCCGCGGCGTACACGCCTGGAACGGTGGTCTCCTGCCCTTCGTCGACCACGATGCGCCCGCCCGGACCGATCTCGCACCCGAGGCGGCGGGCAAGGTCCGAGGCGGGCGGCGAACCGATGTGCACGAAGAGGCGATGCAGCGCGAGGCACTCGCCGTCGGCCAGATAGATGGCCCGGACGCGACCGTCGACCTGGTCGATCCTGGTGATCGGGGCGTCGTGCGTGGCGACACCGTGGCGGAGGAGCGTCTCCCGGTCCTCTCGTGAGAGGAGGCTGTCGTGCCCGTGCCGGAGCAGGACGACGCGGGAGGCCCAGGTCAGCAGGAAGAGCGCGAGCTCCGCGGCGGTGCGGCTCCAGCCGATGACCCCGACCGGCTCGCCCCGGGCCGACGGACCGTCGCAGTCGGGGCAGTGGTGGACGGTCACTCCGTACGCCTCCTCGATCCCCGGGATCTCGGGAATGATGTCGCTGCGACCGAAGGCGAGGACGATGCGCCGGGCGTGTACGACGTCGCCGCCCTCCACGACGACGCGGAAGGCGTCCCTGGAGCCATCGACGGCCGCGACGCGTCCTTCGCGGAGCTGCGCGCCCGCGCCCGCGGCCTGCACCCGGATCCGGCGGCGGAGCTCCTGGGGCGTCGGGTCATCGATCCCCGGATAGCCGTGGACTGCCGCCGACATGCGGTTGCGCCCGCCTCCGGCGTCGTAGACACGCACCCGGCGCCTGTAGCGCGCCAGCCAGTACGCGGCGGACAGCCCGGCGATCCCGCCGCCGACGACGACGGCATCGAACTGCTCGCGAGGCATCGCACCGGTCGGGGACATGTCGCCCGTGAAGCGCAAGAGCCGAGCCGAGGCACGAGCTCCCGCCGCGAAGTCGCCCCGCGCCCGCCGCGCAGTGGCCGCCCCCACGCGCGTCAGCGCGCCGCCGTGACCAGACCGCGACTCTGCTTGCGCACCAGCTCCGCGTAGTACCCGCCCTGCGCGACCAGCTCCGCATGCGTCCCGCTCTCGATGATGCGACCGTCCTTGAGGACCACGATCCGGTCGGCGCCGACGATGGTCGAGAGCCGGTGGGCGATGACGAGCGTCGTGCGCCCCTCGACCAGGCGCGCGAGCGCCTCCTGGACCAGCGCTTCGGATTCCGCGTCCAGAGCCGACGTCGCCTCGTCCAGGATCAGGATCGGCGGGTCCTTGAGGAGCGCCCTCGCGATCGCGACGCGCTGCCTCTCGCCGCCGGAGAGGACGCCGCCCCGCTCGCCGACCACCGTGTCGTACCCCTGCTGGAGCCGCATGATGAAGTCGTGCGCGTTCGCCGCCCGCGCCGCCGCCTCGATCTCCCGCTGCGACGCGCCCGGCCGACCGTAGGCGATGTTGTTGCGCACCGTGTCGTTGAAGAGGAGCGCGTCCTGGAGCACCACGCCGATCTGGCGACGCAGCGAACGCTGCTTCACCGACCGCAGGTCCATCCCGTCCACGCGGATCGAGCCCGACGTCGGGTCGTAGAGCCGCTGCAGCAGCGCCATCATCGTGCTCTTCCCCGCGCCGCTCGGACCGACAAGCGCGACCATCTCGCCCGGACGGATGTGCAGGTCGATCGACTCCAGCACCGGCTTCCCCTCCTGATAGGCGAAGCTGACGCCGTCGAACTCGATCTCGCCCCGTAGCTTCCGCACGACCTTGGCGTTCGGCGCATCGCCAAGCGTGTCCTGCGCGTCCAGGATCGAGAAGATCACGTCCAGCGAAACCGCCGCCTTGCGCAGCGTCTGGTACACGTTCGTCAGCCCCTCGACCGGACCGAACAGCCCGCCGACGTAGCCCAGGAACGCGACCAGCGTCCCCACCGTCACCTCGCCCCTGACCACGAGCCAGCCGCCGAGGGCGAGCGCAGCGATCCGCGCGAAGAGCGAGACCAGGTTCCGCGCCGCGCCGACCCCCGTGTCCCGCCCGACCCCGCGCACGACCACGCGGTTCGTCTCCTCCACGCCCGTCAGGAAGCGCCGCTTCTCCTCCTCCTCCATCGTGAAGCTCTTGACCGTCACGATCCCCGTCAGCACCTCGTTGAAGCGTGCGTAGATCTTCGACCAACGGTCGAGCAGCACACGCTCCCGCTGCGTCTGCTCGCGCGCGGCCCACGCGCCGATCAAGGCCGGCAGCGGCGCGAACGCCAGCACCACCAGCGACAGCCGCCAGTCCAGCCGCACCATGATCACCAGCGAGATCGCCAGGTAGACCAGCGCCGGGAGCACGTTGAACGCGATCTCCGACATCGCGCCGACGAAACCCGCGATCCCGCGGTCCAGCTTCGTCATGATCCCGCCGACGCTCTCCTTGCGGTGGTACGTGAGCGGCAACGTGTGCAGCCGGCCGACCGTCGCCGACAGCAGCTCGTATTGCACCCCGAGCCGCACCTTCCACGTGAGCCAGTTCGAGAACCCGCTCACCGCTTCACGACCCAGCCCGAGCGCCAGCAGCGCGCCCACGCCCACCACGATCGCCGAGCCCGCGTCTCCCACGCCCAGCCGGTCGAACAGGTACTTCATCACCAGCGGTTCGACCGCGTTCAGCCCGGCGATCACGAGCGTCAGCGTGAGGATCACCAGGATCGATCCGCGATAGGACCGCACGAACGCCAGCGCGCGGCGAGTCTGCCCCCACCACGGCCGCCGCGTCGTCTCCTTCATCCAGCTCTCGCCCCCTTCAGTGAAAAGCCCGCGATGGGGTCGCGGGCGTCGTAAATTCAATCCGGACAAATATATACGATGCGTACGACATCATCAATTCGGGGTGCGGAGCGGAGACCCCGGGCGCTCCGGGGCTGCTAGCGGGCGCGGGGAGCTTATTGCTCGGCCAGTCGGGCGGGCGCGGCGAAGTGGTGCACACGCACGCCGCGGATTCCGGGGTTGCCCTGCACCGTGGGACGTGCGGCGCGGTGGGCGCGGCGCCCCCCGGCGTCGTCGCTTCCTTGCGTGTCCGGTCCGCCGCCGCCTACCTTCCCGATCGCACCCACCGCGGCGGCGCGGCCTCATTCCCGGGCGAGTCAGCCGGTCTCCTCCAGCGCGTACCCTATGGCACCCATCGCCGGAACGACGGTCATCGGAACCGACCCCGTGGGCGGGGCAGCTCCCCGCGATCGGGAGGTGTGACGTGCGCGGGCGGGTTCGGCCGGAGCCCGGAGCCGAGGCCCGAGGCGACGCCGGATCTCTCGGCGCCCTCGCCCTCGTCACGCTCGTCTTCCTATTCTTCCTGCAGGCGCAGCGGGCGTACCTCGCGTCGCTCTTCGCGCTCGTCTACGACGCCGTCTTCCCCTCGCTCCGCGCGCTCGGCCTCGCCGCCGCCGCGCTCCCCCTCGCCGCGCTCCTGGCGCCGCTCGCGCCGCTGGCGCACCGGATCGGCCACGCGCGCACGATCCTCGTGGCGACGTCGCTCTCCGCCGCCGCGCGCGTTGTCATGGTCCCCGCCGACCTCGCCCCGCGCCTCGTCGGCTCGAGCATAGTCGTGGCCGGCGCAGGGCTGTTCCTCGCCCACGCGGTCGGCGCCCTCGACCGCCGCGCGGTGAGCGCCGGCGCCGCGCTCGCCATCACGCTCGACGGCCTCCTGCGACTCGCCGGGTGGAGCTACGACCCGTCGCTGCGCGCCGGGTGGCTCGGTGTGCAGATCGCGCTGTCGGCGGCTGCGATCGTGCTGGCGGCGGTCATGGCGCGTGAGGGCGACCTCGTGCGCGCTGGAGCGTCGGCGCGGGACCGCATACCGGATAGCGGCCGGGCGTCGGACGTCTCCCGGGCATGCGGCGCCGCCCGGGCCCCGGACGCCGCTCGGGCGCGCGGTGCCGCCGCGCCCGCCCCCGACCTCGAACGCCGCGCCGGCGGCCTGCGCCTGCGCGGCGCGCTCATGCTCGGCGCGATCCTCTTGTTCGAGGGGAGCGTCCTCGGCTCGGCCCCCGTCGGCGCGCAGTGGACGGGCGTGCCGTACGCGCTCCTCGCGCCGCTCCTCGTTGTGGCCGGCGGCGCGGCGACGGCGCTGCTCCTCGCCGCGCGCGAGCCCGCCGGACGACACGCGCCCGCGGCGGCGGGGTTGGCGATCGCGGTGCCGGCCGGCGCGTTGGTGGGGTGGGGGTGGGAAGGGTGGGGCGCCGCCACGGCGTTCGTCGGCGCCCACGTCGCCGCGCTCCTCCTCCTCGGCCGCGCCCTCGCGCCCTCGGGCGGGCGACGCGGCGGCTGGACCGTCGCCGTCGCGCTCGGGGTGTTCCTGCTCTTCTCGGTGCTCTACGCCTTCACGTACTTCTACGCCTTCACCTTCCCGGCATTCCAGGGCGCCGCGCCGCGGATCCTGGTCCTGGCCGGCGCCGTCCTCGTCGCCGCGACGCTCCTCGTGCCACTCCCGCGCCCGACGCCGCCGGCCACGCTGCGACGCCGCGTCGTCGCCACCGCCCTTGCGACGCTCGCCCTCGCCGCCGCGATCCCGGCGTGGATCGGCTGGCGCGCGGAGGTGGAGGCGGAGCGGGCGGATCCATTCGCCGGGTGGGTGGAGTCACACGCGACGTCTGCCGATGCCGACGTCGCCCCCGCCCTCGAGTTCCGCGTCGCGACCTACAACGTCCATTACGGCTTCAGCGAGGATTGGCGGTACGCACCCGAGGCGATGGCCGCGACGATCGCCGAGTCCGGCGCCGACATCGTCGCACTCCAGGAGGTCTCCGTCGGCCTCGCGTCCGCCTACGGCACCGACCTCGCGCGGTGGCTCGGGCGGCGGCTCGGGATGCGCGTGCGCTTCGCGCCGACGGTGAATGGGACGTTGGGCGACGCGGTGCTTTCGCGGTTGCCGGTCGTTTCGTTCCGGTCTGTGCTGCTCCCGCCGGAGGACGCGGATCGGAAGCAGGTCGCCGTGGCGGAGATTGCGGCCGGGCAGGACACGGTGCGGTTCCTCGCGACGCATTTCGGTCTCACGCCGGAGGAGCAGGCGGCCCAGACGACCGGCATGCTGGCGACCGCGGGTACCGGCCCCTCGATCCTCGCCGGGGACCTGAACGCCGGCCCAGGCAGCGAGGTGGCGCGGCGGCTCGGAGAGGCGGGTTTCCGCGACGCCTTCGAGCTGGCTGGCGCGGAGCCGGCGCCTACCGCGCCCGCCGTCACGCCCACGGAGCGGATCGATTGGATCTGGCTGCGGGGATACGATGCGGTCGAGGCAAGGATCCTCGGGTCGACGGCGTCGGATCACAGGTTGGTGGCGGCGAGAGTACGTGCCACAGCGTCGCAGTGACGGCCGGCGATGCGAGGTGTCGAGACCGGACCGGGACTCGCCAGCGACCGGAGCGACGCGCGTCTCCACCACCGGCTGCGGCGAGGGGTGCGTGATGGACTTCGGACGCCCCCGCCGGGCCCGTGTGCGGCCCGCCAGGCCGTAACGCCACACCCGCCTTGCCGTCACGGCGCATCCGCCTTGCCGCTGCCCCGCAGCACCGGCCGTCGCCCAGAAGGAGTTGCCCGCCTACCGCGCCTGATCGCGCCGAAATAACGAATACGAGGATAGCGAAAGCACCCTGACGACGTCATTCCGTGGGGGAATGCGCGGGGCGCGCGCCGCCACGCCCAGCTTCCGCTTACAGACTCTCCCGTGGCGGGCACGCCGCCACGCGGCCCGGCCCGCCGCCGGGGGTTGCGGAGCGCCGCTCGGCCTTTCAGATTGCCGCCGCCGGAACGGCGAGCGCCCGCGCGCGGTGGCATCACTTGCGCGGCGGGCGCGATGCGCGTATCCTGGCCGCCCGCGTGCCGTCGTCTAGGTACGCGGCCGTCCGGTGATCATCCAGAACACTTGACCTCCAGAGGCTCGATGGTGCGAGCGAAGTGGGCCGTGCTCGGCATCGTCGGCGCGTTGGCGCTGGCGGGATCCGGTATTGTTGCGGCCGGCGCGTTGCAGGGCGGGGGGACGCCGCAGCAGCCGATCGCGTTCCCGCATGACAGGCACGCGGGTACGCTGCAGATCCCCTGCATGTATTGCCACTACAGCGCGGACGAATCTTGGGATGCGGGGATCCCGCCCGTGCAGACGTGCACCGGCTGCCATGCGCCGGTGGGCAACAACCTCCTGTTCCTGCAGGACAGCCCCGAGCTGCAGAAGCTCGTTCAGTACGCGCAGCAGGGCGTCCCGATCCCCTGGGTGCGGATCTACGACCTGCCCGACTACGTCCGGTTCCCGCACATGATGCACATCAACGCCGGGCTCGAGTGCCAGCAGTGCCACGGACCGGTCGAGACGATGTCGGAGATCGAGCTGGCGCAGCCGCTCTACATGGGCTGGTGCATCGACTGCCACCAGCAGCGGCAGGCCCGGGTCGACTGTTTCGTCTGTCACTACTGATATCCAGCTGGAGAGCCAGCTCGTCGCGGGGGATCGGCGCGAGGCGGCGCCGCCCCGAAGGAGCAAAGCGATGGCGAATGGGATGGAGAGGCGAGACTTCCTGAAGGTGCTCGGCGCGGCGGGGGCCGGGGCGAGCCTCTTCGGTTGTTCCACGCAGGGGGCCGAGCGGCTGATCCCGTACATGACGGCCGAGGACGAGATCGTGCCGGGCCTCGCCACGTGGTACCGCACCACCTGCCGGGAGTGCCCGGCCGGGTGCGGCATGGAGATCAAGACGCGCGAGGGGCGCGCGATCAAGGCGGAGGGCAATTCGCTCTCGCCGATCTCGCACGGTCGTCTCTGCGCGCGCGGCCAGGCGTCGCTGCACGGGCTGTACAACCCGGACCGGGTGCCGCAGGCGCTGGCCCGCGGCGAGGGCGGCGCGTGGGCGAAGATCACGTGGGACGACGCCGAGCAGCGGCTCGTCGCGGCGCTCCGCCAGGCTCAGGGGCGCAAGGTCTTCCTGACGCAGACCCACACGGGGTCGATGGATGCGCTCATCGACCAGTGGGCGCGCGCGTTCGGCGTCGAGGTCGTGCGCTTCGACACCTTCGGCTGGGAGCCGATCCGTGCGGCGAACCGGATGCTCTTCGGGATCGACGCGGTCCCGGTCCACGACTTCGCCGCGGCCGAGGTGATCGTCTCCTTCGGCGCGGACTTCATGGAGACCTGGCTCTCGCCGGTCGACTACGCGCACGGCTTCACGCAGTCGCATGCGTTCAACGCGGCGGACGGCAGCAAGGGCCGCTTCATCTCGGTCACCGGCCACCAGTCGCTGACCGACATGAACGCCGACGAGTGGCTCCCGGTCCGGCCCGGGACGGAGCACCTCGTCGCGCTCGCCATGGCCCGCGCGATCGTCGACATGGGCCGGTCGGCCGGCGCGGCCGCGGGGCTGCTGCAGCGCATCGACGTGGGCGACGTCGCCCGGACCGCGGGCGTCTCCGAGGAGCGGATCCGCGCGGTCGCGCGCGCGTTCGCCTCGGCGCCGTCGCTCGCCGTCGGCCCCGGCGTGCAGACCTCGACCGCCCGCGCGACCTCGGTCGCGATGGCCGTCGCGCTGCTCAACTACGTGGCCGGCAACTACGGCCGCACGGTCCGCTTCGACCGGACGGAGCGCTTCGCCAACACCGGCACCTACGCGGAGCTCGCGGCGCTGATGGAGTCGATGGCCGCGGGGCAGGTCGGCGCGCTCCTCGTCTACGGGCCGAACCCGCTGCACAGTGTCCCGCTCTCGGGTGACGCCAGGACGGCGCTGAGCCGCGTGCCGTTCGTCGCCTCCTTCTCGCCGTATCTGGACGACACGAGCGAGCACGCGCACCTGCTCCTGCCGGACCACCACTTCCTCGAGAGCTGGGGCGACTACGAGCCGCGGACCGGCGTCTACTCGCTGGTCCAGCCCGTCATGACGCCGGTGTTCCGGACGAAGCAGACGGGCGACGTGCTGCTCTCCGTCGCGCGTCGCGCCGGCGTCGCGATCCCGACGGCGGCGAACACCTACTACGACTTCCTGCGCGAGCGCTGGAGCCGCGAGATCTTCCCGCGCGTCCGCGCCGCCGCGTCGTTCGAGGACTGGTGGCGCGAGACGCTGCAGCTCGGCGTCGTCGTGCTCGACCCGCCGGCCGCGCCGGCCGTCACGCTCAACGCGGGCGCCCTCGCGCAGATCGAGCTGAGCGAGCCCGAATTCTCGGGCGACGGCGACCTGCTCCTCGTCACGTACCCGTCGTACCGCTTCTACGACGGGCGGCTGGCGAACCGTCCGTGGCTGCAGGAGCTGCCCGACCCGGTCAGCAAGGTCACGTGGATCTCCTGGGTCGAGGTCAACCCGCAGACGGCCGAGCGGCTGGGGCTCGACACCGGTAGCATCACCGAGGTCGCGACTCCGTTCGGCACCGCGACGCTCCCCGTCTGGGTCCACCCGGGCACGCGCCCGGACGTGATCGCGGTCCAGCTCGGGCAGGGGCACGGCGAGTTCGGTCGCTACGCCCGCGAGCGCGGCGTCAACGCGGCCCGCTTCCTCGCGCCGGTCGTCGACCCGCAGTCGGGCGGCGTCGTCTGGATCCAGACCCGCGCGTCGCTGCGGCCGACGGGGAAGTGGGAGAAGATCCCGCACGCCGCCGGCAGCGAGACGCAGCAGGGCCGCAACGTCGCCCGCGCGACGACGCTCGAGGAGGCGCGCGCGACGGCGATGGCGCTCGTCGCCGCCCCCGGCCGGGCGCGCACCGTCGAGGAGATGGGCGGCCACCACGGCGCGGGCGAGGCACATGGGGATGTCGCGCGCAAGCCGCTCCCCGTGGACGAGGAGGTCTACCAGCTCCAGGAGGCCGGCGGCTTCGCGCCGGCCCTGGTCGAGGCGGGTCCGCAGGACTTCCCGCCGCCGGGCACCTACTACGGCGAGTACTCCGAGGCGCAGCCGCGCTGGGCCATGGCGATCGACCTCGAGCGCTGCATCGGCTGCAGCGCGTGCATCGTCGCCTGCTACGCGGAGAACAACATTGGCATCGTCGGACCGGAACAGGTCGCCAAGAACCGGATCATGACCTGGATGCGCATCGAGCGCTACTTCGAGACCGACGAGCACGGCGAGTTCAGCCACACGCGCTTCCTGCCGATGCTCTGCCAGCACTGCGGCAACGCGCCCTGCGAGCCGGTCTGCCCGGTCTACGCGGCGTACCACACGCCCGACGGCCTGAACGCGCAGGTCTACAACCGCTGCGTCGGCACGCGCTACTGCGCGAATAACTGCCCGTACAAGGTCCGTCAGTTCAACTGGTTCAGCGCCGAGTGGCCGGAGCCGTTGAACTGGCAGCTCAACCCGGACGTGACGGTCCGGGAGAAGGGCGTCATGGAGAAGTGCACGTTCTGCGTGCAGCGGATCCGCGCGGCCGAGTACGAGGCACGTCTCGAGGGGCGTGTCGTGGCCGACGGCGCGATCGTGCCGGCCTGCGCCCAGACCTGTCCCGGTGACGCGATCGTCTTCGGCAACATCAAGGACCCGAACTCGCGCGTGGCGAAGATCGCCGCTTCCGGCCGCGGGTACCGCGTCCTCGAGGAGCTGAACACGCAGTCCGGGATCGTTTACCTCAAGAAAGTTCTCACGGAAGCGTCGGAGGCGTAGGCGAGCATGGCGACTGCGATCCGCTCCGAGACACACCCGGCGATCACTTCGTACGAAGAAGTCAACCGGGACGTCCTCAAGCTGCTCGGCCGTCCCGGCCGGGGATATTTCATACTGCTGGCCGCCGCGATCGCGCTGGTCGCGCTCGGCGGCTTCGCCTGGGCGGTGCAGATCTACCTCGGCATCGGGATGTCGGGGCTGCGCAACCCGGTCGGCTGGGGTGCGTACATCACGACCTTCGTCTTCTGGGTCGGTATCGCGCACTCCGGGACGCTGATCTCGGCGATCCTCTACCTGTTCCGGGCGCACTGGCGGCAGTCGATCTACCGCGTCGCCGAGGCGATGACGGTCTTCGCGGTCATGACCGCGGGGCTCTTCCCGATCATCCACCTCGGCCGGCCGTGGCTGTTCTACTACCTGCTGCCGTACCCGAACCAGCGCGAGATCTGGCCGAACTTCCGCTCGCCGCTCCTCTGGGACGTGTTCGCGGTGAGCACGTACTTCACGGTCAGCGCCACCTTCTTCTTCCTGGGGATGATCCCCGACATCGCCGCCGCGCGTGACGCGACGACGGTGCCGTGGCGGAAGAAGCTCTACACGATCCTGTCGCTCGGCTGGCGCGGCACGGACCGCGAGTGGAAGAACTTCACCCGCGCGTACCTCTACCTGGCCGCCCTCGCCACGCCGCTGGTGCTCTCGGTGCACTCGGTCGTGTCGTGGGACTTCGCGATGT
>CALBZE010000076.1 GCA_937889645.1 uncultured bacterium
GCCACGCCGCTGGTGCTCTCGGTGCACTCGGTCGTGTCGTGGGACTTCGCGATGTCGATCGTGCCGGGGTGGCACTCGACGATCTTCGCGCCCTACTTCGTCGCCGGCGCCATCTTCAGCGGCCTGGCGATGGTGATCACGATCCTGATCCCGATCCGCAAGATCTTCGGCCTGGAGGCGTACTTCACGCCGAAGCACTTCGACTCGATGTCGAAGCTGATCCTGCTGACCGGGATCATCGTGTCGTTCGCGTACCTCTCGGAGGCCTTCCTCACCTGGTACAGCGACGAGCTGCCTCACCTGAAGGGGCAGTACATTTACGGCTCGATCCAGGGGCCGTTCTGGTGGGCGGTGCTGATCATGCTGATCTGCAACGCCGTCGTGCCGCAGCTCCTGTGGTCGAAGAAGATCCGCACGAACCTGCCCGCGCTGTTCGTGATCACGATCTTCATCAACATCGGGATGTGGTTCGAGCGGTTCGTGATCATCGTGACCAGCCTGTCGCGCGAGTACGAGCCGTGGCAGTTCGCGCAGTACAAGCCGTCCTGGGTCGAGATGGCGATCCTGGTCGGCAGCTTCGGCTGGTTCTTCATGTGGTTCCTGATCTTCCTGCGGCTCCTGCCCGGCGTCTCGATCGCCGAGCTGAAGGAGGTGCTGCCGGCGCCGCTGCGCTTCCGGAAGGCCTCGGGGCACGCGGCGTCGCACGGCCCGGAGGCGTAGGATGGAGCGCGCAGGGCAAGGGCTAGGGCGAGTCATCGAGGAGCGCTGGTCATGAGTGGTCATAGAGAGCCGGGAGTGCTCGGCATCTTCGCCGAGGTCGATGCCACCGCGCACGCGATCGAGCGGCTGCGCGAGGCGGGCAACAAGGACATCGTCGTCTTCTCGCCCGTGCCCCGGCACGAGCTGGAGCACGCGCTGGACCGGCACGAGAGCCCCGTGCGCATGTTCACGCTGGTCGGCGGTCTGACCGGCGCGGCCTCGGGCTTCGCGCTGGGGACGTGGACGTCGCTCGACTGGCCGCTGGTCACCGGCGGGAAGTCGATCATCTCGATTCCGGCGTTCGTCATCCCGGCGTTCGAGCTGATGGTCCTGTTCGGCGCCCTCTCGACGGTGCTCGGCCTGTTCATCAACGCACGGCTGCCGCACGTGAAGAAGCACGTGATCTACGACCCCTCGTTCTCGGCGGGCAATTTCGGCGTCTTCGCGCCGACCGCGCCGGGGCAGGAGGGGTCGGCACGGTCGATCATGGAAGAGAGCGGTGCGCTCCAGATCCGGGTGTGGCCGGAGGAGGTAACCGTTGATTAGGCGGAATCAGATCGCCGTCAGGGTGGCCGGCGTAGCCGTCCTGGCGCTGTCGGCAGGCGGGTGCACCGCACTCGACACCCTGCTGTCGAAGGTCCCGTTCTTCTCGTTCATGCAGGAGTCGCCGGCGTTCGATCCGTACGAGGCGCCGCGGCCGGCGCCCGTGGGCGCTGTCCCGTTCGCCGCGCCGCACCCGCAGGATCCGATCCGGCCGCCGGCGGGGCCCGTCACCGAGCAGTTCCTGCAGTCGCTGACGGAGCGGCTCGACAACCCGGTCCCGGCGACGCCGGAATCGATCGAGAAGGGAAGGCAGCTCTACCAGACGTACTGCTTCGTCTGCCACGGCGCCGAGGGCGCGGGGAACGGCCCGGCGGTCGGGCCCGGCCGCATCCCGTTCGCGCTCCCGATCGTCGGCGAGAGGGCCGAGTCGCTCTCCGACGAGTATTACTACGGCATCATCGGCTACGGCCGCGGTCTCATGCCGGCGTACGGCGGGCGCGTCACGCCCGATGAGCGCTGGCACATCGTGAATTACATTCGGCAGCTCCAGCGGGGGACGGCCGCCGGGCAGGCGCAGCCGTCGCCGGCGGGGAGGTGAACGATGGCGCACGACACCTTCGAAGAAGTCGAGCTCCCGGTGCGCCGGTTCGAGGGCTTCCCGAAGCCGGCGCTGCTCGCCACCGCGGGGATGCTCCTGGTCGGCATCGCGGCGTTCGTCGCGACGCTCATGAGCGATCCCGACCGCGCCTGGCGCGCGTATCTCTTCAACTGGCTGTACTTCGGCACGATCGCGCAGGGCGGCGTCATGCTCGCCGTCGCGGTGATCCTGGCCCGCGGCCTCTGGGCCCGGCCGGTCCGCCGCATCGCGCTTGGCTTCGTCTCGTTCCTGCCGATCTGGTACGTGCTGCTCTTCCCGCTCCTCCTCCAGGGCGAGCGGATCTTCCACTGGTACCACGAGGAGTTGCACGGCGCGAAGGCGACGTACCTGGACATGCCGTTCCTCGCGGCGCGCAACATCCTGCTCCTTGCCGCGCTGCTCGGCCTCTCGCTCCTCTTCGCCTACTGGGCGCTCCGCCCGGACGCGGGGATGCTGCGCGACGAGACGACGGGCAAGCTCAAGGGGCTCTACGACCGCCTCAGCCGCGGCTGGCTCGGCCAGCAGGCAGAGGAGGAGCGCGCGCAGAAGCGGCTCCAGGTCATTGGGCCGATCCTCGCGCTGACTTGGGCGCTCGCGTTCTCCGTCGTCGCGTTCGACTTCGTGCAGTCGCAGGACCCACACTGGTTCAGCACGCTGATCGGGCCGTACTTCTTCATGGCCGGCTTCCTGGGCGGGATCTCGGCGACGATCCTGTTCACGATCGCGTACAGGAAGAGCCTGGGGCTCGACGGCGTGATCCGCACGCAGCAGTTCCACGACCTCGGCAAGCTCCAGTTCGCGTTCTGCGTCTTCTGGGCGTACCTCTTCTGGTCGCAGTACCTGGTGATCTGGTACGGCCAGATCCCGTGGGAGCAGGCGTTCTTCGTCGCGCGGCTGGGTGAGCCGTACGGCAAGATCGCGCTCGCGGTCTTCCTGCTGATCTTCGTGTTCCCGTTCTTCGGGCTGCTCAGCGCGACGCCGAAGAAGAAGCCGCAGGTCCTGGCGATCTTCGCCGCGCTCGTCCTGCTCGGCCTCTGGCTCGAGCGCTACATCCTGGTCTACCCGTCGTTCTACCGGGGCGAGGGCGCGCCGCCGCTCGGCTGGCAGGAGATCGGGACCGGGCTCGCTTTCGCCGGGCTCTTCATCGGCTCGGCCGTCCGGTTCGCGACGCGCTACCCGGTCGTCCAGCTCTGGCAGCCGGCCGCCGAGGAGGCGCTGATGCTGTCGACCGAGGAGCCACCGGGGACGGAGGCGGTCACGGGGGACTGACGGTTTCCCGGGAGTGTTATGCGACGACGGCCGCGCGTTCGCGCGGTCGTCGTCTTTTCCGGCTCGGAAGAAAACGGCTTCACCAGCGGCGATCCCGCCCGGTGAAAGAGTCCCCGCCCGGCCGCCGCGGGCCGGCGGCCAGGCGCCTCCGGACCGGCGGCCCGGCGCGTCCGGACCGGAGGCCGCCTCACCGCGGCCCCACCACCCGGTCGAAGAACTTCCGCACCTCGATCGCCATCGCGCGGAGCAGCCCGGCCTCCCTCGAATCCAGGTCGGCCCTCCGCGCGACCGCGCGTACGGTGCGCATGATCGCTTCGGGGTTGCGCTTCTTGAAGAACTCGATGGTGCGCAGCGCCTGCTCCGTCGCGTCGAAGAGCCGCTGCATCTCTTCCGCGTTCGCGCGCCGCCCGGACGCCTTGCGGTGCTTCGGGAGCGGCGCCGCCGCGCCCGGGCCGGCCATCCGCAGCTCGTAGGCGATGAGGAGCACCGCCTGGGCGAGGTTGAGCGACCAGTGCTCCTGGTCGGTCGGGACCGTGAGCGCGCGGTCGCAGAGGTCCAGATCCTCGTTCGAGAGCCCCTTGTCCTCCCGCCCGAAGACGATTGCGACCGGGCCGTTCCCCTCCGCCGCGATGCGGAGCAGCTCGGGCGCGGCCTCCCGGGGGTGCTGCCAGACGTACGCCGCGGTCCGCCGCCGCGCGGTCGTGCCGACCACGTGCGCGGCGTCCGCGATTGCGTCGCGCAACGTTTCGTAGAACTCGATGCGTTCGATGATCGGCTCGGAGCCGTGCGCGATCCCGGCGATGCGGTAGGCGTCGAACTCCGCCGGCCGAACGAGACGCATGCGACGCAGCCCCATGTTCATCATCGCCCGCACGGAGCCGGCGATGTTGACCAGGTCCTGCGTCTCGTTCAGGACGACGACGATGTTCGAGAGGGCGTCGCTCCGTGGTTCCGTCATGCCCCGCCCGGAGTCCTGGCGAACGCTGCGATCACGACTCGCGCTACGCCGTCGCCGCCTGGCCGCGCACGACGCTCGAGGCCGCGGCGGCCGGCACGCCCTCCCAGCGGCGCAACAGGTCGCAGAACGCGTCGATGTCGCCCTCGTGGTTGCAGAGCCCGAGCGACACGCGCACCGCGCCGACCGGCTTGTCGCGCAGGCAATCGGAGAAGCGGGGGATCGTGAAGCTCTCACCCAGCTCGCGGAAACACCGCAGCGCCTCGCCCGGCGGCAGGTCGAACGACGTCTCCGCCGCACCGGGGTTGCAGAAACAACCGGTCCGCAGTGAGATCCCGACCTCGGCCGCGCCGAGCTCGACCGCCTCGTAGTCGATCACCCGGCCGCTCGGATCCACCAGGTTGAAGGCGACGGTGCCGCCCCGCCCTTCGTTCTCCGTCGGACCGTAGATGACCACGAGCGGCGCACCGTTCGGGTGCCGCAGCGACTGCATCCGCTCGAGCAGATACGCCGTCAGATCACGGATGTGCGCCTGGATCCGGTCCATGCCGACCGACTCGAGGAAGTCCAGCCCAGCCGGGACCGCCGCGATGTCCAGGAAGTTCAGCGTGCCGTCCTCGAACGCCTCGGCGTCTCGATATAGCATGCTGACCTGGTGCTGCGTCGAGACGAAGCGGACCGTGCCGCCGGCGAACCAGGGGCGCCGCAGCCTGGCCAGCGCCTCACGCCGCGCGATCAGCGCGCCCACCCCCGTCGGATAGCCGAACATCTTGTAGAACGAGATCGACACGAAGTCCGGCTTCACCACGCTCAGGTCGAGCCGGTTCGTCGGCACGTACGCAGCCGCGTCCAGAAGCACGTCGTACCCCAGCGCGTGCGCGGTCTCGATCCACTCCAGCGGGTGCTTCACCCCGGAGAAGTTCGACTGCGCCGGGTACGCGAACAGGTTCGCCTCCCCGGGGTCCGCGCCGGCGAGCGCAGCCGCGACGTCCTCCGCGACGCGTAGATCCTTCCCGAGCCGCAGGTACCGCACGTCCGCGCCGCGCGACGACGCGAACTCGCGGATCCCGTTCACCGAGTTGTGATTGTCCGCCGTGAGCCGGAACTTCGAGCCCGGCCCGAACGGGTACGCCTCGCCCAGCAGCTTCAGCCCGCCGCTCGCGTTCAGCGTGAAGATCGCTTCGTACTCGGCGCGGTCCGCGTTGAAGAACTCCAGCACCCGCGCCCGCGCGCCCTCGACCAGCTCCGTGCTCGCCTCCGACGACGGGCTCTTGGAGTGCGGGTTGCCGAACACGCCCGCGAGCAGCCGATCCGCGTGCCGGCGCACCAGCGACTCCGGATACAGCGCGCTCCCCGTGTGATCCAGGTACACATGGCCGCCGGCGTCGAGCCGGCCGAATTCCTTCGCGCGGAGCGCCCGAATCGTCTCGTCCATCGCCTCAGTCCTCTCGCATGGCCGCGCCCGTTCGGCGGCGGTCCGTTTCCGGGCAGCAAGATACGGAACCGGCGAGCCGGCAACAAGAAACGGCTTCGCCCCGGCCGCCCTCGCAGCGCGCGTCGGGACCTATTCTTGCTGGATAATATCATGCCGGAGGCGGGTTTTCGGCCCGTCTCACCAGCAGAGTCGACGCGGGAGGGCGAATGCGATTCTTGATGAAATCCGTCGTGGCCGTGGCGCTGCTCGCGCCGGTCGGGTTGAGCGCCCAAGCGCCTGCCGATGCGCCGGCGTGTCGGGCGGACCTGGACGGCAACCGGCTCACGACGACGATCGAGTTCTCCGACGGTTACGCGGTCGAAGCGCCGTGGACCGTGAACTGGAACCGCGCGGCTTCGCTGGAGGATGGGAGCCGGGGCGTCTCGGCGAAGGCGAGCCTGGACCGGATCGTCGAAGTCGACCCGGCGACGGGGCAGCGGGTGGTGACGCCGTTCCCCGAGCCGATCGAGACGACGTTCGAGGGGCGGAGCGAGGAGGAGCTGATCTACCGGGCCGCGCAGATCTGGTGTCTGACGGTGCTGCGCGCGCAGGAGCAGAGCGGAGGCGGCTCGCAGCAGCCGACGTCGTCGCCGGCGAGGTCGTCGGTGGGGGCGGCGGGGTAGGGAGCGAAGCCCGAGCCGGCCCGGGACGCGTCGTGGGAGGCGCGGCGCGCCCGGGCCGAATCGTGCGCCTGTACGTCGGCCAGCGACACCGCTAACTTGCGGTGTATGACCACGTCAGGCGCATGGAGCCCGGCAGAGGAGCGGATCTTCACCGCGGTCGTCTCGGCGGCGACCGGTGAGCCGGCCGGCGACGACGTCGCCCGAGCAGTCGCGCCGTTTCTCGATCGTCTCTCCCGCGTCGACCGGCTCCGGCTCCGGGCGCTGCTGCTGGCGCTGGAGCACGCCGCCCCGCTCTTCCGCCTCCGCCCGGGCCGCTTCACCTCGCTCCCGCCCGCCGAACGGGAGGCCTACCTGGCCTCCTGGGCCCGCAGCCCTCTCGCGCCGCTCCGCCAGGGCGCGGCGGTCCTCAAGGCGCTCGCCTCGCTCGCGTACTACGGCCGAGACGCGGCGTGGCCGGCCGTCGGGTACGACGGGCCGTGGCTGGGGCGCGTCGACGTGCCGGTGATCCGGGCGACGGCGCAGGAGCGCGCCGCCGTGGCGGTGATCCAGGCCACGGCGCAGGAGCGCGCCGCCGGGCGGATTGCACGCGCGTCGGCGGAAGCCACGCCGCCCCCGGATCGTCGGCGGCCCACCCCGACCGCGACCACGCCACCCGCAGCCCGCGCTGCGATCACCCTCGGCCGCGACGTCGCCTCTGACCTCCACCTCCGCGCCGGCGCGGTCGTGGTCGGGCTCGGGGCGGGCGGGTGCGCGGCGCTGGCGCGGCTCGCCGAGCTGGGCGTCGACGCGGTCGGGATCGAGGTCGGCGGCGCGCCGACGGCGGCGGAGTACACCCAGCGCGAGCTCGAAATGCTCCCGCTCCTCTACCACGACGCCGGGCTCCGCTCCACCGCGGACAAGGCGATCACGATCCTGCAGGGGCGCGGCGTCGGCGGCTCGACGCTGCACAACACGGGGATGGTCTACCGCCCGCCCGAGGGGATCGTCGCCCGCTGGCGCGAGGAGCACGGGCTCGACCTGACCGACGACGAGGTCGAGCGCCATGTCGCAGACGTCCTCGATACTCTCGGCGCCGTCCCGATCCCGCCGGAGCGCGTCAACCCGAACAACGACGCCCTGCGCCGAGGCGCCGAGCGCCTCGGCTGGCGCTGGCGCACCCCGCACCACAACCGCATCGAGTGCTCGGGGTGCGGCTACTGCATGCTCGGCTGCGCCTACGACCGCAAGAACAACGCCGCGCTCACGTACGTCCCCCGCGCCATCGCCGCCGGCGCGCGGATCCTGGCCGACGCCGCGGTCGAGCGGATCGAGGGGCGACCCGGCGCCTGGCGGGTCGCCTGCGCGCTCCAGGATGCCGCAGGCCGTCCGACGGGGCGGCGTGCGGTGATCGAGGCGAAGGTCGTCCTCGTCGGCGCAGGCGCGCTCGAGACGCCGGCGCTCCTCCGGCGCAGCGGGCTCGGCAACCGCAGCGTCGGCCGCGGGCTGCGGCTGCACCCGACGGCGACGGTCCTGGCGCGTTTCCCCGACGACATCATCGCCTGGCGCGGGCTGCCGCAGTCGGTGCTCGTCGAGGAGTTCGCCACATTCTTCGACGACGGCCGCGGCGGCTTCCTCCTGGTCCCGAACCCCGCGACGTGGCCGTCGCTGGTCGGGACGCTCGTCCCTGCGATCGGCGCGGCGCACCGCGAAACCATGCGCGAGCTGCCGCGCCTCGCCTCCGCGTCCGTGCTGCTCCACGACGAGGGCGCCGGCCGCGTCCGCGCCGGCCGTGACGGCCGCCCGCGCGCCGTCTATTGGCCCGACGCCGCCGACCGCCGCACGTTGCTCCGCGGGATCGGGGCGCTCGCCCGGCTCTACCTGGCCGCCGGCGCCGAGCGCGTCTACCTCCCGTTCGCCGACACGCCCCCCGTGACGGACGAGGCGTCGCTCGACGCGGCGCTCGCGGGTGCGCGGGTGCGCCGCTATGCGACGTCGCTCACCTCCGTGCACCCGCAGGGGACCTGCGCGCTCGGCGCCGACCCCGCCGCGAGCGCAACGGACCCGCGCGGCGCCCTCCGCGGCGCGCCCGGCATCTTCGTATGCGACGCTTCGCTATTCCCGACGTCTGTCGGCGTCCCGCCGCAGGTCACGATCATGGCGCTCGCGGCCGCGGTCGCCGAGCGCGCGGCGGAGGAAGTGAGCCGCTGACGCGGAGGAGGTGAGCCGATGATGGAATCCGCCCGATACAGCGACGAACAGACGTGCGCGCTCTTCCGTCGCTACCCCGGCGCCGCGCGTCGCCTGCCGTGGCTCCCGCTAGCCACGCTCCCGACGCCGGTCGAGCCGCTCGCGCTCGACGTCGCCGGCGTCGATGGCGTGCGCCTCTGGATCAAGCGCGACGACCAGTCGGGGCTGCCGTACGGCGGCAACAAGGTCCGCAAGCTGGAGTTCCTCCTCGCGCACGCCCGGGCGCTCGGCGCGACGCGGCTCGTCACGGCCGGCGCGACCGGCTCGCACCACGCGCTCGCGACGACCGTCTACGGCCGCCAACTCGGGTTCGACGTTACGCTCTGCCTCTTCCCCCAGCCGCTTACCGACCACGTGCGGCGCGTCCTGCTCCTCGACCACGCGCTCGGCGCGGAGCTGCGCTGGACGCCGAGGATGGAGACGATCCCGCTCGCGCTCTTCCGGGCGCGCCATGCCTACCGGAAGGAGCGCATCTTCGTCGTCGCGCCGGGCGGGTCCGACCCTATCGGCACGCTTGGATACGTCAGCGCGGGGCTCGAGCTGGCGGAGCAGATCGAGGCGGGCGAGGCGCCCCGGGTGGAGGAGGTGTGGGTGGCCGGCGGGACGCTCGGGACCGCCGCCGGGCTGGCCGTCGCCTTCGCGCTCGCCGGCCTCGAGACCCGCGTCCGCGCCGTCCGCATCACGAGCCGCCTGGTCGCGAATCGGCGCGCGCTCCGCCGACTGGTCGCCGGGACGGTCCGACTGTTGCATGCCGCCGGGGTCCCCGCGCCGCCGCCGCAGGCCGCGATCGGCCGCGTCCGGCTCAGCCACGAGCAGCTCGGCGACGGGTACGGCCGGCCGACGCCGCAGGCGCGCGACGCCGCCGAGACGTTCGCCGCGGCCGGGGTCGTGCTGGACCAGACCTACACCGCCAAGGCCGCGGCCGATTTCCTCGCCGCGGCCGCGCGGCCGGGCTCGGGAGCGCACCTCTTCTGGCACACCCTGAGCGGCGTCGAGCCGGACGCGCCGAACGATCCTGATGCGCCCGACGCGCTCGATGCGCCGGACGCACCCGATGCGCCGGACGCGCCCGATGCACCCGACGCGCCGAGGTCCTCCGGCGCGTCCGACGGCGCAGGGATCGAAGCGCTCCCCGGCCCGTTCCGCCGCTACCTCGGCGCGACCTGAGCGCCGCGGGCCGTCGGCCGCCCGGCCGGACACCGGCCGGGCCCGAGCACCATCGCTGCGACGTTGCACCGGACCATGCATTCCCTGGAGCGAACCATGATCCGCGCACTCGAATCCAACCGCCGTGCCGCCTTCGCGGCACTCGTGATCGCCCCGGCATTCGCGCTGCTCGCCGCGTGCGGCGGCCGCGCCGAGCCCGAACGCCCCGCGCCCGCAGCGGCCGAGCGCGTCGAGGACCCGCTCCAGCCGTCCGAGGCCGCGCTCCGGACCGCCGACCGCGTCACGCTGACCGGCCTCGAGCTCGGCACGATGTGGACGTTCGAGAACCCGCCCCTCGAGTACTGGCGGCGGACCTACGGCTTCGAGGCGACGCCCGAGTGGCTCGAGCGCGTCCGACTCGCCTCCGTCCGCTTCGGCGAGATCTGCTCCGCTTCCTTCGTCTCGCCCGACGGGCTCGTGATGACCAACCACCACTGCGCCCGCGACTGCATCGAAGCGGTCTCGACCGACCAGAACGACTACATCGTCGAGGGCTACTACGCCCCGACCCGCGACCGCGAACTGACCTGCCCCGGCCTCTTCCTCGACCAGCTCGTCCGGATCGACGACGTGACCCAGCGCGTCCAGGCCGCGACCGCCGGGAAGGATGCGGTCGCCGCGGCGCGCGCGAGGGAGGAGGTGACGCAGGCGATCACCGCGGAATGCGAGCAGGCGACGGGGCTCCAGTGCCAGGTCGTCCCGCTCTTCCACGGCGGCCAGTACCGCCTCTATCAGTACCGCCGCTACCAGCCCGTCAAGCTCGTCTTCGCGCCCGAACTGCAGGCCGGCTACTACGGCGGCGACCCGGACAACTTCACCTACCCGCGCTACGCGCTCGACGTCGCCTTCGTCCGCGCCTACGAGCCGGACGGCAACACGCCCGTCCGCACGCCGAACTACTTCGAGTGGGACGCCGACGGGGCACGCGAGGGCGAGCTGGTCTTCATTACCGGCAACCCCGGCTCGACCAGCCGCCAGATCACCGTCTCGCAGCTCATGTACGAGCAGCAGTTCCGCCACCCCTTCCTGATCCAGTACCTCGAGGGGCAGCGCGACTTCCTGCGCTGGGTCGCGTCGCAGGGGCCGGAGGCCGAGCGCCAGGTCCGCGACCAGCTCTTCGGTATCGAGAACAGCATCAAGGCCTACTCCGGCCAGTATGCGGGCCTGCGCGACACCACGCTGGTAGGCACCAAGATCCGGTGGGAGCGCGAGTTCCGCGGCCGCGTCCAGGGCGACGCCTCGCTCCGTAGCCAGTACGGCGACGTCTGGGACGAGATGGCCGACGTCCAGCGCGAGAAGCTCTACGTCGCCCCGCGCCTCAACATCAACAACTGGGAATTCCTCGGCGACCCGTACTCCCAGCTCGCCGGCACCCTCGTCCGCTACATCCGCGAGATGGCCCGCCCCGAGGCCGAGCGCCTCGAGGGGTTCCGCCCACAGGAGGTCGGGCCCACCGAGCAGCTCCTCCGCCGGCCCACGCCGGTGAACGCCGAGATCGGGGCGCGCACGCTCGCGATCCGTATCGACCTGGCCCGCCGCTGGCTGCCGCCCGACGACCCGTTCATCCGGCTCGCGTTCCAGGACGGCGAGACGCCGCTCCAGGCCGCCCAGCGCCTGGTCCGCACCACCCGCGTCGCCGACGTGCAGTTCCGCGAGTCGCTCATCCAGGGCGGCACCGCCGCGCTCGACGCGAGCGACGACCCGATGATCCGCCTCGCGCGCCACATGGACGACCAGCGCCGTCGCCTGCAACCCCGCATGCAGGCGCTGAACGACGAGCAGGCCGTCCTCCAGGAGCGCCTGGCCCGCGCACTCTTCGCCGTCTACGGCACCCAGCTCCCGCCCGACGCGACCTTCACACTCCGCATCAGCGACGGCGTCGTGCGACGTTACCCGTACAACGGCACCGTCGCCCCGCCGCACACGACGTTCTACGGACTGTTCGACCGCGCCGCGAGCTTCAACAACGCGGAGCCGTGGACCGTCCCGCAATCGTTCGCCCGCCGCCGGGAGCACATCGAAATGGACACGCCGATCAACTTCGTGACGACGAACGACATCACCGGCGGCAACAGCGGCTCCCCCATGATCGACCGCGACGCGCGGGTGGTCGGCGTCGCGTTCGACAGCAACATCGAGGGGCTGCCCAACGAGTTCCTCTTCCGCACCGACACCGGCGCCCGCGCGGTCGGGGTGCATTCCGCCGGGATCCTCATGGCGCTGCGGCAGATCTATCAGGCGGAGGCGCTGGTGAGGGAGCTGACGGGCAGAGGTGGCAGGCGCTAGCCGCTCACCGGCACGGGCGCGATGGCCGTTCCCAAGCGTGGGCGCACACCCCGGCGCTTAGGGCGGGGGCGGCGGGCGCGCCTTCGGCGCGCGGGCGCGGCCGGCCTTCGGCCGGCGGGGACGGCCGCCGCTGACGCGGCGGCGGGAGGCGCCGAGCCTTCGGCCGGCGCGGGGGCGGCCGCCGCGGTGCTCGCC
>CALBZE010000077.1 GCA_937889645.1 uncultured bacterium
GCAGCCCGCTCCCGCCGCCGATGTGCCACATCCACATCTCGCCCGCGCCGAGCGACCGGGTGTTGCGGTAGTGCTTGCGCGCGATGATGTACTGCCCGTCCGGCGACCAGATCGGGTCCATCACCTGCCGCTCGCGCTCCTTCGTGATCTGCCGCGGGTTCGAGCCGTCCGCGTCGACGACCCAGATGTTCTCGAGCCCATCGCGGTCGCTGGTGAAGGCGATCCTCTTGCCGTCAGGGCTCCACTTCGGCTGCGTCTCGTACGCCGGCCCGCCCAGCAGCAGCTTCGCCTCGCCGCCCTCGATCGGCATGATGTAGATGTCGCCGAGGAGGTCGAAGACCAGCATCTTCCCGTCCGGGCTGACGTCGACCGCCATCCACGTCCCCTCGTCGGTCATGAACTCGATCGTCTCGCCGGGGCCGTGCGGTTCGGTGATGTCCCATTTCGCGGACTTCTGCGCGGATTCCTGGGCCAGCGCCGGCGCGTTCACAACGCCCAGCGCCGCCACGCCCACCAGGAATCGGACCCAACGTGGAATCATCGCGTGCCTCGGGGGTATCAGGTCGTTTCGTCGGACCGGCCCGGCGACCAGCCGGCCGGCGCCGGATCGAACGGCGCGGCTCCGCGCCGAACGTCCAGTTCAGGGGATGACGGGAAGATAAGCCCTCTAACGCGACCGCGTCGAGGGTTGGGGACCATGACCGCTCGATCGACCACGACGTCGCGGCCCGTGGGTCGCGCATCCGGCGAAACCGCGCCCGGCCGCGCGCGACGAACGCGTCTCTTCCTGCACGAGCTCCAACGGCTGCTCCGCATCGCCGGCCCGATCGTCGGGAGCCAGCTCGGGCAGGTCGGGATGAACACCGTCGACACGCTCATGGTCGGCCGGCTCGGCGCGACGCCGCTCGCCGCCGCGGCGTTCTCGCACGCCGTCCACATCACCGCGCTCCAGATCTGCTTCGGCGTCGTGATGGGGATGAGCCCGCTCGTGAGCCAGGCGTACGGCGCGGGCGACCTCCAGCGCTGCCGCCAGGTCCTGATCCAGGGTCTCTGGCTCGCCACCGCGCTCAGCATCCCGCTCGCGTGGGTCTCGTTCGAGGGCGAGGCGATCGCGCGTTGGCTCGGGCAGGAGAGCGACGTCGCCTACCTCTCCGGCGGCTACATGTACGCCCTCGCCTTCGGCGCGCTCCCCGTCGCCCTCTTCACCGCGTTCCGCCAGTACCTCGAGGGGATGGGACTCACCCGCGCGCCGATGGTGATCACCTTCTTCGGGCTGGGTGTGAACGTCGTCGCGAACTGGATCCTGATCTGGGGCGTCGAGGGGTGGATCCCCGCGATGGGCGTGGTCGGCGCCGGCTGGGCGACGACGCTCGTCCGCTGGGCGATGCTCCTCGCCATGATCGGCTACCTGGTCCGCCACCCGCGGCTGCGCCCGTTCGACGGCGTACGCTGGCACCCCGACCGGCCGATCCTCGACCGCATGGTCCGCATCGGCCTGCCGATCGGCGCGCAGCTCGGCCTCGAGGTCGGCCTCTTCTCCTTCGCCGCCGTCATGATGGGGTGGTTCGGCGCCGTCGAGCTGGCCGCGCACCAGGTCACGATCAACATCGCGACGACGACGTTCATGGTCGCGCTCGGGGTGAGCATCGCCGGCTCGATCCGCGTCGGCCAGCACATCGGCGCGCAGAACCCGCGCGGCGTGCGCCGCGCCGTCGCCGGCACGTACATCCTCGCGCTCGGCTTCATGGGCCTGTGCGCGCTCGTCTTCGTGGCCGCGCCCGAGACGCTGATCGGCCTCTACACCGCCGACCCGTCGATCCTCGCGTTCGGCACCACGTTCCTCGCGTTCGCCGCGGCGTTCCAGCTCTTCGATGGCGCGCAGGTCGCCGGGATCTTCCTGCTCCGCGGCGCCGCCGACACCCGGATCCCGACGATCCTGGCCGCGGTCGGCTACTGGGGGATCGGCCTCCCCACCACCTACGTCCTCGGCTTCCGCACGCCGATCGGGCCCGCCGGGATCTGGACCGGCTTCGTCCTCGCGCTCGCCGCCGTCGCCGCGCTCATGGCGATGCGCGTACGGCGGATCCTGTGGCTTGGTGAGGTGCGGAGGGTGGAGCTGGAGGAGGGGACCGCGGCGGCGTAAGACACCCGGCACGGCCGTCACGCGTCGCGGCCGGCACCCCACGTCGGCGTGGGGCGCCGGCAACCTTCAACGCGGCGCCGTCGCCTCGAACCGCAGGACGATGCTCTCGTCCGTGAGCGGGTCCTTCGCCACGCCGACGACGACGTCGCGCGACAGGAACGGCGTCGGCTCGACGTGGATCGCACGCGGGAGGACGACCGAGTGCCGGAACTCGCCGGTGCGGGCGAACACGTCGAAGATCGTGCGGTCGCCGCCGCCCACCGGCCAACGCCTGACCCATACATCGCCTTCCCGGCCCACGTACACCGCCATGTACGCCGGGTAGCGGTCCGGCACGTCGAGCTTGCGGACCGCCTCCGGCATCCCCTTCACGCGGTCGAGGCCCCCGGGGATCGAGTCCAGGCGCGCGCGAAGGGCGGCTATGCTGTCCCGACGTTCCGCCTCCGGGATCGGGTCGAGCGGGACGTTCCTCGAGAACCGCCGGATCACCCTTCCCTCCCGGTCGGTCTCGACGAGCTCGTACGACGTCGCGTCGCCGCTGATCACGGTGCCCTCCGGCGTCGCGTCCCAGACCGGGAGCGGCTGGAACGGGACGCGGCTGAGGTCCGGGAGCATCAGGATGTCGACCCCGCCGAGCTCTGCGTATGCGAGATGCGGCGCGTTGGCGTGCGACGGCACGAAGATCGAGTCGGCCATGACGCCCTCGACGAAGCGGATGAACCAGCTCTGTGCGGGCTGGCCGATGCGCCGCCGCGTCCTGGGATAGAGCAGCGCGCCCGACGCCTCGAACCTCGTGGCTCGTGTCGAGGTCCAGTCGGGGTAGAGCGGACCCGCGAACGACGCCTCCAACCGCGTCAGCAGCCCGGTGGCCGGGTCGGAACCGAACACGCTGACGCGTTGCTCGTCACGCACGTACAGCCGGCCGTCCGGCCCGATCCCGGGTCCCGTCGGCACCGTGAACTCGCCCGGCCCCTCCCCCTTCCGCCCGACCGATGTACGCAGCCGACCCTCACCGTCGAACACCCAGATCTTCGCGTTGAACCGGTCGACGACGTAGACGTTGCCGGCCGCGTCGACCGCGACGCCCGTGACCAGCCCGAGCGAATCCGAGGCCGGGTGCCGGCCGGGTGCGACCTCCCACGCGATGTGCATCCTGACCGTGTCCGCGGCCACATCGCCTCCGCGAACCGGCGCCTCGGCGCCGCAGCCGAAGACCGCACCAACCGGCAGCGCGAGGACGAGCCGCCCGATTCGCCTGCTTCCACCCGGGCGCCACGGGCCGGCGACGCGCCTCGGCGCCGGGTCGAGCCGCGTCATGCGCCCGCCTCCACCCTGAACCGCACGATGCTCGGCACATCGAAGCGCATGTCCCGCGGCGCCGCCGCGCGCTGGACCAGGTACGAGCCGTCCGGGCCGGGCAGCAGATCGGCGATCAGGGGAAGCTCGTCCCAGAACGCGACCATCGCGATGATCTGGTCGACGGCCGCCTCCGGTATGCCCTGCTTCGCGGCGATGTCGCGAAAGCCCGCGCGGATCGCTTCCCTATGGGAATCGGAGAAGGCGGCCGGGCTCACCGGCAGCCGGAAGAGCAGCCGCGTCGCGCCCGCGGCGTCGGCGACCGTGACGCGGTAGCGGTGGCTGTGGCCGTGTACGACGCCGCCTCCCGGGAGCGCGGCCCAGACCGGCACCGGCGCGAGCAGGGTCGGGCGGGCATCGGAGTCGGACGGCCGGTAGGGGCTCTCGAGGTGGACGATCGTGTCCTCGACCGCGCCGTTCGGGTCGAGCCGGACGATCACGTCGGCCGCCGCGGCCGCGCGCCGGGCGACCACGCTCCCGTCTCCGGCGACGCCCCACCGCCGCGCGGCCAGATCCAGGAAATCGACGGAGAAGCTCCGAGCGAGCGAGCCGTCGGGCGCGAACACGCTCGCGCGCGTCGTCCCCACGTCCGGGACCAGAACCGAATCGCCGGGCAGGACCAGGAGCTGGAACGGATCCGCGAACTCGCCGGGCCCGTTCCCCGGCCGTCCGACCGTGAAGAGGTGCGCGCCGTCCGGGCCGAACACGTGGTACGCCCTCGCCATCGCGTCGAGCGCCAGGATCCGGCCGCGCGAGTCGACGTCGACGTCGACGATCTCGCCGAACTCGAGCCCCGGCGTCGCGCCGTCGGAGATCACAAGGTCTTCGACGACCGTCCATGCGTCCGCCGCCCGCCACAACCCCTGCGCCGGGTTGGTGACGACGCTGATCCCCGCGCTGTCCACGATCGATCCGGCCCACTCGCCGCCCGTCCGGTCCCCGGCGGCGCACGCCGCGCAGACGGCCGCGCCCGCGAGCATGACCGGCAGCCGGCGCCGTTGCGGCGCCAAGGATGCGATGGATGACATCGCGACCTCCAGTTCGCGGTTGAACCGACGTGCGGTCGGATTCCGACGCGCGGGCCCACGGGCGCCGCGCTTCCCTGCCGACCGCCCGCTACTCCCTGGAGATGACGTGAGGCGTGGTGAGCGTTGCATAACCGCTCCAGGGTAGAGTAAGCCGCCGACGCCCGATCCGGTAGGCTTTCGGCTCGACCGGCCGTGAGCAGCCGGCCGCGGTCGGGCCGCCGCGGCGCGATCGCGTCCGGGCCGGCGCCTCCCCCCCACCCCGACTCGCCCTTCTCGAACCGCAGGATGATGCTCTCGTCCGTGACCGGGTCCCGCGCCACGCCGACGACGACGTCGCCGGATAGATACGGCGTCATCTCGACCATGATCGTGCGCGGCAGGACGACGGTGTGACGGAACTCGCCCGTGCGGGCGAAGACGTCGAAGACCGTGCGGTCGCCGCCGCCGACGGGCCAGCGGCGCACCCAGACGTCGCCTTCCTGGCTCACATAGACCGCCATGTACGCCGGGTAGCGACGCGGCACGTCGAGCTTGCGGACCGCCTCGGGCATCCCGCCGACGCGGTCGAGACCGACGGGGATCGAGTCCAGCCGCGCCTTGAGCGCGGCGACGCTGTCGCGCCGTTCGGCGGCGGGGATCGGATCGAGCGGGACGTTCCTGCCGAACCGCGCGAGGACCCGCCCGTCCCGATCCGTTTCGACGAGCACGTACGACATCCCGTCGCCGCTGATCACGGTGCCCTCGGGCGTCACGTCCCAGACCGGGAGCGGCGCGAAGGGGACGTGGTTGAGGCCGGGGAGCATCCGCCCGCCCCGTCCCTCGAGTCGCACCCACGCCGTCGGCTCCGGCTCGTTGGCATACTCCGGCACGAAGATCGTGTCGGCCATGGCACCGTCGACGAAGCGAACGACCCACGGTCGCGCCCCCTGGCCCGTGCGCCACGCCTGCCCGGGGTAGAACAGCGCGCCCGACGCCTCGAACCGCGTGCCGCGCATGGACAGGTAGTCTGGGTAGAGCGGGCCCGGGTAAGATGTCTCGAAGCTCGAGAGCAAACCGGTGCCCGGGTCGCGGCCGAAGACGCTGACGCGCTCGATGTCGCGCACGTACAGCCGCCCGTCAGGCCCGATGGCCGGCCCCGTCGGCATGTCGAACTCGCCCGGCCCTTCCCCCTTCCGGCCGATCGAGCCCCACAACCGGCCCCGCGAGTCGAAGACCCAGATCTTCGAGTTGAGCTGGTCGGTCGCGTAGACGTACCCCGCGGAATCCAGCGTCACGCCCGAAACCACGCCGAGCGAGTCCGCCGCCGGGTGCCGCCCCGGCGCGACCTCCCACGCGACGCGCATGTGGACGGTGTCGGGGGGCGCGGTCTCCACCGGGAAAGCGAGGTCGGCGGTGGAGGCGCCATCGGCGAGGGTCGCAGCGCCGGCGGAGTCGGAGGCGTCGGCGAGACTGCTGCCCGGTGGGGCGTCGCCGGCGCGGCAGCTGGCGAGCAAGGCGATTGCGGCGCAGGCGGCGGTGGCGAGAAAGTGTGTGTCGGTGCGACGTCTGAGGCCGAGGAACGGGTTGCGTGAGTTGATCGCAGGGGACATCGCATCCTCCATCTCGGTTTGCGCGGCGGTCCGCTGAACCGGAGCACCTCGGCCCCCGATTCGGCGTGCGTCGTAGGTCGGCCGGGACCGTGAGACAGAGGCTTTCCCCTACGAAGTCGCCGGCTGGCCGGTTTCCCGCGGCGGGTGGCCGGCTGGTGTCGCCGCGGGCGATCTATGGCGCAAACTCGACCGTCGCCCCCACCCCTGCGTAATGGTACCTCTCCCCATACACCCGCCTCATCACCGCGAACGCGTACTCCCCCGAGCAATGTCCCGCCGCGAGCGCCTTCACGTTCCACTCGTTCCGAAGCGCGTCGACCAGCCGGTCGACCTCCGCCTCCGGCGTGGTCACGAGGTGCAGCCCGCCGATGATCCCGGCCACCGGCGTCGTCTTCGCGTCCACCGACGCCAGGATCCGCTCGATCCCCGGGTGCGAGCAGCCGACGACGACGACCTGTCCCGCCGGCGTGTCGAGCACCAGCGACAGCTCGGGCGTCTCCCGGTACGCGCCGTCCGGGTCGCGGTTCGCGACGAGCGCGATCCCCGGCGCGAGCTCGACCCGTCCGGTGACGCGCCTGAACTGCGTCGGCCACGGCCCTGACCGCGTCACCGTCGCCGGCACGTTCCCGCCGAAGTACCTCATGCTCGCCGGGAGCTCCGGCCGCGTGCGCTCGAAGTACGCAGGCGACGTCGTCGTCCCGAAGTACTCGTCGCCGGCAGGGGCGTAGATGGGCACGTCGGGGTTGATCGACAGGACGTGGCGCAGCCCGTTCGCGTGGTCGCCGTGGCGATGGGAGACGACGACGAAGTCCAGCCGCGTCAGGTCGATACCGAGCGCCCGCGCGTTCTCGGCGAGCAGCTCGGCGTCGTTCCCGGCGTCGAAGAGGATGCGCTTGCCGCGGTACTCGACGAGCGCGGCGAAGCCCCAGTCGAGCCGGACGTCGTCGCGCTCGGAGAAGGCGTCGGCGATGATGGTGACGCGGGGATTGTCCTGAGCGAGCAGGACGGACGTGTTTAGCGCGAGCAGTGCGAAAAGCAGGATTGGCGGGACGCGAATCATGGCTGCAACACCGATCATGTTCTCGAGGGCGGGCAGAAGTCACAGAAGCACCGTCTGGTCGCCCAGCCGGCCTCTTGATCATCTCACGTCGCTAATCTCAACGAGTGGTTCTGCGCTCCGGATCAGATCCAGTGCAAAAGGCAGTGATGTGGAGCGAATGTGCTTCATTGCACGATTGGAGGTATTTCCGCAGGTGACCCAGATGACCTGCGGCGGTGGACCGAATCGATCCAGTAACTCGCCGAAGTCTCGGTCCTTGGTCAAGACCACCGCACGAGCGCCGGCGAGCGCTACGCATCCAGCCAGATCTTCATGCAGCGAGAATCGGATGATCGATCCTCCGACTGGCAAAGCGTAGCGCAGCCTCGATGTCCTCCTTCTCGAGGGCCGGCATCTCCTCGAGGATTTCAGAAAACGAGAGGCCTGCCGCAAGAAGGTCGAGCACGTCCGTCACCCGGATCCGCATCCCTCGTATGCAGGGACGCCCACCGCACTGCTCCGGATCCACCGTGATCCGCTCCATGATCTCCTTCATGCTCCGCTCCCAATCCTCACAAGGGACGACGACACAACCGCTTCCGCCAATCTAACCCCTCCGTCCAAGAAGCGCGACTCTCCTCGAGACGTTCTACCGCCCCGCGAAAAGCACGGAGTATTGCGCTCACGGCGCTACTTCGCTGATAGACTGGTTTGGTTTCCACACAGAGCCGGGCGCGACCAATCCTGTCCCGGAGCAACCGCGACCCCCCCCCCCCCCCCCCCCCCCCCCCCCCCCCCCCCCCCCCCCCCCCC
>CALBZE010000078.1 GCA_937889645.1 uncultured bacterium
CCCCCCCCCCCCCCGCCACGCCGAAACACTATCGCCCACCCACCCCCACGAGCGCGCCCTGACCCGCCCCCACCAACATCGCCACCACCTCCAGGAACTCCTCATGCGTGACCCTGCGGTCGGCGCCGGGAACGGTCTTGTGCACGACGACCAGGTCGAGCGCGGGCATGACGAGGATCTGCTGGCCGTACGCTCCGAGGGCGGTGAAGGCGCCCTCGTACGCCGGCCCGAGCGACGGGTCGTCGAACACCCACCAGAGGTAGCCGTAGCCGAACGGACCCTCGCGACGGTGGGGCGGGTTCATCTCCGTGCGTCGCGTGATCGGGCGGGTGCTCTCGTGGACCCAGTCGCGCGGGACGATCTGGCGGCCGTTCCAGTTCCCCTCGCGCAGCATGAGGTAGCCGATCCGCGCCATGTCGCGCGTGGCGAGGTGCATGTGGTAGGCGAGGTGGATCGACTGGCTGGCGTCCCCGGTGCGGCGGTGGCGCGAGCGGTCGAAGTCGCGCATCCCGAGGGGGCGGACGAGCTCCTCCTCGAGGGCGTCGTAGATGCTCTTGCCGGTCTCCTGCTCGAAGATCGTGCCGAGCGCGTTGAAGTCCCAGTTGCTGTAGAGGTAGTACTCGCCGGGCGCCTTGGAACCGCGGGGCGGCGCGTGGGCGAGGTCGTCGCCGCCGTTGGAGGCCGGGTGGAAGACGCCGGAGCGCGCGGCGAGGAGGTGCGCGACCGTCGCCTGCTTCTCCCGATCGGTGAGCCCGCCGACGTCGTCGATCCCGAGCTCGGCCAGCGTCCTGCCCAGGTCGATCACACCTCGCTCGACCAGCCGACGTCCTCGGGGCGCTCGATGCGCTCCCATTCGGCGCCGGGGAAGACGGGGGCGGCGAGGGTCGTCGGGGCGACGGCGGGCGAGGGTTCGGCCGTGGCGGGTGGTGCGGCGGCGGGCGCGCGGCTCGGGGTGGTGGCGGGCGCGCAGGCGGCGACGGCGAATGCGAGGACGAGCGCGGGGGCTAGAGGATGCGCGCGTGCCGGGGGACGCGCGCGTACCAGGGGGTGCTCGCGTACCAAGGGATGCTCGCGTGCAAGGGGTCGCTCGCGCGCGATGGCCCCCGCGAGTGCCGCCCGTTGCGCCGCGTCGTCCCCGCTAGACTGTCGGCTGGCGAGAATCATCTACTTGCTCCGGGGCGTCGGGGTCACCGGGCGGCCGCGGCGGTCCGGGCCACCGTGTCGCTCGTGGACGCCGCGGCGGTCGGGGCCACCGCGTCGCTTGCGGCGCCCGCGTCGCTCGTGGCGGCCGCGTCGCTCGCGGCGGCCGCGTCGCTCGTGACGGCCGCGTCGCTCGTGGCGGGCGCCCGAACCGCCTGGAGCACGCGAGCGATGAAGCCGTCGACGGCGCGGCCCTCGATCCAGCGGACGACGACGACGAGGTCGTGGTCGGGGTCGACCCAGATGACGTTGTTGCCGGCGCCGAGGGCGAAGAAGCTGGATTCGGGGGCGCTGCGGTACTGGCGGCGGTCGGTGTTCAGCCACCACATGAGACCGTAGCGGGGGTTGAGCTCGGAGGGCGTCGTCGCCTCCTGGATCCAGCGCTCGGAGAGGATGCGCTTGCCGTCCCAGACGCCTCGGCGGAGGTGGAGGTAGCCGAAGCGGGCGTGGTCGAGGGTGCTGATGAAGAAGCCACCGCCCCAGTGGCCGCCGCCGCTGACCGACTGGACTCGCCGGCCGTCGACCTCGACGTACGAGTTGTGGTAGCCGTGCCACTCCCAGGTGTCGGAGGCGCCGATCGGGTCCATGACGAGCTCCTCGAGGACCTCGGGGAGCGGGCGACGCCAGACGCGGAGGAGCGAGAGCGCCGTGCGGTTGACTCGGACGTCGTTGTACTCCCAGAACGTGCCGGGCGCCTGGAGCTCGCGGTCCTGGCCGCGGCGGCGGTCGGCCTTGTCGGGCTTGCCCCAGAGCGTCCCCTCCCACTCGCTGGTCTGTTGGAGGAGCATGCGCCAGGTGATCGGCGCGTTGTGGGCGGAGGCGAAGCCGTCGTCCTCGGGGGGCATGTAGTCGGCGACGCGGTCGTCGAGCGAGCGGATCAGCCCGCGGTCGAGCGCGAGCCCGGCGGTGGTGGCCAGGTAGCTCTTCGCGATGCTGAACGTCATGTCGGCGCGCTCGACGTCGCCCCATTCGGCGACGATGTAGCCGTCCTTGACGATCACGCCGGCCGGCCCGCCGCGATCCTTCACGGGCCCGATCAGCTCGCCCCATTCGTTCGCGGTGAGCGACGACTCCTCGAGCGCGCGGCGGAGGTTGTGCGGCCAGGACGTCTCGTTCGCGATCGCGTAGGCGACGGCGCTGTCGACGAGCGCGGGGTCCATCCCGACCTCCGCGGGGCTGCGTCGCTCCCACTCTCCCTTCGGCGGGAAGTAGTGCCGGGCGGGCGCGGCCGATTGCGCGAGCGCGGGCGCGGCCGCGGCGAGGAGGAGGGAGAGGGCGGCGAGGAGCGAGAGGAACGGCCGGGCGGAGCGGATCGCGGCGAGGCGGTCGGCGCCCGGCGAGCCGTGCGGCTGGCGGTCCGGGGTCGGCGGCATAGCTTTCCTCCTTGTTGGGGCGAACGGCTGCATGATAACGAGGAGGCCGGATGGGGAAAAGGCGCGAGCCGCTCACGCCGGGAGCTGGATCTCCGGCTTCTCCGGGTGTCGGCGGTAGAGGATCGCGGTGCGGCCGATGACCTGAACCAGCTCGGCGCCGTCGATGCGGGCGGCGAGGTCTTCGGCGGTCTCGCGTGCCGGCGCGGGCGCGGCCTCGAGGACCTTGACCTTGAGGAGCTCGCGGGTGTTGAAGGCGTCCGTGACGGTGCGGGCGACGGCGTCGGTCACGCCCTCGCGGCCGATCTGGAGGATCGGCTTGAGGGGGTGGGCGAGGGACTTCAGGTACGCGCGCTGCTTGGAGGTCAGGGGCACGGGTGGTTCTCCGTGATCGTTGCCGGTGCGGCGGCCGGTCGGGCGCGGTGCCGGCCGGGTTTCGCGGTCGCCGGTGGATGGGGCGCGGCGGCGGGCAGAGCCCGCCGCCGCGCCGCCGTTCCAGCCGAAATCGTCGGTGCGTCGGCGGTTCCGGCGTCGCCGCCGCCCGTCGCCGCACCTCCTTGCATCACGCCAGCCCGACGATCGTGCCGTCCGGCTCGATCGACATGCGCTCGGCGGCCGGGCTCTCGGGGAGCCCGGGCATCGTCATGATGTCGCCGGTCTGGACGACCACGAAGCCGGCGCCGGCCGAGGGACGCACCTCGCGTACCGTGATGCGGAAGCCGCTCGGGCGGCCGAGGAGCGCCGGGTTGTCGGAGAAGGAGTACTGCGTCTTGGCCATGCAGACCGGCAGGTTGCCGAGTCCGAGCTGCTCGAGGCGATCGAGCTCGCGCTTGGCCGCGGGGAGGTAGTCGACGCCGTCGGCGCCGTAGATCTCGCGCGCGACCGTCTCGATCTTGGCCGTGAGCGGCTGATCCAGCTCGTACAGCGGCCGGAAGTCCGCCTCGCCCTTCGCGATCGTGTCGAGCACGGCGTCGGCGACCTCGAGGACGCCCTCGCCGCCCTTCCCCCACGGGTCCGCGACCGCGACCGGGACGCCCATCGACTCGATCGTGCGGACGAACGTCTCGATCTCGGCGTCGGTGTCCGTAATGAAGCGGTTCAGCGCGACGATCGGCGGGACGCCGAACTTCTTCACGTTCTCGACGTGCGCGATGATGTTCTCCATCCCGCGCTCGAGGGCGGCGACGTCCTCCTTCGCCAGCTCCGTCTTCGGCACGCCGCCGTGCATCTTGAGCGCGCGGATCGTGCCGACGACGACCGCAGCGTCGGGGCGCAGCCCGCCCGTCCGGCACTTGATGTTGAAGAACTTCTCCGCGCCGAGGTCCGCGCCGAAGCCGGCCTCGGTCACGACGATGTCGCCGAGCGTGAGCCCCGCCTGCGTCGCGATCAGCGAGTTGCACCCGTGGGCGATGTTGCCGAACGGACCGGCGTGGACGAAGGCGGGCGTGCCGCCCAGCGTCTGCACGAGGTTCGGCATGATGGCGTCCTTCATGAGGAGCGTCATCGCGCCCTCGGCGCCGAGGTCGCGGGCGCGGACGGGCTGCCGGTCGTACGTGTAGGCGACGATGATGTCGCCGAACCGGCGCTTCAGGTCCTGCAGGTCGCTGGCGAGCGCGAAGATCGCCATGATCTCCGACGCGGTCGTGATCATGAAGCCGTCCTCGCGCGGCACGCCGCCGTCGATCCCGCCCAGGCCGACCACGATCCTGCGCAGCGCGCGGTCGTTCATGTCGACGGCCCGGCGCCAGACGATGCGGCGCGGGTCGATCCGCAGGGAGTTCGGCCGGTAGAGGTGGTTGTCGATCAGCGCGGCCAGGAGCGAGTGCGCGGAAGTGACCGCGTGGAAGTCGCCGGTGAAGTGCAGGTTGATGTCCGCCATCGGCACGACCTGCGAGTAGCCGCCGCCGGCGGCGCCGCCCTTCACGCCGAAGACCGGGCCGAGGCTCGGCTCGCGCAGGCAGAGGACCGTGTTGCGGCCCCGGAGCTTGAGCGCGTCGGCCAGCCCGACCGACGTCGTGGACTTCCCCTCGCCCGCGGGCGTGGGGTTGATCCCCGTGACCAGGACGAGCTTGCCCTTGGGTTCGCCGCGGGCGCGGATCGCCTCGAGGGGGACCTTGGCCTTGTAGCGCCCGTACGGCTCGATCTCGGTTTCGGAGAGCCCCAGCTTCGCCGCGATCTCGACGATCGGCTGGAGCTTGGCGGATTGCGCGATCTGGATGTCCGTGAGCATGGAGTTCCTCGAAGCGATGGTGCTGCCGTGTGCGGGTCCCGCGCCCGTCGTCAGGCGCGGGCCGGGCGACGAAAAGCGCGCCGGGCGCGCGCCCCGCTCCGGAACGCGCGGGCCCGGCGCGCCGCGCTATTCTGTCGACGTGGCGCGATCCCGGCAAGTCCCGGCGGGGCGCGGGCCTCAGCCGACGACCCGGACCCGGCGGACCAGGATCGGATTCCAGCTCTCGGGGAAGGCGGGCGCCGGCGCGTCGCCCGGGAGCCACGGCGCGCCGTCGAGCCGGTGCGACTCGGACGCGATGAAGCCCTCCACCGCGCCGGCACGGCCGAGCGCTTCGTGGAAGTCGCGGAGCGCGACTTCGTAGGCGCGGAGGTCGGTTCCCGGGCGGGGTCGATGCCAGAAGACGTAGGCGCGCATTACTCACTCAGGGGTTCGTGGGTCAGGCCGGGTACGCGGCGATCACCGTGTTCGTCGCCGACGCCGCGTTCGCCGGCTAAGGCCGGTGCCCTGGTCCGACCCGGCTCACCGTCCCGCCTTCACCAGCGCGTGCACCTGTCGAACGGGACGTCGGAGCCGCATGCAGCCAGAAACGGGAGGGCGACGAGGGGAGCTATTGTGGCCAGCGGCGTGAGCGCGGCGAGGGCGCGCATCGGGGCCAGCCAGCGGGGGGAGGACGAAGGTAAGTCGCCGAGGGAATCGACGGCAACGGGTTCGTGCGTCGCGGCACTTGTGGCCGGCGGTCCGGCCGTCGAGATTGCGGCCCGGGCGGCGCGCCGTCCGCGACGGCGCGCCGCCCCCGCGTACTCCCCGGCGCGGCCGAACCCACACAACGCCAAGTCCGACATGGGTTTCGACGTGCCTCAGACGACGCTCGTCCAGCTCAATTTCTACCCGCTCAAGTCCGCGCGCGGGATCGCGCTGGACGCGGCGGAGCTGGACGATTTCGGGATCCGCAACGACCGGCGGTGGATGGTCGTGGACCCCGACGGCGAGATGGTCACGCAGCGCGAGGAGCCGCGGCTCGCGCTGATCGTGCCCAAATTGTCGTCGGGCCGTTTGATCCTCACGGCCCCGGGCGTCGGGGAGCTGGCGCTCCCGCTGGGCGGCGCGGACGGCCCCCGGCTCGGTGTCCGGATCTGGCGGGACCGCGTCGCCGGCGCGATCGTGCAGGAGCCGGCGACCGCGTGGATCAGCGAGTACCTGGGCGCGCCGCGGCGGATCGTGTACATGCCGGACGACGCGTTCCGGCCGATCGATGCGCGTTACTCTCCGCCGGGTCGGCGCGTCTCTTTCGCGGATGGGTTCCCGTTCCTGCTGATCTCGGCAGAGGCGCTGGACGAGCTGAACGCGCGCCTCGACTCTCCCCTCCCAATGGACCGTTTCCGTCCGAACCTCGTCGTACGCGGCGCGGGCGCGCACGCGGAGGACGGGTGGCGCCGGATCCGGATCGGCGACGTCGCCTTCGACGTCGTGAAGCCGTGCGCGCGGTGCGTGATCACGACGACGGACCAGGCGACGGGCGAGCGCGGGAAGGAGCCGCTTCGCACGCTGGCGACGTACCGGAACCGGGGCGGGAAGGTGCTGTTCGGGCAGAACCTGATCCACGCCGGACCGGGCGCGCTGCGGCTGGGCGACGCGGTCGCCGTGCTTGAGGCCAGGTGACGGCCGGCATCGTGGCGCGGTGCTCGGCGAGGCACGGCGGGAACCCAACCATTCCGACAGGAGCACGACGATGAAACGGGTGTTTGCACACCTCTCCCTCATCCTCATCGCGTCCGCGTGCGCCGGCGGGACGCCAGACCGGACCGACGGCGCCGACGGCTCCGGCGAGCGCGCCATCGAGGCGACGTCGCTCCTCGGCGAGCCGTTGTACCGCCCGGCGCAGGACTCGGCGACGCGGGCGCGGCTCGAGGCCAACCTGGCGGAAGCGCGCGTGGCGTACGACCGCGCGCCGGACGACGCGGACGCGATCATCTGGCTCGGGCGTCGCCTGGCGTACCTCGGCCGGTATCGCGACGCGATCGCGACCTTCACGGAAGGGATCGAGAAGCACCCTGGCGACGCGCGCATGTATCGCCATCGCGGGCACCGGTGGATCACGGTCCGGGAGTTCGACCGCGCGATCGCGGACCTCGAGCGCGCGGCGGAGCTGGTGCGCGGCGAGCCGGACGAGATCGAGCCGGACGGCGCGCCGAACCGCTACAACGTCCCCCGCACGACGCTCCAGTTCAACATCCACTACCACCTCGGCCTCGCCCGCTACCTGAAGGGCGACTTCGAGGGGGCGCTGGACGCGTACCGCGCGTGCATGGACGTCGCGACGAACGACGACATGATCGTCGCCGTGGCCGACTGGATGTACATGACGCTGCGTCGCCTCGGCCGCGACCAGGAGGCGGCGGCGGTGCTCGAGCACGTCTACCCCGACATGGAGATCATGGAGAACGACGCGTACCACCGTCGCCTGCTCATGTACAAGGGGCTCGTCGCGCCCGATTCGCTCCTGGCCGGCGAGGGCGATGCGCTCCAGCTCGCGACGCAGGGGTACGGCGTCGGGAACTGGTACCTCTACAACGGCGACGCCGCTCGGGCGCGAGAGGTCTTCCGCCGCGTCCTCGACATCGGCAACTGGGCCGCGTTCGGGCACATCGCGGCGGAGGCGGAGCTGAGCAGGATGTGAGTGTGATGAACGACGAACGCGAGAAGATGGAGGCCGCGGAGGCGCGGGTACGCGCGCTCCGCGACGAGACGAACGCCGTCGCCGACCGGATCGAGGCCGGCGGGACGGTCGAGATTTCGCAGATCATCGCACGGTTGCGTTCGGCGGTCGACGCCGTCGAGGACGACGACCTCGGCCCCGACGCGTCGATGGTCCGCATGCAGTTCGGCGCCATGTTCGACCGGCTCGGCCCGCTCGCAGAGGCGAACCCCGGCCCGGTCCCCGCGGACTCGCTCGGCCTCCCCGCCGACGCCCGCTTCCTGCGCGACATGGCCGACTACCTGACGAGGCGGTACGGGCTGGAGGAGGAATGAGGAGGATCGGGATGGGCGGGTGGGCCGAACCGGTAGTATCGGGCAGTCCCGCCCAAGCGGCCCGGAAGGTGGGGGCGTGGATCCCCGGCGTGTGCCGCTGGGGTGCGCCCGCGCGGGCACGGGCATCGCGCGGGGCCAATGGTGGCACCGCGGTGCTGCCCGCGCCGGAGCGCGCCGAGTCCACGCTAGCATGAGGTCCGCCATGACCCCCACCTTCGATCTCCAGGGCCATCGCGGCGCCCGCGGCCTCCTCCCCGAGAACACGATCCCCGCCTTCCTCCTGGCCGCGGAGCTGGGCGTCACGACCGTCGAGCTCGACGTCGTCGTCACGCGCGATCGTCGCCTCGTCGTGTCGCACGACCCGTGGTTCGACCCGCGCATCTGCAGCCACCCGGACGGCAGGCCGGTCACCGAGGCCGACCGCGAGCGGTTCGCGATCTACCGGCTCGATTACGACGACGTCGCCGCATTCGACTGCGGGCGGCGCGGTCACCCCGACTTCCCCCGCCAGCGGCCGGTCGCCGCGTCGAAACCGCTCCTGTCCGACGCGATCCGCGCGGTCGAGGCGCGGGTCCGGGTGCTCGGCCGCGCGCCGGTCTGGTACAACATCGAGACGAAGAGCAGGCCGGAGTGGGACGGGACGCTCCAGGCGCCGCCGGCGGAGTTCGTGCGGCTGCTGTACGACGAACTCGCGTCGCTCGGGGTGCTGGAACGCACGATCGTGCAGTCCTTCGACGTGCGCACGCTGCGGGTGCTGCGGGCGATGGACCGGACGGTGGCGACGTCGCTCCTGGTGGAAGAGGAGGGAGGTGCGCCGTCGCCGGCCGGCGCCTCCCGCCTCACCCGCGACCTCGCCCTTCTCGGCTTCGTCCCCGCGGTCTACAGCCCCGACTACCGGCTCGTCGACGCGGCGCTGGTCGAGGAGGCGCACGCGAGGGGGATGCGCGTGATCCCCTGGACAGTGAACGACGCCGAGGCGATGGAGCGTCTCATCGGCCTCGGCGTCGACGGTTTGATCACCGACTATCCGGACGTGGGCGCGGACGTCGTCGCCCGGCTCATCCCCTCCGCATCCCCGCCGCCAGCCCCTGCTTCGCCGCGCGGCGAGCCGGGAGGAACCCACCGACCAGCCCCATGATGCCGGCGAAGATCATCCCCTGAAGCAGGATCTTCGGCGAGACGCGGAACGCGAACGTCACCTCGCCGAACGACTGCCAGTTCACGGTGCTGGTCTGGATCCCGTTGATCGGGAGCGCCAGGAGGCAGCCCAGCGCGCCGCCCGCCAGCGCGATCACGACGGCCTCGGCCAGGAACGAGGCCATGACGCTGCGACGCTGGAAGCCGAGCGTCTGCAGCACCGAGATCTCGCGGGCGCGCGCCGCGACCATCGCGTCCATCGTGTTGATCGCGCCGAACACCGCGCCGATCGACATGACGATCGTCACGAAGAAGGCGATGAACTCGAGCATCGTGCCCAGGAACTGGGCCTGCCCGGCGAAGAAGTCCGGCTCGCGCTTGGCCTGGAGCTGCAGCCGCGGGTCGGCTTCGATCCGGGCGACGAGCGCGTCGAACGCCTCGGGGTCGGCCAGGCGCACGGTCACGGACTGGAAGACCGGCCCGCGGAACGCGGCCATCAGCGTCTCGGCGTCGCCCCAGACCTCGGACTCGAAGACGCTCCCGTCGGCCTCGAAGTGGCCGACGACGGTGAAGTCCTGCTGGCCGAAGCGGATCGTCGCGCCGATCTCGACGTCTGCCATGCGGCCGACGAGGCCGCGCCCGACGATGACCTCGGCGCGCCCGGGCTCGAAGCTCCGGCCCTCGATGATGCGGACCTCGTCGCGCAGCTCGAACACCTCCGGCGAGACGCCGCGCACGGGCATGTGCGTCTCGGAGCCGTCCAGGCGCGGCTTGGCGACCACGACGTAGGCGTCCGCCGAGGCGATCGGCCGGCCGTCGGAGAGCTTCGCGACCTCGGGGAGCGAGCGCACGATCGAGGCGTGCTCGCGGCTGATCCCGCTCGAGATCTCCGAGTCCGCGCCCTGGCGCAGCAGCATCACGTTGTCCGGCCGCCCGGTCGAGATCATCGCCGAGCGGAACCCGTTCGCCAGCGCGAGCATCCCGACGAACGTCAGGACGACGAAGGCGATGCCGAGCGCCGTCGCCAGGCTCGTCGTCGGGCGGTGCAGCACGCTCCTGATGTTGTAGATCAGCGGGATCTTCATGCGACGTACCTCAGCGCGTCGGTGACCTTGAGCCGGGCCGCCTGCATGGCGGGGATCGCGGCGCTCGCGGTGGCGATCAGCAGCCCGATGCCGAAAGCGCCGAGCGCGACGCCGGGCGAGACGGAGAGCCCCGGGGCGAAGCCGCCCATGTCGAAGTCCATCACGTTGAAGAGGAGCACGGCGCCGCCGAGCCCGAGCGCGAGGCCGAGCCCGACGATCCACGCCGCCTCGGCGACGACGATGCGCAGCACGTCGCCGTCGGTGAAGCCGAGCGTCTTGAGCACGGCGATCTCGGAGAAGCGCTCGCGCGCCGACATCGCCATGGTGTTCGCCGAGACCATCAGGATCGCGAAGACGACGGCCATCCCGATCGCGTTCAGGAAGAAGCCGATGTTCCCGTACATCCCGATGAACGAGAGGTTGAACGCCTTCTCGGTCTGGGCGCGGGTCGGCGACGCCGAGTTCTCGTACGCCTCGTCGACCGCCTGGGCGATCGCGGCGGCCTGGTTCGGGTCGGTCACCTTCAGCACGTACCACCCGACGACGCCGTCCATCCCCTGGTTGCGGGCGATCTCCTCGAGATAGCGGTGGTGGAAGAACAGCGACGTCTCGTCGAAGCCCTTGCGCCCGGCGCTGTAGACGCCGCGGATCGTGAAGTCGTGGTTGCCCGGGTAGATCGTGCCCTGCAGCGTGACCGTCTGGCCGACCTGCCAGCCGAAGCGCTCCATGAGCCGCACGCCGACGATCGCGCCGGTGCGGTCGGCCATGAACGCCTCGCGGTGCTCGGGCGAGACCACGATCTCCGGGTACATGGCGAGGTACTCGGGGTCGACGGCGAAGTTGGCGAAGAAGTTCGACGGGTCCTGGTAGATCCCGCCGAACCAGCTCGCGTAGCCGACGGACTCGACGCCCTCCATCGCCTGCAGCCGCGCGCGGTAGGCCATCGGCAGCGGGAAGACGATCCCGAGCTTGTTCGTCACGACGAGGTGCGTCTCGCTCCCGATGTCGCCGATGGATCGGAGCGTGTGCAGGAACGTCTGCAGCGTGACGAAGAGGAAGAGCGCGATCCCGAGCCCGAGCACGGTCAGGATCGTGCGTCGCTTGTGGCGCCCGAGGTTGGCGCGGACGAGCGTGGCGCGGGTCATCGGGCGCCCTCCTCGCCCCCGGCCGCGCCCGCGCCGGCACCCGCGCCCGATACGGCACCCGCACCCGCGGCGACGGGGCGCGCGCCGTCGCCGACCAGCACGCCCTTCTCGAGGTGCAGCGTCCGCCCCGCGCGCTCGGCCGCGTGCGGGTCGTGCGTGACCATGACGATCGTCTTGCCGTACTCGGCGTTGAGCCGGCCGAGCAGGTCGAGGATCTCCTCGGCGGACTTGGCGTCGAGGTCGCCCGTCGGCTCGTCGGCCAGGATCAGCGTTGGGTCCGTCACGATCGCGCGCGCGATGGCGACGCGCTGCTCCTGACCGCCCGAGAGCTGGCGCGGGAAGTGGTGCATCCGCTCCTCGAGCCCGACGATGCGGAGCGCCGTCTCCGCGTGCTCGCGGCGCTGCTTCTTGTTCAGCGGCGTCAGCAGCAGCGGCAGCTCGACGTTCTGCAACGCCGTGAGGACCGGGATCAGGTTGTACATCTGGAAGACGAAGCCGACGTGACGCGCGCGCCAGGCGGCGAGTCGCTTCGGCTTCATCGACGAGATCTCCTCGCCGCCCACCCGGATCGAGCCCGAGGTGGGCGAGTCGAGCCCGGCGAGCAGGTTGAGGAGCGTCGACTTGCCGCTCCCCGACGGGCCCATGAGCGCCAGGAACTCGCCTTGTTCGATGTCGAGGTTCAGGCCGTCGAGGACCGGGACCTCGACCGTGTCCCTCCGATAGACCTTCCGTACGTCCCGCACTTCGACCAGCGGCATGGTTGCCTCCGTGTGTGTTCAGTCGTTGCCCGCGATGCGGACGCGTGCGCCGTCGGCGAGCCCTTCGGGCGCGTCGATGACGAGTCGTTCTCCACCGTTGAGTCCCTGCCGGATCTCGCGCTCGCCGCCGGAGACCGGGCCGGCGTCGACGACGCGGCGCTGGGCGACGTCGCCCACGACGACGTAGACGACGTTCTCGCCTCCCTCGTTGCGCACCGCCGCGGCCGGCGCGAAAACGCGGCGCGGCGTGGTCGTCGCGGGCGCTGCGGCGCCGCCCGTCGCCTCGGCGGCGTCACCCTCGGTCGGCTCGAGGAAGACGACGCGCGCGCCCATCTCCGGGAGGATGCGCGGGTCCTGCGCCTCGATCGCGACGCGGACGAGGACCGTCGCCTTCTGGCGGTCCGCCGTCGGCATGATCTGACGGACGCGGCCGGGGAAGCGGACGGTCGGGTAGGCGTCGAGAATGATCTCGGCGGGCTGGTCGCGACGGACGCCGCCGATGTACGCCTCGTTCACGTCGACCTCGACCTCGAGCGTCGAGAGGTCGGCCATGGTGACGACGGCGCCCCGTGTGAGCCCCGTGCCCGCGACCGACGGCGCGACGACCTCGCCGACCTCGGCGTCCTTGCGCAGGACCGTGCCGGTGAAGGGCGCGCGCACGCGCGTGTTCTCCAGCGCGGCCTCGGCGGCGGCGTGGATCTGCTCGGCGGCCGCGACGCGCGCTTCGGCCGCGGCCAGGCGTGCGCGCGCCACCGCGAGCGCCGTCTCCGCGTCCTCGAGCTGCTGCGGCGGGACGTGCCCCTCGGCGGCCAGTGCGCGGGCGCGCTCGAGGTCGCGCTCGGCCTGCGCGACCGCGGCCTGCGCCTCCTGCCGCGTCGCCTCGGCCGACAGTCGTTCGGCAGCGGCCTGCCGCACCGCCGCCTCGTACTCCGCGTCCTCCAGACGGGCGAGGACCGTGCCTGCCTGGACGACGTCGCCTTCCTCGACGCCGAGGTAGACCAGCCGCCCAGCGACCTTCGACGAGACCGACGCCTTCGTCCGCGCAACGACGTAGCCGTTCGCGGTCAGCCCGCCCGCCGCGCCGCCACCGCCGCCCCGCGCCACTGCCGTCGCCACGCGGACCTCGATCGCCCGGTCGCGCAGCCCGAGCGCCGCGACCGCCGCCACGAGGACGAGCGCGATGACGCCGAGCCCGATGTAGAGCGGGCGACGAGACCCCGGCGCGGCGGATGCGCCGACCGGGTCACGGGGGATACGAAGTCTTGCGAGATCAGCAGAATCGACCACGGGTCTTCCTTTCGGTTTCGGCGTATCTTCGGGGCGCGCGAAGGTAATGTTATGCCTTCGGCGGTGTCAAGCATGTTGTGTGTGGTGTACGGTTTGGGTTTGTGTTGGGTGTCAGGTTTCAGGTGTCAGGTGTCAGGGCTCAGGGCTCAGGGCTCAGGGCTCGGGGCTCGGGGCTCGGGGCTCGGGGGGCGCGGCCTTCGTCTCCATTCCGGCCGCCGCGGGCGCCCGCGAGCGGCGGCCTTCGTCTCCACTCCGAGCACCGCTCCTCTCCGAGCACCGCTCCACTCCGAGCACCGCGGGTGCCGGCCAGCCGCTCGGGCGGTGGGCCGCGCGTTTGGGCGGCGACCGCATGCGGCCGGCCGAGCGTCGCCGGATCCGTCCCAATCCGCTATTGTATCTGCATGGTCGGATGGGACGGACACCACCCTCCCGGAAACCACAAGCCCCCTTCCGCAAATACGTTACACCCTGCCCCCACAACCCATCGCGCTCTGTCTGCAGGAAGTGTTGGTCCCGGGTCGGCGCCGCGCCCTGGCTAGCCGCTTCGCACCGCGCCGAAAGCGCGCCCGCCCGGCCGACGGCGGCGTTGCCCACCGCTCACCCCCTGGGCCGCCCGCCCTAACCCCTTGGTCCCGTCGACCAAAGTGCACCCACGTCGCCATCGCGAGGACGAGTGTGCGATTCGGTGGAATATTTCCACTCAAGCGCACCCAGGTTTCGCGCGTCAGATTTCTGTGTGCAATTGGGTGGAAATATTCGACCCAAGCGCACCCACGAACGCCGAGAGTCCGTCGCGGGTTCAGCTGGGTGCAGCCGGCGACGCCGGCGGGAGCCGCGGGTCGCCGGCTCCCACCCGCCGGCCGAAGGCCGGCCGCCCCC
>CALBZE010000079.1 GCA_937889645.1 uncultured bacterium
GGCGCGTGTCCGTGTACCCGATGCCGTGCCGGGGCGCGCGGGCGTTCGCCGGCCGATCGCTCGACGCGCTGTGCATGCACGGCGGCGCGTCATCGGTCCGCGGGTCCATTGCCGTGGCCCGTGTCGCGACTCGTGGTTATCTTGAGCGCGTCCGGACACGCCTCCCAACCCAACACCCCGAGCCCTCGCCATGTCCGAACCGATCACCAAGTTCCAGCGCTGGCTCGATCTGATCGCCTACCTGGTCGGCCACAAGTATCCGGTCGCGGTCGATCAGATCATGGAGAACGTCCATGCGTACCGGGTGAAGTGGCGAACGGAGGACGAGACGGACCGGGCGACGGCGCGTCGCACGTTCGAGCGGGACAAGGACGAGCTGCGGGCGCTGGGGATCCCGATCGAGACGGTGCGCTTCCAGATCAACTACGGGCGGGAGGAGGTCGAGGCGTACCGGCTGAGCGAGAAGAACTTCTATCTCCCCTACCTGCGCCTGGTACACCAGGCGTCGCCGTCGGGGGAGCGGAAGCCGTACTACCTGGGCGAGGTGGTGCTGACGGAGGAGGAGGCGCGCGCGGCGGCGGACGCGCTGCACGTCGCTTCGCGGCTCCCGTCGTTCCCGTTCGCGCGGGAGGCGCGGTCGGCGTTTCGCAAGCTGGCGTTCGACCTGAGCGCGGAATCGCTTGAGCCGACGCCGGAGCTGTACGTGGACCGGCCGGGCGCGGAGGAGGTGCTGGAGCGGCTGCGCCCGCTCTCGGACGCGCTGCTGGCGCGGAAGGTCGTGCGGTTCCGCTACCACGGGATCTACCGTGGCGAGGCGACGGATCGGGAGGTGCGGCCGTACGGGCTCGTCTTCCAACGCGGGAACTGGTACCTGGTCGGGCACGACGTCGGACGGGACGCGATCCGGGTCTTCCGCGTCGGTCGCATGGAGAACGTGAAGCAGAACAAGGCCAGGCCGCACACGCCGGACTACGAGATCCCGGAGAACTTCCGGCTGGACGACTACCTGGACCGGGAGGCGTGGGAGCTGGGCGACGACGAGCCGCTCCGGGCGGAGGTGCTGTTCCGCTTCCCGCGGTCGCTGTGGGCGGAGCGGAACGGCTACGGCGAGCTGGTCGAGGAGCGGCCGGACGGGTCGGCGGTCCGGGCGTTCGACGTGCGGCAGGTGAACCCGTTCCTGCGCTGGCTGCTGGGCATGGAGGGGAACGCGGAAGTGCTGTCGCCGGCGGAGCTGCGGGCGGAGCTGCAGGCGATGGCCCGTGAGGTCGTGGCGCTGCACGGCGGGGAGGTGGCGTGATGGCGACGTCGGGTACGAAGGCCCCGGAGCGCACGACGGCCGCCGAGCAGCTCGAGCGGTTCCTCTACGTCGTCGCGGCGGCGAGCGGGAAGGCGGCGCGGTCACTCAAAGAGCTGGCGGAGGCGCTGGGCGTCGAGCCGTCGCAGGTGACGCGCGACATCGAGGAGGTCATGGCGCGCGAGGATTACCTGCCGGCGGGGACCGTCGACGCGTTCCAGATCACGAACGACGGGCGACGGGTCCACATCTGGACGACGGGGCAGTTCCGTCGCCCGGTCCGCCTCTCGCCGCTCGAGGCGCTTGCCCTCGGTCTCGGGTTCCGCGTGCTCGCGGCGGGGGCGGCCGGATCGCCGGAGCGGCGGGAGGAGCTGCTCGCGTTCGCGCGGCGGCTCGAGCGCGACGTCGCCTCCTCGCCGCCGGAGGAGCTGCTCGAGCGCTTCGCGGTCGACGACGGCACGCCGGGCGACGGCTCGGTGCGCGCGGTGCTGCGCCGGGCGGCCGCGGAGCGGCGTCGCTGCCGGATCGCGTACCTGTCGTCGGGGCGGACGCGGCCGGACGAGCGGGTTGTCTTCCCGTACGTGCTCGGGTACGCGAACGGCGCGTGGTACGCGATCGCGCACTGCACGAAGCGGGACGAGGTGCGGCTGTTCCGGCTGGACCGGATCGTGACCGCCGAGCTGGTCGATGGGACGTTCGACGTCCCGCCCGGTTTCGACCCGAGCGCGTACATCGCCGGCGGCCGGCTCTACCGCGCGGACGAGGAGATCGAGGCGGTCGTGCGCTATTCGCCGCGGATCGCGCGCTGGGTCCGCGAGCGCGGGCCGGTCGAGGAGCTGGAGGACGGGAGCGTGCAGGTGCGGCTGCGCGTCGCCGACGTGCACTGGCTCGTGCGCCACGTGCTCGAGCACGGCGCCGACGCGCAGGTCGTGGAGCCGGCGGAGCTGCGGGCGGAGGTCGCGCGGGCGGCGGAGAGGGTGGTGGGGAGGGGGGAGTAGGGGCGGACGTCGCCGGGCGCATTCGGTCGCTGGCTGGCCCGCGGCGGTCCGGTCGCCCGTCGCGCCCCGGCCTTGTCCGCGGCGCCAGGAGGCGCCCGCCACGCCCGCCGCCGTAGCCACGCCATCCGCGCCGGCCGCCATGCTCGCGCCCGTCACGCCCACCCACTGTCACACCCTCCCCCTACCATTCCACCCACCGCGCCGCGACGCCGCGTGCCGCCGGCGCCACCGCGACCTTTGCCTCGCCACGTCCGAGACCGAATGTCTTGCGAACCAAGCCTGCTGGCCTGTATGCTCGGCGAGCTGTTGCGCGAGCGGCCGCGCCGCGGGGAGCTGCCGTGGCAGACGGCCGCGCGCTGGCTTCACACGTCGTATCTGGGTCGGCGGTTCACCGGCTACCTGGCCGACGAGGCGCGGCTCCTCGCCATGGCCGCCAACCGACTCAACCTCACGGGCGACGACGAACTGCGCGAGATCGCTTCCGCGCTGGGCGCCGCGGCCGACCGGCTGTGGCACCTGGCGGGGACGCCGCCCGGGGCAAGGCTCTGAGGCTCGATGATCCCCGACACGCACACCCATCCCCGGCTGCTGGTCGAGCTGGCGCGGGTCACCAGGGAGGACCCGGTCGGCCGCAAGCTGCTCGTGTGCCCGCGCCCCGCGGAGGGGCGCGAATTGCTCCATTCGCTGGCGCTGGCGGGCGTGCCGTGGGTGGGATGGGAGGTGACGTCGCTGCGGAAGCTGGCCCACGAGGTCGTCGCGGTGGACGCGGCGCGGCAGGGGTGGCGCGCGACGGACGAGTTCGATATTCACGCGCTCGTCGACGAGGCGATCGACGCGGTGGCCGCGCGGGGCGAGGCGGGGCCGTTCGGGACGGAGGCGGGGGCGGCGTATCGCGACGCGATTCGGCGCAGCATCGAGACGCTGCGTGAGGCGGGGATCGACGCGGCGACAGTCCGCCGCGCCTCCGCGCCGGGCGACCAGAAGATCGCGGCGCTCGCCGCGGTGCTCGAGGAGGTCGAGTCGCGTCTCGCCGCGCGTCGCCTGATGGACGGGCCGGCGGTGCTCGCCGCTGCGGTCGAGGCGCTGCGGGAGGGGCGGGTCGCGCTCCCGGACGCGTCGCTCTACCTCCTCCCGGGGCACCCGCTGGGCGGCGTGGCGGGGCGGCTGGTGCGGCTCCTCATCGAGCGGGGCGGCGCGCGGCTTCTGCCGACCGACCCGGTGATCGGACTGGATGATCCGCCGGGAGTGCTGTGGAGCGCAGGCGAGGAGGTGGTGGGTGGTGGCGCGTCCGAGGGCGACTGCGCCCCGGGCGGCGGCACCGTCGCCGGCCCCCTTTCCCGCTTGCACGCGCCGCCGGAGGGGGTGCCGGGGCCGGCGGTCGAGCTCTTCGCAGCGGCGACGCCGACGGACGAGCTGCGCGAGGTGCTGCGCCGGGCGATCGCGGAGGGGATCCCGTGGGACCGCATCGAGATCGTCGCGACCGACCCCCACGTCTACGGCGCGGCGCTGGCCGGGCTCGCGCGGCGGCTCGGGATCCCGGTCACGTACGCGGCGGGGATGGACGCGCGCCGCACGCGCGTCGGGCGCGCGGCCGAGGCGTACCTCCGCTGGCTCGAGGAGGGGTACCCGGCCGAGATCCTCCTGCGCCTGCTCGAGGCGGGCGACCTGGCGCCGCCGGAGGGGGCGGGGAAGGAGAGGCGCGGGGCGACGGGGGCGAGTGGCGAGCCGGCCGCGAGCGCGCCGCCCCCGGTCAGCGGCACCGCGCTCGCCCGGCGACTGCGCCGGCTGCACATCGGCTGGGGGCTGGACCGGTACGTGCCCGCCGTCGACCGGGCGATCGCGGCGCTCCGCGACGCGCCGCCGCCGGACGAGGACGGCGACGCGGACGCGGCGCGCGAGAGGCGGGACCGGGAGGCGCGGGAGCTCCATGCGCTGCGGGCGCTGCTCGAGCGACTCGTCGAGGCGACGCCGTCGCTCGCTAACCGCGCCGCGGCCGACCGGTCGCGGACGTCGCCGGCCGAGGTCGCGAAGGGGCTGCTCGCGTTCCTGTCGCTGGTGCCGAAGGGCGACGTCGTCGAGAACACTGCGCGCAACATCCTGATCCAGCGGCTCGAGCGGATGCGGGCGACGCTCACGCGGGCGACGTCGGGGCGCGCGGCGGTCGGGATCGTCCGCAGCCGGCTGGAGACGCGCGTCGCGCCGGCGGCGGTGGAGGAGCGCGTCGTGCCGTGGACGCCGACCGGCGGGCACCTGCACCTCGCCGACGTCGCGTCCGGCGGGCTCTCGGGGCGCCCGCACGTCTTCGTGGTCGGGCTGGATGCGACGAGCGTGTCGGCGGGCGGCGTCGACCCGCTCCTCGCCGACGCAGACCGCGCGCGGCTGAACCGCGTGGTCGGCGATTCGCCGGCGCCGCTGCCGCCCTCCGCGGACCGGGCGGCCGCCGCGCGGCACCGGCTGGCCGCAATGCTCGCGCGTTTGCGCGGGCGGGTCACGCTTTCGTACAGCGCTTGGGACGCGATGGAGGGGCGCGCCGTCGCGCCGGCGCCCGAGCTGCTCCAGGCGC